>CAZIBE010000038.1:0-32986 GCA_964536685.1 uncultured Calditrichaceae bacterium | reverse complement strand
GAGCAAATTTATGAAATTGATCCCGCATTTGCATATTATTTAGGACGGATGTGATTATTTCTCATATTACATGGCATTTTATGGACGTTAAACATATGAGTTCACTCTAAAAAGGTCTCTCACTGTCATTTTCCCACCACGAAGTGGTTCCTTTCCCGTAGGGATCACTCCGTGGCGGAAAACGGGACGGCCTTTGCCGCGAGGAGCAAGGCGACGAGAAATCTATTGTTTTTATTGAGGATATAAGATTTCTCACTGCGTTCGAAATAACAAAAACTGGTTTTCAGAGCAGACTTACATATAGCATTATTAGCTTGTTGAACGTCAAGGAAAATCTTTAATAGAATTGCCAAAAAGCAAATTCTATCTTTTGCCGCTTAATTTGGCATAGTTTGACATTGCTACATTCCGCTCCGCTGCGAATGCATCAGCGTTCTTTGTGATCTGCAAAAATGTTTGATATTGATCGATAGCTTTTCCAATCCACCCTTTTTGATCGTAAAGCCGTGCCAGGCGAAAATGTTAAAGGGGATGCACCAAAAAGCGATAAGACCCGCTTGAATCTTTATTCATCAGATTTTCATACGCACTAATGGCTTCCTGCAATTTCCCTTGTCTTCGGTACACGCAGGCTAATAAATCATGTAGCGGCGGGATATTGGTATGGAAGATAAATTCAATTGTTGGATCCAGATCGAATGCCTGATGTCGTAATTGCGTAACCCGGAGAGCAACCTCGATTGCCGCCTCGTAACTTTTTTGCTGGTAAAGTAGTTCTCCTTTGAGTAGCTGGCAGTGAAATTCTGCTCTTTCTTTTAATCTGAAATTTTTGATTTCAGTCAGGAAACTTTGCATCACCGCCAGACGGGTTTGTGCCGAATCCGCTTTTACTTCTTTTAAATCGATCAGACCCAGCGCAAATTGATATTCCAATTTATTTAAGAATAGCTGTTCCACGTTTTGATTTTGCTCAAATGAATCGTACCACTGTTTGGCCTGCCGGCGGGCATATTGTAAGCGATCCTGTGCAGTGAAAACCCAGATTTTCAACCACCTGGCATAGCGCGTCGTTGTCTGAAGCTTTCGGGATTCTGCCAATTGAAGGGCCTGAGATAATTCCTTAAGGGAACTATTCATTTGTCTCAGCCAGTAAAAATAGAGTCCTTTATACAAATAACCTGTAGCCTGGGCGTCAGCAGACTTTTTACTTAAATAATAGTGATCGATGGCTTCCAGCGCAGAAGGATAGTTTTCCTGCACAGCAAGCAGGTAGGCGATCTTCCTCCCGGAACTAAAATCCGCTTTAAGCTGAAGGGTTTTGCGATAATAGGTCTGAGCTTCATCGATCCACCCCATGACGAAAAACATATCACCCATCGAATCGTAGGGATTGGGCTCCTTGGGGTAAGCATTCATATATTTTTGAAAATAGTCACGCGCTTTTTCAAAATTCCCTTTTTCGAGAAAAGCATAGCCGAGTAAGTTTAGTGCAGCGCTATATTGAGGGTCTAAATTTACAGCCCGTTTCAAAAAAGTTATGGCCTGATCAGTATCCCCACGTCTGTACAAAATCCAGCCGAGCGTAAGATGGGCAGTTTTTTCCCGGGGGAATTCTTCGGTCATTTTCATGAAGAGTTCCAGGCTCCTTTTCGTATTATTTTCAATACCAAGGGCATAAAAGCCGTTTATCCAGTATTGCCATTTTTTACCTGCTTTGTGAACATATTTATGCGCCTGTTCTAATGCTTCCATTTCAACTTGCGGATCAGTACTCGCCAGATAGAGCATCACATAGGCCAAGGCAAAGGTAGAGTCCGTTTCAATTGCCTTGTGACAATATTCTTTCGCTTCTTTAGAATTCCCATTTTAAAAAGCGCTTGTAGCTTTCAGGTAATAACGATAAGCCTTTAAAGAATTGGTAGTGATTTCAGCAACGGATATTTGGGGTTCAAGTTTTTCCTTTTTTGGGAAAATACCTATGCCACGGATAATTTGCTCGCTTAACTGGTCAATTTGCGATTTTAAAATGCTGCCGGCGCCTTCGCCTCGTGCGCTGGCGCTTTTCAACAAGCGTTTACTTTGCACATCCAGCACTTTAACGTCGGTGGCAAATACATTTCCGGCTTTGGTGAAGCTACCCAGAACGATGAAGTTTACACTATCCCTGCGGCATAATTCAAAGCCCAGATTTTTATCAATGGTTTCCACTTTCGGTTTTCCCATTTGTTGTAGCAGGTCGTGCATGCGCTCCCAGGTGGTCACCCGCAGAAAATGTGACTGCTCCAGTTTACTGATTAAAAGATTGGGGATAGCGGTTCTCAGATAATCGTATTGCGCCTCTCCGGTTATATTTTCAAAATTAATCACGGCAATTGGTAACGGCGCCGAGCCGACAGCCGGCTTAAAGAACACATACTTTCCAAGGATAAAACCGGCTGCGATAATCAATAGAATAAGAAGTGAAGCTGTCCCTGTTTTCAGAAAACTCCGTGGTTTTTCCTTTTCTTTTTGCCGGGAAGGAACAGATGTGCCGCTTTTTTGGATGGCTTTCAATTCCGTGATGATTTCATCCATGTGCTGGTAGCGCTCATCGGAATTTTGGGCCAGAGCCTTTAAGATGATCCGTTCCAACTCTATCGGCAGGCAGCTGCGCACTGCGGTCGGCGGTTTCGGTTGCTCATTCAAAATTGAGTACATGATTGCTTGCTCGTATTCGCCTTTAAAAGGCAGTTGTCCGGTGACCATTTCATATAAAACGACGCCAAGTGACCAAATGTCCGATCGCTGATCGACTTCTGACCCGCTAATCTGTTCCGGTGACATATAAGCCACAGTCCCCAAAGTAGAGTTATCTCTGGTTAACTGGGCCTGTCCCGCTAATTTAGCTAAACCAAAATCGAGGATTTTAACCACGCCGTCAGTGTCGAGTAAAATATTAGCCGGTTTGATATCCCTGTGGATAATATTTTGTTGGTGGGCCTTATGCAATCCCCGGGCAATTTGTTGCGCAATATCGATGGCTTCATCGATTCCTAAGAGTCCCTGATCGATTTTTTGTTTTAACGTTTGCCCTTCGTAAAAAGCCATGACGATAAATAGCTGGCCGTCTGCGGTTTCATCAATTTCATGAATATTGCAGATATTGTTGTGTTCAAGGGTTGATGCAGCCCGTGCTTCACGGATAAAGCGTTCTTTAGCTTCCGCATCGCGGGTTAGTTCCTGAGGCAGGAATTTGAGAGCGACAGTGCGTTTGAGTTTGGTGTCTTCTGCCTTGTAGACCACGCCCATCCCACCCTGGCCGAGCGTTTCAATAATTTTGTAGTGAGAAATGGTTTTACCTATCATTCGTCAAACCCTTACTTTGTTGTCTGAAACAATACCTCTAGGCAAAGTCCCTGATAATCCCGCAGAGCCTGTACTAAGCTTGTTGAAGTAAAGCAATGCGAAGCCTTACCTATTCCAAATTTCACAGGAGCGGCATGTCAACATGCTCATTCATCCTCTATCCATGTAAAAAGATATTTCATGTCATACTCAACATTGAATTTATTCAGCATTTTAAGGTATTCTTCTCTAAACGTCTTTTTTGCATGGTGCTTTTCCTGAGACTTAATATATTTCACTACCGCGTCGATTTGTGAATGCCCATAAGAAAACGCCCCAAAACCTTCCTGCCAATTGAATTTTCCTCGGATCCAATTTTTCTTGTTTATAAAATTCGACGAATTGTTTTTGATGTCGCGAACAAGATCGGATAGCGCAATGCTCGGTTTCATTCCAATAAAAATATGAATATGATCAGGCATGCTATTGATAGCAATCAGCTTTTGTCTTTTGTTACGAATGATACCGGTGATGTACTTGTGCAGTTCTTCTTTGTATTCCTTGTGAATCAAATTTTGCCGCCCCTGTACCGCAAACACTATCTGAATATAAATTTGGGTGTATGTATTTGCCATTTTTAATTCTCACTAAATTAACTTAACACTCCTATGGAGTTTTTCTATTTTATTTGCATCGATTCTATAAGCAGTGCACTCCTAACGGAGTTGGGAATTTTGGGATTTTTTAGGCATTTTAGTGCTATGTAAACTATACCCATGCCGCCATGGCCTATCTTTTCAAGTATTGTGTAGTGAAAAATGGTTTTGCCAATAATTTTATTCATCTTCGTTTAATTGCTGAAACGATAACATCAGGTAACCTCTTTAATAATCCCGTAGGGATGTCATGCTTATAGCAATGTGATGCCCCCTACCTGTGTTAAACTCCGTAGGAGTGGTATGTCATCACATATTTTCATCCTCAATCATTTTTTACATTGTATTTAATATTGAACTTCTCCGGCATCTCCAGGTATTCTTTCTTAAAGGTTCTCTATTGAGATTGAATGTATTTCATCACCGCATTGATTTAGGAATAGCCATTGCGTATCCAGCCATCTGTAATGTCAGTTACAGAAGCTACCATACCTATAAGTTCCGCTACACGGAATAGTTTTTCGCTTTTAGATAGCGTATCCATGAGGTAATCATTCTCACTTAAAAGGGTTAAGTTTTTAGTAAAACCGACGGCAGAGCAATTCGGTATTGGCCGAGCTGTAAAACATGGTATCCACAGCCGCCGGACTGATGAGCATCCACAAAAAGCTGTTTTTACGCGCAACGTTTTCTACCCGCTGCCGCGCCAGTTCAACGTTGCTCTCGTTGATAAAGCCGTGAATATGCCGTACGTTCCGGAATTGATAAAGGGGTTTGATAAAGATATAACCGTCGCATAAATCGCTTAGTTTGAAATCGTTATAACCATATTTGTATAAACCGGATTCGCCCGGCAGTTGGCCAAAGGGCGTACCGCGCGTATTAAAGCCCACCGGATAATATTTTGGCCCTAATTTATGCATCAAAGCGTCGATGATGCCATCAACCGGATATACCTGAGGCGCCGCCCAGCCCTGTGCGCTAAACCACGGCTCATGTAAACATAGGGTAATCGCGCGATCGCCGATTGCCCGGTAGACAATATTTCCAGCGCGATTATTGATGAATCGTTCAAACGTTTTTTTCCTTCTGTTGTATAAGGGCTGCTGGTAACGGGTAAAAGCATGGTGCAAACCGCAGTATATCAAGGCCTTTTTATGTTTTTCCACAAATTCCTTTAACACCACTTTGGCCATTACCTCGTCTCCGTATCCATCCGGATGTACTTTAGCCATGATTTCCCGATTGCGCAGGTCCTCTTCCTTATGCACATGGCTGTAATCTGTAAAGGCATTGAGTCCCACAACGCGAAATTTTGGTGCAGAATCGGGCAAACTGCGGTTCAGTTGCCAGGCCGCTTCAAAAATATCCGCATACTCATGAAAGCCCCGGGTGATCAGAAAATTAAACAGAATACGATTGACCATCGCCTGGTCGTAACGGGGCGCTGCAAGCAACGAATCAATAACCGGCTGATCCCGATAGCAGGCGAATTCCATACCCAGGTTGTAAATGCCGTTTCTGTAAAGCAGAGGAATTAACCGCTGCACCAACTCCGGGTCGTGACGGGCGCGGTGCATTTCGCCTAAAAACACAATATCATGGTGATCAAATTTGCTGAGGATGAATTCTTCCGGTGCTTGAAAATGTTCTTTTAAATAAGTTGATAGTTTTTGTTCCAGGGCAGAGTCTAAATCAGGCAGAGGGAGCTTTTCAACATGTTCTTGTGGAAAAACACGGGAATAATAAAAGGCTATTATGATTTTATCCCGCAACAGAAACAGAATTCCCAGGAAGGCCAGAAAAATGAACAGGATAATTGTTTTTTTGGGCATGCCTATTCCTCCTGTACAAGGGAACACTTTATTGCTATAGTTTTAAATCTATGCTTAGAATACAAGACAAGTCTTTTAGTTTTTTATCGTTCCGGGAAGAGGCGCGGAGCGGGTTGTAGCGAAACAGAGTCTGAATTCCGTATGTAAACTGCGGTTTAATCAAAACTTTTCAAAGCCTGTTTAGGAGACTCATAAATTTCGAATACTTTAACCAGTTGCATGATCAGCATCAGACTGCGCACTTTTTCGGTAAGAGAAGATAGTTTCAGTTTCCCGCCGGCGTTTTGAACGCTGGCGTAGCTGCTCATGAGAACGCCTACGCCCAGGCTGTTCATCCAATTCACATGTTTTAAGTCGATTACGATATTTTTAATATTAGCGCCCAACATGGCCTTAACCTCGTTGTGCAAGGCTTCCGTATCGGGCTGCCCCATTAACTTGCCGTGGGGACTGATGATACCTACATCATCGATTACTTCTGTTTTGATCTTCATAAGTTGTTCCTTTTTTATGCTTCATGATATGCGTTTGATTACTAAAAGAGTCATATCGTCTGCCTGAGAGCTTTCGCCTGCGTGCCGCCGGACTTCCTCCAGAATAAATTTAATAATGTTCTCGGCCGTGGCTGATTTTGTATTCTGTAATGCCAGTAGCAAACGTCTTTCCCCGAATTCTTCTTCAGATGAATTCATGGCTTCGGTAATCCCATCGGAGAAAACAAGCACGGTGTCGTTTATTTCCATAGAAACGGAATCTTCCTCATAGGCAAAGTCAGGAAGAACCCCCAGAACAACACCGCCGCCTTGCAAGCGTTGAGGCTGGCTATGCGCAGGCAGTAAAAGGGGCGGATCGTGGCCGGCGTTGCAATAGGTCAGCCGGTGCGTTGCGGCGTCAATGATGCCGTAAAAGAGCGTGGCGAATTTTTCAGGACTGGTGGCGCTGTACAAAAGGGTGTTGGAAAAGCGGATTCATTGTTCGGGGGAAGAATTCAAAAAGGCCTGGCCTCGCAAAGTCGCCTGCAGATTGGCCGTTAATAGCGCGGCCGGCATGCCCTTACCGGAAACGTCACCCAAGCAAAACGCCAACCGCTTATTTGGCAGCGGAATAAAATCATAATAATCTCCGCTCACCGAGCGCGCCGGAATATTCACCGCAGCGACGTCATATCCGGGTAAATCGGGCTGGGAGCGTGGCAGCAATTGTTTTTGAATGGCCGCAGCCATGCGTAGTTCTTCCTGAGTACGCAGATATTCTTTTTCGGCCTGCTGCAGGCGGGCGTTTTCGATGATCTGTGCCGATTCGCTGGCGATGATGGAAAGCAAGCGTTGATCTGCTAATATAAAAGCGGTACCGTTCCTCTTATTAAAAAGGCAAATCAGGCCGGTTAATTTCGCTTTTAATAATAACGGAATGCTTAAAAGGGAGTTGATCCGCATATCGCTTTCAGCAATGCGGGTAAATCGTTTGTCTTCTTTAAAGTTGTTGATAAGCAAGGGTTGTTTGTGTCTCAGCATCCAACCGGTCGGTTGGTTGTTTAAACGGTAGGGAAGGTTCAGTCCGCTTTGATCGGAAACCCGCACCATAGTCCGGAAGGCGTTGTTGTCGTCGGCCTGTTTATTCAGCAACAGTACCGCAGCCTGCTCAACCTTAAAATAGCGGATACACTTGCGTACAATTAAATCAATGATCTTCTCAAGAGATTGGGAAGAACTGATGGCAATAGCGATATCGTTTAAAACAGAAAGTTCCTTCAGGCTGTCGCGTAGATCTTTGTTTTCTTCCTGCAGGTCTTGAACGCGTTGTTGAAGACTGTCATTCGGCATTTGGGATTTCCCAAAGAGATCACGAGTCTTCAATAATTTATATAAGAATGCCGCAAAAGCAATAAAAATTTAAAATAATGCCCTGTAGTGTTCGTCGATTCCGTTATAATGGATAGGCTCTACTTCTTAACGTATATTTGGATGTTTTTTAAAAATTCCTTGCTTCTGAAATTTTTAATTAATATTTTCACAATAGTTAAAATGCTATTGCAGACTATTGCAAACTAAAACATTCAACGGCAATACATGAACGACTTACTCACCGCTAAGCAAGTTCAGGAAACTTTGAATATCGATCGTACAACGGTATATCGCATGTTAAAAGACGGTCGGCTGAATGGCATTAAAATCGGCCAGCATTGGCGCTTTCCCAAAGAACAAATACTTTCAATTGTTAGCGGTAAAACGAGCCCGGGCCAATCCCCGGAGGAATTGACTACCGCATCGTTTCCAATTCATTGCATACAAGGGCTGCAGGACGTATTTGCAGAAATTGCATCTTTAGGCAGCATCACCGTTGATCAATACGGAAACAAAATAACCGCGTTAAGCAATTCCTGTGATTTTTGCCGCTTGATTCAAACATCCCCTAAAGGGCTTACTGCCTGCCATACATCGTGGAAATCTATTGCTGAAGATAACGACCGGGACGGGGAATTTTTTGTTTGTCATGCCGGCCTGTTCTACACCCATGCTCAGATGCGCACAGGTAAAGGCTTTGACTCTTTTTTAATAGCCGGGCAGTTTTTTCCTAATCAGCAAGAAAAAGATCGGGCTGCAGTGAAGGTTACAAATTTGGCGACAGCTTATAAAATCGATAGCGATGCATTGCAGACAGCCTTTCAGTCTGTTTCCGTTTTATCGGGAAAGGCCAGGCTACATTTAAATAACTGGATGGGCCAGGTGGCCCAAACACTGGTAAGTTTGATGTCAGAGCGTTATCGGCTAATAGACAGGTTGAAGAAAATTTCTGAAATCAGTTCAATTTAAAAATAAACGTCCTGATTTAATTCATTAATTTATTACCAACCAAAAAGGAGTAGTCATGAGGAAAGCAGCACAACGATTCATTCTGTTCGGTTTCATTTTTATTTTGAGCGGCAGTGTTTTAGCAAACGGTCTGAGCCTAAACAGTATCGGTCCGCGCGCTTTGGGTATGGGCGGCGCTTTTGTTGGGCTGGCGGATGATTATTCGGCTATTTACTGGAATCCTGCCGGACTGTACAATCTGGAGGGTACCTATGTAGGCGCTTTTGTTACAGATGTTATACCTGTGGGCACCTACAAGATGGCTGCCTTTGGTATTGATACAAAAACCAAAATGAACCATTACATTTCGCCTAATCTGATGGCCTACTGGCAGTGCTTGCTAACCGATAAGTTGAAAATAGGCTTAGGCGCTTATGTGCCGGCTGGCTTAGGGTCCGAATGGGACGGCGCCGATTTTGCGGCCTTTAGCGGCGGAAAATCCTTGAAGTGGATGTCCAAAATAGGCGTGTTTAATATCTCGCCGGCGGTCTCTTTTCAGGCAACAGAAAAATTAACTCTGGGCATTGCCGCTAATGTTTATTACGGTATGTTTGATATGAAACGTCCGGCAGCCTTACGCGATCCTATGGGCAATGTGGTGGATTTCGCGCAATATTCAGAAAGTTCAACCGGTTTGGGTTACGGCGTTACTTTAGGCGCTCTGCTGCGTGTGAACGAATTTTTTAGTATGGGATTGTCCTTCCGCACTAAGACCAAGGTGTCTATGAGCGGTAATGCGGAAAATCCGGGTATGGCTGCGGCTGGCTATGCCACTAAAAGCGACTTTGATCGCGATGTGGCCTGGCCGATGTGGGTTGCCGGCGGTTTTGCCGTAAAACCGACCGAAAAATTAACCTTGACCATGGATTTCCAGTGGAGCCAGTGGAGTGAAAGCGAAAAAACGTTTACTACTAAATTTAAAGATGCTGCCTGGGCTGCCGGAGCCAAAATGACCGGAGACGATACGTTTAAGCTGTATTGGAAGGATGCTACCCAGATGCGTTTCGGCGCTGAATATCAGCTGATGCAGATGCTGGCCTTGCGCGGCGGTTTTTATGTCGACCCAGCCCCGGCTCCCGCTGAGACGTATAATATCCTGTTCCCGAGCATCAGCTACTATGGTGTTACGGCAGGAACTACGGTTAAATTTGGTAGCCTGAACATCGACGCCGGTTTCGAATATCTTAAAGGAATGGAACGCAATATTGAATTGGGTCAATACGCTGACGCCGTTCCCGGCACACATAATATGGATATCATCGCTGTCAGCATCGGCGCAGGCTACACTTTTTAATCATGAACAACTAAAGACATTTACAATCCCCGTACGTTTAACAACGGCGGGGATTTTTAATATGAAGAATCTGAAAAAGGAATATCTCATGAAAGCTGTAATTGTGATATTATTTTTAAGCCTGACGCTTCCTTTTACGCTTTGGGGGCAGTCTGATGTAGCGGAAGATCAGGGTGTTTATGAATATGTTTTGACCAAAGTACAGCAGCCCAAGGATAAAGTGCTGCAAAATCTGCAGACGGCTTTTGCCGGTCAAAAGATAAAAGTACTATCCCTTCTTACAAGCGCTTCACCGGGTAATTGTGGCTATTCAGCACAGGTAATGATCCTATTTGATTCAACATATGCCCGGAAAATTTTGGGCTTCAACAATAAAACGGCGCCTTTTGCCTTAGTTGATCGCCTGAATGTTTTTGAAGATGAGGCCGGAGTGCATATAAGCGTCGTCAATCCCCTGAATATTCTGCGAACCGTTCTGATGGATGATGAAAAATATCTCAGCTTTGCGGCGGGGCATCTGCACAAGCTGGGTAGCATCGTTGAAAAAGCTGTGCCCGGAACAGTCAGCCACAAACAGTATGGTGAAATCCGCGACGAAGGCTATATCGGCCGCACCATGGGTGTGATGGCCGGCGGCGACTTTTCGGAAAAAATTGAAACGCTGGCTTCCAATAAAGCCCTTTCCTTTGACGAAGCCCTGACTAAACTGCGTACGGCTTTTAAAAGCAGTAATGGTGATTGGAAAATCCGCAGTGGATTTGAACTGGTTCTACCGGACAAGAAAATTGCTGTCTTCGGAATAAGCAGTCCCTCTATCGAAGCTAAGTCTTTCGATATAGTAAAAGAAGGCAGTGATGACAGTCGCGAGGATTTCAAATGTCCGGGCATCGCTTATGCCGGAGCCTATCCGTTCGAGGTTGTTTTGCGTCAGGATGGCGCCGGAGTAAAAGCGGTGATTGTAGAATCCATGTACCGCATGAAAATGTTTTTTGAAGACGCCGGTATGATGGCCTTTGCCGCCAATATGACCATGCCTGGTTCCATTCAGTCTGATGTAGAAAAGGTAGTAAACGCGGTCTTAAAATAATCTTATATTTTTTTTCAGTGTGCTCGGCGTGCTCATTTGTCAAAAAAGAAATATAATAACCGCAGAGCGCACGGAGATTTTTTAGATTCTTTAAACTGATTATCTAACATTACGTTAGGCCTTGCTATATATTGTACTAATCCATAAGGCATAAAAGAATATCTGATTTTCTCTGTGTACTACGTGGTAAGAAAGAAAAATAAAACAAACACCGATAGCACAGGAGAATTAGTCTGTTTTTATACCGTTATAAAATAAACACAATTAAAAGCGCTCCCGCCAGAAGCCGTTTCCGTCCCATCCCTGCTCATCCCAGAATGCGGCTTCGTAATGGGTGATGTTTGCCGGATAAACAGAGAAGTTAACGATAATTACGTCAAAGCGTAGATCGAATTGCTTGTATTGAGCATGTTCACGTAAAAATCCGTAAGCGCCGCGGAACAAGGCGCGTTGCTTACGAAGGTGCACGCGAAATTCCGCCGCATCCAACGGCGGCGTAACAAAACTTTTCACTTCCGTTACCACTAATGTTTGTCCGATGGTGCTGACGATATCCAGTTCCGAACGGCCGCTGCGGTAATTGCGGGCAACGAGGGTGTGTCCCTTTTTTTGCAAATATGCTGCAGCCAGCTGTTCACCCCTTTGACCGAGCTGTTGCCTTGATGTGGCCGGCAAATTATTCTCCTTTTTCTGTCAGTTCGAACAAGCAACCGCTTAACCCAATTTGTCATTTCGAACGCGCGCCCGCTCTCCCCTCCTGTCATTTCGAACGCGTGACCAAAGGGAGCAAGAGAGAAATCTTTACTCATGCTACTGTATAGATTTCTCACCCGCTGCCGTAAGGCATGCCTTTGGCATAAAGCGGGATTCGCCACGAAAGTGGCCCCTTTCCCGTAGGGACTACTTCGTAGCGGGGAAATGACATTGTTAATTCTGACCAAATTTAGATTTAAAATTGCAATATAAAAAGGGATTTGTTTATTTTGCCAGGGAAAATATTTTTTCCAAAGGATACACAAAGTACATTGGAGGGGGTATTTAAAATAATTTTGGAGTTGACTAATTATGTTTTTACTTAAGCATTTCAAAAAATCTATCCAATACAGCATTACTTTTGTACTGCTCTCTGCTGTGTTGCTGCCGGCGCAGCAAATCGATACGCTGTATGTGCTGCAAACCACCGATGTGCATGGTCATATCCGGGCTTATGATTATTTTTCCGATCGACCGGCCGACTACGGATTGGCTAAAATTTATACACGCGTTATCGAGTACCGCCGGAAACATAAAAATGTAGTTTTGTTAGACGGCGGCGATCTCATTCAGGGTACGCCTCTGGTCTACTATTTCAACAAGATAAAAACCAACGTGCCGAATTCCTTAATTTTAGCTTTAAATTACATGGGTTACGACGCCATGGCGGTGGGTAACCACGATATCGAACAGGGCTTGTTCGTTTACTTACGCTGCCGTAACCAGTCACAATTCCCCTGGCTGTCGGCTAATTCGCTTTTGCCCGACGGGCGTACATTTTTTAAGCCGTATACAATCATACAAAAAAACGGCCTGCGTATCGGCATCATTGGTTTAACCACACCCGGTATTCCCATGTGGCTGGATAAAACGTTGTATCCGGGCATCACCTGGCGGGATATGATTCAGACGGCGCAAAAATGGGCGCCCGTCTTGCGCCCGCAGGTGGATGTGCTGATCGGTTTGTTCCATGCCGGTTTTGAGGCCGAATACAGCGTGGCACAAACCGCCGCTTTGGGTCTGCCTAATGAAAACGCTTCCAAACTCGTAGCCGAACAGGTGCCGGGATTCGATATTATTTTTGCCGGACATTCGCATCGTCCTTATCCAAAAATCAGCAAACAAAACCAAAGATCGCCGTTAGAGCTGATAAACGATAAACAGCCGCTTTTGATAAATGCCGGTTCCTGGGGACGGAATCTGGGCATAGCGCAAATCGTTTTAAAAACATCAGAGGAAGGCAAAAAATGGCAGGTTATGCAAAAAAGCGGCTGGCTGGAATCCATGCGCCATGTATCGTCTTCGTCAGCGATTGAACAACTGACGGAATATTATCATAATAAAACGTTAAATTATATTCGCCGGCCCATTGCCGAACTAACCGATACACTGAATACCGCTGACTCGCGCTTTGCCGACAATCCTTTAGTGGAACTGGTTAACAAGGCGCAAATGGCCGCTACCGGCGCCGATATTTCCTTTGCCGCCTCATTTAATGACCATCTGAAAATAGCGCCCGGAAAAATCCGCATCAAAGATGTGTATGGTATGTACCGTTACGAAAATTTTCTGTACGTGGTCAAAATGACCGGACAGCAGATTAAAGATTACCTGAATTACTCCGTCCGTTACTACATACTTAAAAACGGAAAAGTGGCGGCCAATCCCAAGGTGGCCGGCTATAATTACGATATGGCCGAGGGGATCAAATACACCGTTCAGGTGCGTCCCGGCGGCAACACGGTTAGCGGTATCATTATGCAAAAAACAGGGCGGCCCCTTGCGTCGGACAAAACGTACACAGTGGCCCTGAACAGTTATCGCGCTACCGGCGGCGGGGGGCACATGTCTGCCGCTCATGCACAAAATGCGCCGGTCATTTGGAAATCCGATGAAGAAATCCGCAACATTCTGACGGAGTATATAAAAAAGCTAAAAGTGATTCATCCGCAAAGCGACCATAATTGGAAAGTAGTTGTAGTTAAATAAAAATTTCAAATCCAAGTCCCCCTCCTTTGGAGGGGTTAGGGGAGGGTTCCTCCTTTGGAAATCTCGTTGGCGGACGGATTCGCTATTTGGCGTTTTTTTAAGCTAAGGCGTCAATGACGATGTTGTCCGGACAAGGTCAAGAAGCAAGGATTCGGGCATTTTAATTTTTATGATTTTTTCATTGCAATTTTCTTTTTTTTCGTTTATAATACTTACGTTATTTTCTGAATATCGATGGCGGAAAGCTTAAATCCGATTCAATAAATACCTCAAAAGATATTGCCTTACATAAACGAATGCGGCGCTTTCTGGGTGTGTTTTTCTCCGTGTTTTAAAAATCATGAAAGGATGGAACAACGAAACTTTTCAGTATTATAGTTATCGTAATCCTTACTTTATTTACCGCCTGTAAAAAAAACAGTACGGGAATTGAAGACAATTTACCGCCGACAGATAACGAATTGAATCATTTTCAGGTTTCCCAATTCGCTTACGACAGTTTGCAGATTCGCAACAACAGCGATCTCATTATCACTTCCAAATCAATAAAAAGCATTCAGGCGGGCTACATCAAAAACGGCGCCTTTTTTGTGGCAATTGAACAACCGGCAGAGTATGAAGCCAAAGGGAAACATTACCTGTTGAAGTTCGATTTGCGCTTTCCTGTGGATACGCATGTTATTTATTATCCGCTCAAGATACGTTTTATTTTTACGGATTGCAGCTACACCGACTTTGATTCCACGGTTAATATGCTGAAATATCCTTACCTGAACTGCGATGTATTTTTGAACTGGGATGAATTTCTTTTACCGCCGTACGGCACGTCGGTACAGGATTTTGACTTGGACGACAGCTTGTTTTTCTTCCATCCCTTTGGTTGTGCCGGTTTGTACAAATATGATATGCGAATTGCCAAGACCTATGAACTTTCGAATTACTGTGGCGGCGATTTTATCAGCTATGACTATCCTTATGTGTTCTTGGATGTGGATCATCACAATATTTACAAATATAATTTAACGGCGGATACGTCGTATGAAATAATTTATATAGGTTCCGGTGATTTAAATAATGAGATATTGGGTGTTGCGGCTGCCGCTGATAAAATTTACCTGATTTCTAATTATAGTTACCCTATGTTATATAGTTATGATTTTCAGGGGAATTCTCTGGATACGTTATCTTTAACACAAGGTTTTCATATTTCAATAAGTGCTCTGGAATATTACGATAATCAATTGTTCAGCATACGTCATTGGTCTGCAATCAGCCGGTACGACTTGAGCAGCAACCAATTTTTAGCCGATAAAAAGGCTCCGAGCGAAGACGCTGAGTCCGTTAAAATTTGGCGCGATTATCTATACTTTTCCGATTATGACAAACAAATCATCGGCCGTGTTCCGCTGGCGGATGTGTTGAATGCGCCGGACATAAGCAAACCGGCAACAGGAATTGCCAGAACCAGAGCAGATGAATAATCAAGGAGAATTGCATGGCTAAAAGATTAATCCTGATCCACGGGCGGGCTGAAAAACCGCGTAAGGAAATAAAAGTACAACTGTTGCGCCGCGCGCTGGAACATGGTCTGAGCCGTATTGGCGCGGAATATAATCCCGAGGTCGCTTTTTCTCTGGCCTATTACGGCGATGTAAACAACGCAATTCTGTGGGCCAAAGAGAAAAAGAAAAAGCTGATGACCGATTTTTTGGACTGGGATTTTCCGTATGAAGAAGACCTGGCGGCGTATGATCGTTCGCTGGAGATGCTGTTCAGTGTAAGCGAACAGAGCGAAACGGCTTACAAAGATCTGCGCTCGAAACGCAAGGATCTGGGAGCGGTGGATAACCTGTTTGATATAGCCAGCCCGGTGGTCAATTTTTTCGGTTTGGGCGATAATATCTTAGACGGTTTGTTGGCCGATATGGGCGCCTATTTCAAATACCGCTTTGTCGGCTCATTAATCCGTGAGCGGCTGCAATCCATATTGGTTCCGGTGCTGGAAAACGGCGACGACGTCTGTTTGGTGGCACACAGTATGGGCACCATTGTGGCTTATGATGTGCTGTGGAAAATTTCACGCATGAGCGAATATAAACGCTTATGGGGTAAAAAAGTGAATCTCTTTATTACCCTGGGCGCGCCCCTGGGCGAAAAAGCCATCCGCCAACAGTTGTACGACGCCCACGAGCCTGATGACGGCGTTTATCCAAAATCCATCAGACTCTGGCACAATTTCAGCGCTATGGATGATTTTGTGGCCCACGATGAAGACCTGGCGGACAATTTTAAAGAAATGGTTCGCCAGAATTACCTTTCCGATATTGTGGACCATTTTATTTACACCTTCTATGTGGGCGGCGGAGGCAACGGCAATTTGAATCCCCATAAGTTTTACGGTTATCTGGATAATGTTGAAGTGGCTCAGACCATAGCGGAGTGGATGCAGGGTTAGTTCCATTACGTCATTTCCCCGCTACGAAGTAGTCCCTACGGGAAAGGGGCCACTTTCGTGGCGAATCCCGCTTTATGCCGAAGGCATGCCTTACGGCAGCGGGGTGAGAAATCTTTGCAGTGTGAGGAAAGATTTCTCAGTCGCTCACTTTGTTCGCTTATTCGAAATGACAAAGTGGAGTAAATGGTCGTTTGTTGGAAATAAATAAATGATAGCAATTTCAAATCGCTTGCAGGAGAAATCATGCTGGTAAAAACAATGGACGAAGTGCCCAGAGAAGCAGTTACAGCCGGAACGAAAACCTATAAACAGGTGCTGATTAGCTCCACAGAAGCGCCCCACTTTGCCATGCGCCGCTTCATCATTGAGCCCGGCGGTTCCATGCCTAAACACACCAATACGGTGGAGCATGAACAGTTGGTGTTGCGCGGCCGGGCTAAAATCGGCATCGGCGATCAAATCATCGAAGTGCAGAAGGATAATGTGTTGCTCATTCCCGCGGGCGTGCCGCACTGGTACCGAACCATCGGCAATGAGCCGTTTGAATTTTTGTGCATGGTGCCCAATTTAGAGGATAAAATCGAACTTGCTTAAATACTCCTTTTCATTAAAAATGGAAGGAAAGAGTGATGAAATATCTGATTCTGCCGCTAATGACGGCGCTAATTGTATCCTGCCAAAATACTTCGACAGGACCGCAAAACGCCGGAGTTCCTTCTATGGAAGAGGTCTCCCGGGTCAGCATTAACCAAAGCGGCTATGACATGCTGACCGTGCAATCAAATGACGATTTTATTTTGCCCGACAGCAATATGATCATGGTACAGATTGGCTACTACCGGCAGGATACGCTGCACTTGATTTGCGAACAGGTTCCGCAATTTACGGACATCAACGGCCGCCAGCGAGTGCAGTTTAAGATGATCTTTAGCGTCGATGCAAGCACGCTTTATTTTCCGCTAACCGTGCGTTACCTGTTCAAAGGGTGCAATCAACTGGAAATTGATTCTACTATGGTTATGTGCCGCTATCCCTACGTTAACAGCTATGTGGTTCTGCGCTGGTCGGACATCAGCGACGAGAAATATACCTATGTAAATGATTTTGATATGCGCGGTGATTACCTGTATTACCTGAATCGCTTCTCCAATAAGATTTATGAATACCGTTTAAGCGACGGCAGCAACAGGGAGATTGTTTCTCTTGCCGGGGCAAATTATATGAGCAGCGATTCGGATTATATTTTTATAACTGATGGCGATCTCTATACTATTTACCGTTTTGACTTGAAAAACGACTCCCTGAATAACATTGTTTCTTTTAATTACAAACACTTTGGCGGGATAGTAGCCCGCAATAAGCGCCTTTTCGTGGATCAAAGAGAGAGCAGGCTATATGAATATGATTACAGCGGCACTTTGCTGGAAACCTTTCCCGATGTCCTGACAGGTGAAACACTGGCCCTTCAAGAGAATACTCTTTATAGTGCTTATCCTTACCAATATATTACACGATATGATTTAAACGCCGGCATCAGATTGGATTCGCGGCCGCTGCCCACCATGCATACGGATGCTGTTAAAATCGTTAACGGCTACCTGTATTTTTCCGATCACACGAAGGATTTTTTGGGACGCGTACCGTTGGCCGATGTGGATGGCTTCTCGGAATCAATGTACGCCAACGGTGCTCATAAGTAAGCGTGTGTTACGCCTAAAACTATTTTCTCTGCTCCAATAAATAGCGGTTGTTCATTTCTTCGATTTTATGGATGTCGGCGGCTATTTCTTCCCTGCTTTTACCATTGGTCCAGTCTTCCATTAAATAGCGTTCGGGATGTTCCAGCGCCAGTTGCACGATATTGGCCAGGGGAATCATATAGTAGCGGTAGAGCTGATCGATTTTGGCGCACTGCACGTCAAAGTTGATAGTGGATTCATGCTGGTAATTGGTCTTTACTTCAAAATCCTTTTCCAGCCGGCCGTGCGCCCGGATGACCTGAATGGCCATATGCAGGTTGCCAATCCAACTGCCCACATTATCAAAATTTAAGATTTTATTAGCCGCCCGGCTGGTGATGCTCAAACCGGACTGGAAGTCGGGCTTGCTGTCCAGTACTTTTAAATCAGACAACATGTAAATATACATATTCTCCAGGTCTTCCATAGCCCAGCGGTTGATGGGATACTTTTCCGCTTCCAGACTGCGTGGATTGCGACGGGGATAAGTAATCACCTTTTCGTCGGCTTTTGCTACGGAAAGATGAAAATCGTATATACGGCGGATTTCGCTGTAATCAAGCTGAAAATCGGAATCACTCACTGCTAAATGTTCGGCCTCTAACAGATTGGCGATGTGTACCAACAGTTCCAAAGGATAGGTCAGTCCCATGGGCTGTTCGTTGTAGTAAATTATTTGTACGCGCTGCACTTTGTACAAACTTTTTTTATAGACCTGAGCCACGCGCTGTGCGCTCTCTTCCCATGGAGCGAAATCGTAAAAGGCGACCCGCGCTATCAGGCCGCTCTCCTCCAGAAAACTGCGCGGATTGTCACCGCACAGGGCGACGATGGTTAAAAAACCTTGCTCAGGAGCAAAATGCTCTGTTTGTCCCTCGATGATGTGCCTCAGGTCGTCATAGGATTTTGCTGAATGTAAATATTGCCGAAAACCGAGTATGTATTTCATTGCTTGCTCCGCAGATTTTTTTAATGATAAAGCGAATGTAAATAATATCGGACTTTCCGTGCAAAAACATAAGGCGAGCGGATTAGACATGTTAAATATTTTTAAGGTGCATTGGTTTTTATATCCCCAACAATCCCCAATAGCTTTTTTTTAAATGCTCGTGTGTAATTCCTCAGGGCGCCGATACTCGGTATTATAAATTTGTGCCGGGGTTATTCATTATTAATGCGATCATTCTCAACGCCGGAAAAGCCCTTGTTTTTTCAGCTATTCCTTTTAACCTCGCAGAGGATTTAGTATTGTAAAAAAACAGCTCATATAGTCTGATAATCCTCGTAGAGGATTCATAATAAGGGAGATCGGTTTTAGCCATTATTTGTTTTTATGATTAATCAAAGCAGCGTCTTGGATGGTGCATCCTCTACGAGGATGCCAATGGTTTAGCTTTTGAACTGTTACAATTACAATAATCCATCCCTACGAGGATGGGCTTGAAATACAAAATTTAATCCGATGACAGTGCAAATAACAACAGCCCTTGAGGTTACTCCTTTATTTCGCTTATTTTTCCTTTACAGCGATGCTATAATAGATTTTAGAAAAAAGAAGCAGGAAGCAGGAGTAAACGTAAAACCAAAAAGCCTCCAAGGGGAAGAGGAAAAATTCCCGCCAGAGGCTCCTGTTTTCTAATTTTTATTTTCTTTCCTCTACAATCCTATTGCAATTTAAATTTAAACGGGATGTTCATCGTTGCCTTTACCTTATGCCCGTTCAAATAGGGCGGAGAAAATTTACACTGCCGGGCAGCGGTCAGCGCAGACTTATCTAAGGCTGGGTCAACGGATTTTGTCACCGTAGCTTGTTCCACGCGGCCCTCACGATTGATGGTAACTAAAATTACCACCGTTCCCTCAATGGCCTTTTTGCGTGCGCTTTCAGGGTATTCCGGGACGGAGTAGTGCACAATTTTGGGCTTGCGTGTCAATTCCATAAAGGGCACCGGTTTATCGGAGGTGATGGTTTTATTTAATTTGCCCATGTCTTTCAACCTGAAAACATAGGGAATGGTAATCAGCGTTTTACAGGGCTGGCCTTTGTACTGCGGCGCGGCAAAGCGCATTTTGAGGGCAGCCTCTTGAGCTGCCTGATCCAGATCGCTGCCGGCTGATTTTACTACCTCACTCTTTAGCGGTGCTCCGTTTTCATCCAATAAAATACGCAGTACTGTCATACCTTCGCGTTTCTCTTTGTATGCCGTTTCGGGGAAATCGGGTTGCACGCGTTTAATTAACCGGGGGAAGGTATCCAATTGCTGTACATAATGGAAAGGATAAAAGGGCGAGGCTTTGTCTTCCGCCAGATGCAGGCGTTGTCGAAAATCTCTGGCAAGTACGTAAAAATCGGCCTGATGCTTGAGATCGCCCAACACTTTATCTTGCAAGGCGGATAATTCCTGTGCGCTGTTTACAGAAATAGTCGCCGGCTGCATAACTAAAAACATGGCCGAACGTTTGGGCATCGACGATTGTCCCATTCCCAGCACAATGGTTTTTTGCCCTTCAAAATTCAAGCGGCTTTTAAACACGTTTTTTTGCGGCGATTGAAAATCGAACAGCCGTAAAGCCATTTCCGTTTGCTGGTTTTGTGTGCGCAGACGCAGGGCGCATTGTAACGTATCCAGTGTAAATTCTAGTTTGTTTTCTTTTTGGTCGGGAAGAAAAAAGCTGCGATCCTGCCCGGACAGAACAAAGTCGGTGTATCCGTAAGTGCTGCGTAGATTGTCGTAAACCTTCTCAAGGGTGGGGAATATTTCTTCCACTAATTTTACGCTGAATTCTCCCGGCAAAATGGGATCAGACACGGCCTGGCCGTCCTCGCGGGCGTAAATCAGATAGGTGTCCAACTGCACCACGCGGGGTGCAGCGTCTTTTTTGGGGGAGCAAGCCGACGCGGCTAAACTAATCAATAAAATAAATAAAACCACCAACAGTGGACGGACGTTTTTCAATTTATTCATGATTCTTACCTCCTTCGGATGTAACAAACACATTAATAAAATTCTTGTTGATTACAATTTGCAGATTAGTTAATGGCGCGCCGCGGTATTCCATATATTCAATATTGAATTCATTTGCGGAAAGATAGTGGGGCTGTTTTGCCGGTCGTAAGGTAAACAAAGCGGCGATGACTGCCAACAAAACAGCCAGCGTCAGCGCCGGCACCAAGCGAGTTTTGTGTTTTGTCGGGAAAAGCTTGCTATGTAAGCGTCTATTTACCTCAGGCGGAACGGCCGGAGCAGGCTGAGTTTTAAGCCAATCCAAACTGGCGTTTAACTGCTGTGCATAGGTGCGGCAAGAGGGGCAATGCTGTAAATGATCGGCTGCTTCTTTGTTTACAGGCAGCGCCGAATCGGCGTTTAAAAGATAGTCGCGTACTTCCTGGCAATTCATTGTATTTCCTCGCGATAAAGTTTGGCAAATTTATCCCGCGCCGTTTTGGACAAAACGCGCACCGTGGATTCTTTGATGTTTAACATCCCGGCGATCTCGTCTACTCCATAGCCCTCCACATCACGCAGAACTAATACCGTTCGTTCGCGGCGTGTGAGCCGCCGCAGTATATGTTGCAGCAGATCTTGTTCTTCATAATCGGATTTGAACGGCCCGCCCGGCAGCTCCCAATTTTCCAGGTAGCGTTTTAGTCGCTGCCACAATAAACGCTTGTGATCCAACGCCTGATTGACGACAATTTTTTTTAGCCAGCGCTCCGGCGACTGTATTCCGCTCAGGGACGTTTCATCTTTGAACAACTTGAGAAACACATCCTGAACTACATCTGCGGCTGCTTCCCAATTGCCGGTGATGCGGTAAGCCAGTTGCAATAATTGTCGGTTGTAAGTGCGGTAAATCTCTTCCAAAGCAGACAGTCCGTTTGTTACCGATAAACAATGATTCCAATGTCCCGGGGCGCAATTCGTTGTTCACTGCATTTTTGCATCCTGTTTTCGCATGCTACTGGCCAGGACGAATTCGATTAACGAATCTACAAATAACCGTTCTATTATTTAGGACGTATGGAACTTGGCAAACGTTTAGATACAATTCAAGAAAGAGGGGAATATTTGCTTGAACAAGGCAAATTATTATTTAACGGATGCCTAACAGAGTAAGAATCTTTTCTGTATCGCTGAGATCTTCTACTAAAATATCGGGGTGCTCGGCAGCCAGTTCATCTGCCGGAGTGAGTCCTGTGGCCACGGCCAAAGAATGTAATCCGTTGCTTACGGCGCAACGCACATCGTGCACACTGTCGCCAATAATCCAGACATTATCCGGTGAAAAAGTGATATCATAATATGCCGCTGCTCGCTTTAAAGCAATGGGCGGCAGCAGATTGCGATCGCTGCGGTCGCTGCCGAAAGCGCCCACCGGGAAGTATTTTTGCAGTCCGGCAGCCCGCAGTTTGATCTCGGCGCCGAGCGCCATATTGCCGGTGACCAGACCCAGATAACAGTTTGTGGCTTTGTGGCAGGATTGCAACAAAGCGTTTACGCCGGGATATATCAGTGGCTTTTCGCCATGCTGCATTTCCGTATCTAAACGATCGAGGAAATCATTGATTAATTGCTCTACCACCCGCTCGTTTTCGCTGTGATCGGAATGGTTCATTTGCAGGATTTTTTGGGCAATCAGCGGATCGGTCAGACCGGAGAATTTCAGGCTTTCACCATTTGTGTAGTCCGGAAAGCGCTGGCGAATCACCTGTAAAAAAACGCGTCGCGGAATGCCCCGCGCCGATAACAGCGTGCCGTCGATGTCAAATAAAAGCAGTTTGTTTGCCATGTTTTTACGCTTTCCGGGAGAATCGCTCACCGTTGCGAATCTTTTTATGCTGTTGCGAAGCTTTTACAGCTTCGTAACGTTTTGCTGAGTTTTTGCGTTTTTATTTTTACGAACCTTTTTAAAGGTTCGTAAAGGGATTTTAACTACAACACCATTGATAACCCAATCCGTCCGCGCTCCAGATCGATGCTGACTACTTTAACGTCGATCACATCGCCTACGGCCACCACTTCCATAGGATTTTTAACGTATTTTTTACCCATTTGGCTGACGTGCACCAAACCGTCCTGTTTGACGCCGATATCCACGAAGGCGCCGAAATCTACCACATTACGCACGGTTCCTTTGAGCGTCATTCCTTCGCGTAAATCTTCCATTTTTAGCACATCGCTCTTAAAGATGGGCGGCGGCAGTTCGTCGCGCGGGTCCAGACCCGGCTTTTCGAGGTTGTCCAGAATATCGAAAAAGGTCGGTTCGCCCATGTCCAGTTCGCTGAGCAGTTCCTGTAAACTAACGTCGCTCGTTTTGATGCGCTGGCGCAGCAGTTTTCCCTCCTGCCGGACGTCGCTTATTTCGAAACGTTCCAAAAGTTTTTGCGTGGCGCCGTAAGACTCCGGATGAATGCTGGTGTTGTCCAGCGGATTATTGCCGTCAGGGATGCGCAGGAATCCGGCGGCCTGCTGGAAAGCGATTTCGCCGATGCCCTCTACGTCTTTAAGCTGTTCACGGTTTTTAAACGCTCCGTTCTGGTCGCGCTGACGGACGATGCTTTCGGCCGTGCGCGAAGTTAAACCGGACACGTAACGCAACAGGGAAGCCGAGGCGGTGTTAAGATTCACGCCTACCATATTCACCGCCGATTCCACCACCTGCGTTAGCGCTTTAGCCAGCTGGCGCTGATTGACGTCGTGCTGGTACAGCCCCACGCCGATGCTTTTGGGATCGATTTTAACCAGCTCGGCCAGCGGGTCCTGAAGACGGCGGGCAATGGAAATATTGCCGCGCATGGCCGCCTCCAAATCGGGGAACTCCTGCTGAGCCACTTTGGAGGCCGAGTAAACCGAGGCGCCGGCTTCGCTAACAATGATATAGCGCAGTTCGCTTTGATTTTGCATTTCGCCGATTAATTCTGCCGCCAACTGTTCGGTTTCGCGGCTGGCCGTACCGTTGCCGATGGCGATGATGTCCACGTTGTATTTATCGACCAGCGCTCTGATCGTTGCTTTGGCGTCCAGATAGCGGTTTTGCGGAGGATGGGGATAAATGGTGGCCCCTTCCAGATATTTGCCCGTACGGTCAATCACGGCCACTTTGCAGCCGGTACGGAATCCGGGGTCGATGCCCATGATGATTTTACCGCGCACCGGCGGCTGTAAGAGCAGATTTTTCAGATTGGTCGCGAAAACCCCGATGGCGTGCTCGTCCGCTTTTTCGGTAAGGGCGCTGCGCACTTCGCGCTGAATGGAAGGCGCAATCAGACGCAGGTAAGCGTCTTTTAACGCTGTTTTAAGATGGCCGGTAAACACACTGCGCTCGTTGGTAACATAGCGTTTTTCGATAGCGGCAATGACCTTTTGCTCGTCCACGGTTACGCTCACTTTTAGCACGCTTTCCTTTTCGCCGCGGTTAATGGCCAAAATACGGTGCGGCGGGATACGTTTTACCAGCTCGCTGTACTCATAGTACATTTCGTACGGTGTGCGCTCCTGCACCGAGCGCACGGCCGATTCGATCAGACCTTCTTTAAAAGTCAACTCACGCACGGCTTTGCGCACATCGGCGTCGTCGCTGACCGTTTCGGCTACGATGTCGCGGGCGCCCTGCATGGCCTGTTCCACGCTTTCTACTTCTTTTTCGGCATTGATGAACTGTGCGGCGTACTCTTCCGGCGTGCCGCTGGTGGTTTCCTGTTTTAAAATCAGCTCGGCCAGAGGCTCAAGACCTTTTTCTTTGGCTACGGTGGCCCGCGTCCGCTTTTTGGGTTTGTACGGCAGATAGAGGTCTTCCAACTCCTGCAACTTAGCGACGGCTTTTATTTTGGCCGCCAATTCCGGCGTCATCTTGCCCTGTTCTTCGATGGATTTTAAGATGGTCTCTTTGCGGGCTTCCAGCGCGCGTAAATAGTGCATACGATCTTCGATGGCGCGGATCTGATTTTCATCCAGCGAGCCGGTCACTTCCTTGCGGTAACGGGCAATAAAGGGCACCGTGTTGCCGGCGTCTAACAGTTCTATGGTGTGGCTCACCTGAATGGGCTTCAGGTCAAGCTCATTGGCAATCAGTTTAAACATCTCCTGATCGGTCATCGGCATCCTTTCTGAAAATGGTATAAGTTACAAAACCTGTTTAATGCGCTCAAATCCGGCGCGGCTTACCGGCAGTTGTTTTCCGTTGCGCAGAACGGCCAGACGGCTGTCCCGGCTGTAAGGCTCGATTTTCTTCAAAAAATCAAGATTTACGATATAGGAACGGTGTATGCGTATAAAATTTTGGCTGTCCAGGCGCCGCTCAATTTGAGACAGGCGTTCGTATTTTAAGTAGCTTTGCGAAGCGGTGCAAATGGAAATATAGTCGCCCTGCGCTTCCAGATACAAAACTTCGTCGATGGGAATGATTTTTATCTGCGACTGTTCCCGTACCAAAATACGCATTAAGGGCTGCATTGAGGAGGGCATAGCCTTTAGAGCAGATCCGGGAGCGGGCCTCTGACCGCGTTCCAGATAACGGTCGATACGCCGCAAGGTGGTTTTAAGGCGTTCGGCTTGCACCGGTTTTAAAAGATAGTCCAGCGCCTGAGCTTCGAAGGCTTTTACGGCATATTCATCATAAGCGGTAACAAAAACGGTAAGCGGGGCTTCTTCGCCTAAAAGTTCCAGAACGTCAAAGCCGCTCAATTGGGGCATTTGGATATCCAAAAACAATACGTCGGTTTTTAGTTTTCGCAGCGCTTCAATGGCTTCGAAGCCGTTAGAACATTCGGCGATAATCTGTACGTCGTCACAGCTCTGTAAGGCCAGTTTAAGGCCCTCGCGGGCCAGCGGTTCATCATCAACGATAATTACACGTTTTACGGACATAAGCGTGTTCTGTACTGTTTTAGGATTATTATACTAAACAGGCTCCATTACGCGGTTAGCTATTAGCTCTCAGCCGTCAGCTTTTAATCGCCCATACCGCTAACGCTTAACGAACGACTAATAACTATTTTCTGATTTCCGTTTTCTTTTTTCTGATCACCGGCTATTCCAGAACAAAGCTTACCCGACCATTTCTTCCAGCCGCTTGCTGCGCTCTTCCAACTGCAGGGCTTCAATTAATTCTTCGATTTCGCCCTCCATGATGCGGTCCAGTTTGTACAGCGTCAAGCCGATACGATGATCGGTTACGCGTCCCTGCGGGAAATTGTAGGTGCGGATTTTGGCGCTGCGGTCGCCGCTGCCAACCATGGATTTACGTTTGGCGGCGATTTCCGTATTCTGCTCGGAAATGGCCATATCCATCAAACGCGAACGCAGCACTTTGAGCGCTTTATTTTTATTTTTCAATTGCGATTTTTCGTCCTGGCAGGTAACCACCAAGCCGGTGGGCAAATGTGTGATGCGTACGGCGGAGTCGGTAGTATTTACGCTTTGGCCGCCGGGACCGCTGGAACGGAACACGTCTACACGCAGCTCGTTAGGATCAAGATGCACATCCACATCTTCCGCTTCCGGCAGCACCACCACGGACACGGCCGACGTGTGAATACGTCCCTGGGTTTCTGTTTCCGGCACGCGTTGCACGCGGTGCACGCCGCTTTCATATTTCAATATACCGTAAACATTTTGTCCCTCAATGGAAAAGATAATTTCCTTAAAACCGCCGCGTTCCGAGGGGTTGGAATTCATGATTTCGGTTTTAAAGTGGCGGCGTTCGCAAAAGCGCACGTACATGCGATATAAATCTCCGGCAAAAATAGCGGCCTCGTCTCCGCCGGTGCCGGCGCGTATTTCCATAATGGCGTTTTTGTGATCATCGGGATCTTTGGGAATGAGCAGGAGTTTCAGCTCATCTTCGTAGCGTTCGATTTGGCTTTGCAGTTCATCCTGCTCGGCGCGGGCCATTTCCACTAAATCAGGATCTTCGCCGGCGTCGATGATTTCCTGATTGCCCTCGAAATCACTCAATGCCTTCAGGTAAGATTCGCCGATTTCCATGACTTTTGAAATTTCGCTGTGTTCGCGCGATACCTCCATATAGCGTTTTTGATCGCTGTGGATATCCGGCGAGGAAAGTTCTTTGTTCAGTTCATTCAGACGGTCTTTTAATTTTAGGATTTTGTCTTTCATAGTACCGGTTTCACTAATAATAGTTTAAACAGTTTCAAAAACCACCTCCGATTGTACCAGCGGCTCGGCAGCTAATTCTTCCTTCAGGTCTTCGCCCAGGGCGGCCTGCAGAGCGACAATGCCAACTTCCATTTGCTGTTCGTCCGGTTCGCTGGTAGTGATATGCTGCAACCACAGTCCGGGCGCAATTAAGGCGCGCACCAAAGGGTTTTCGATATTATTGGCCGAGGCCTTCAGCGCCTCGTAGCTTAAACCGCCCACTACCGGAATCAGCGGCAGATGTACCAGGAGACGCATGGTTAATGAAATCTGTCCCGTCCACAAAATGATGATCGTGTCCACGATGGCAAAAAAGAACAGACTAACCAGCATCACAATCATTAAAAAACTGGTGCCGCAGCGCGGATGGTAGGTGGAATATTTTTTTACGTTTTCCACGGAAAGCTGTACATGATCCTCAAAAGCAAAAACGGTTTTGTGCTCGGAACCGTGATATTCAAACAACCGTTTCACATCTTTCATAAAAGAGATACCCCAGATATAGAGCAGAAAGAAGGAAATGCGAATCAAGCCCGCCACCAGGTTAAAGGAAAGCGCCTGTTTTTCGATATTAAAAATACTGGTCGTTAAATAA
The DNA here is from genome assembly GCA_964536685.1 of uncultured Calditrichaceae bacterium. Classification (GTDB taxonomy): domain Bacteria; phylum Calditrichota; class Calditrichia; order Calditrichales; family Calditrichaceae; genus CAZIBE01. The sequence continues at coordinate 5,249 of CAZIBE010000038.1, read as the reverse complement.
AGCGGCAGCGCAAAAAAGGCGCCGATACCGATGAGCAGCGCCAGACTGATGGACAGTGCCGCATGGAAGGTTGACATGCCCTCTTTAGCGGTTTTTTTCTTTTTGCCGTTTTTCTTTGCTTCCGCGGCTTGCTCGTCTTCGATGGCCTTATCGGCCGACCATTGCAGCGTTTTAATACCTAAAATCATTACTTCAATCAGCGTGATGGCGCCGCGGAAAACAGGAATGTTCCAGAATTTTTTGCGCTGAATAAGCGATTGAAATTCCTGAACTTTTACTTCGATTTTGCCGTTGGCCCGCCGTACCGCTGTGGCAATCCGCTTGGGAGAACGCATCATTACGCCCTCTATCACCGCCTGCCCGCCAACGGGCATTATTTTTTCTTCATTATTTGCGGCCACAATATTCCTTTTACTTTTAAATGCCTTCCGGTATTGGATAAAAAAAAACGGAATGATCTGACTTGCACACCATCCCGTTAATTAAAAAATTTAACAGACGCCCGACAGGGGCGCTTATTTTCGGTTATATTTACGTAAGAATTTTTCTACGCGTCCTGCAGAGTCAACCAGTTTTTGTTTGCCTGTAAAAAACGGATGACAATTGGAGCAAATTTCCACCTTCATATCACCGATTACCGACCGCGTCTGAAAGGTGTTGCCGCAGGCGCAGGTTACAGTTCCTAATTTATATTCAGGATGAATGCCTTTTTTCACTTTTTTCCTCCTTAATATCCTTTAAATCAGAGCTTTTGAATATAAGGTATTTTTTTTCTCAATCCAAAATTTTTTATGATGCATGAGTTTACCTTAAAAACCACGAATTACACAAATTTCAATATTACAATTAGCGGTCATTCATAAAATGGGTGGAGATGACTTTTTTAGAACAAACTCATACATTTTTTTACATGATTTACGAGTTCATCGCCCGCATAAAATCGCGATTGTTCTTGGTTTCGGACATTTTGTCCAGCAGAAATTCCATGGCGTCTACCGGATTCATTTCGTTAAGCAGCTTGCGTAAAATCCAGATTCTGGAAAGCTCTTCGCGGCTGAGCAAAAGCTCTTCTTTACGCGTACCGGAACGGTTGATGTCGATGGACGGGAAGATACGGCGGTCGGTTAAACGGCGGTCTAACACCAGTTCCATATTACCGGTGCCTTTAAATTCTTCAAAGATTACCTCGTCCATGCGCGAGCCGGTGTCGATGAGCGCTGTGGCCATAATGGTCAGGCTGCCGCCTTCTTCAATATTACGGGCCGAGCCGAAAAAGCGTTTCGGTTTTTGTAATGCGTTGGAATCAACGCCGCCGGAAAGGATTTTACCGCTGTGCGGCACTACAGTGTTGTGCGCCCGCGCCAGACGCGTTAAACTATCCAGCAGAATAACTACATCTTTTTTGTATTCAACCAGGCGTTTGGCTTTTTCCAGCACCATATCGGCTACCTGTACATGGCGTTCGGCAGGCTCGTCAAAGGTGGAGCTGATTACTTCTGCGTTCACTGAGCGTTCCATGTCGGTTACTTCTTCCGGACGTTCGTCGATGAGCAGAACCATCAGTTCCACTTCGGGATGATTTTTAGTAATGGCGTTGGCGATTTTTTGCAGCAGGATGGTTTTACCGGTGCGCGGCTGGGCAACGATTAGACCGCGCTGTCCTTTGCCAACGGGCGTCAGTAAATTCATGATGCGCATGGAGTAATCTTTGCGATCGGTTTCCAGATTAATGCGCTCGTTGGGATAAAGCGGGGTCAGCGTATCGAATAAATTACGATCGCGCGCTTTGTCCGGGCTTTCGAAATTAACTGCTTCCACGCGCAGTAAGGCGAAAAAGCGTTCGTTTTCTTTAGGCGGACGGATTTGGCCGGTGACGGTGTCGCCGGTGCGCAGTCCGAAACGTTTGATCTGTGAGGGCGATATATAAATATCATCCGGGCCAGGCAGATAGCTGTAATTTTGCGAGCGCAAAAAGCCGTAGCCGTCGGGTAAAATTTCCAGTACGCCCTTGGAAAAGATCAGACCTTCCTGAGCAGTTTGTTCTTCAAGAATACGAAAGATCAATTCCTGCTTTTTTAAACCAGAAAAACCGGATATGTTCATATCCTGGGCGATCTTGGTAAGCTCGGTTATTTTTTTCTCTTTTAGTTCTTCAATGTCTAACATGCTAAAACCTCTTTTGCATTTATATTTGAGTAAATTGGATCTTTTTCATGAGAAGTAAAAAGTTTTCAGATGATTTAAAAGATACGCTACTTTTTAACGGGGAATTTAAAAAGCACACTGATTTATTGCCTTAACATAGCGAATATAAAAGGCTGAAAATACGATGTCAAATTAATTTCCCGTTTTTAACAGTTCTCCTATCAAATAATGACTGCCCATTACTAACAGCAGTTCGCCGGCCTCTTGCCGCTGACGGCAAGAGCGGTAAGCTTCTGTTAGGCCGGCCATGGTCCGCACGTTTTTTTTATTACGTTTAAATAATGCCGCCAGCGTTTCCGCCGGAAGTCTGCGGTGCGTGTTCGGTTCGGTCACCATGATGCGCTCGGCCTCTTTAGCCAGTCTGGCGACAATCTGCGCCGGATGTTTATCTTCCACCAGGCCTAACAGCAAGAATATTCTCCCAGGCCAAACGCGCCTGATAAAATCCATAGTAGCGTGAATGCCCTGCGGGTTGTGGCTGACGTCGAACAGCACAGGCGGATCGTTTTGTACTAATTGCAGTCTGCCCGGCCACTGCGCACCGGCAAGAGCTTTCTTTAAAAATTCGTTCTTGAAATCCAGCCCTGCAAGTTCCAGATACTTTTTGGCGGCCAGATAGGCCAGCGCCATATTGTTCAGCTGAAAATCGCCGGATTGCCGGGTTTTTAAGCCCTCAAACCGTGTTCCGCTGTGTAAATCGCTTAAAGTAAACTCCATGCCTTGTAAGGATTGTTTTTCCAGTGTTATGCGGATGCTATCGGTTAATACATAGAAACGGCCTTTCCCGCTGACTGCCTTTTTCAACACGCTTTGAACCTCAGCGTCCTGCGGCGCGCTAAGCACAGTAACGTCCTTTTTGATGATGCCGGCTTTTTCGGCGGCAATCTGCGCTAATGTATCGCCCAGTTGTTTCTGATGATCAAAATGAATGGGCGTGATTACGGCCATGTGCGGACGAACGATGTTAGTGGAATCCAGCCGCCCGCCCAATCCGGTTTCGATAATGGCCACGTCGACTTTTTCCGCCCTGAAATAATCAAAGGCCAGCGCGGCGCTGGTATCAAAAAAAGTGGCCTTACGCTGCATGATTAACGGACGCGTCTCCCGCCAGAAATCCATTATATAGCGGCGACTGATTTTACGCCCGTTTACCGTAATGCGTTCCCGGTAATCAACCAGATGGGGACTGGTAAACAGCCCTGTCTTCAATCCGGCGGCCTGCAAAATCCGCGACAGGAAAAAAGCGGTTGAGCCTTTGCCGTTGGTGCCGGCAATATGAACGACCGGATAAGTTAGATGCGGATTACCCAAGGCCGCGCTGAGGGCGGTGATGTTATGCAGCCCTAACTTGATGGCAAATTTTTGCAGATCGTAAATTTCGTTTAAGGTGCGGGAATAATCCATGGGATAAAATATCTAAATTAGCTTACCTAAAATAAAACCAATGACGATACCTACCAGCAAAACAATGGTCAAAATGCGATAATTCAAAACTTCTTTACTGTAACCGCGTTTGATGGCCAGGATAGAAACAAAATAACCGGTGGCGTTCACCAGCCAGAAAAAAGGCAGCGCTAATATTTTAGCGGCGATAGGCCCAACCAGCGGTATTAAACCAATTAAATTCAGCAGACCCACAAAAGCCTGCGTTATGATGCCGAAAATTACTACCGCGCCGCCGATGACGGTTTTATCCACTTTAAAGTGAATGGCCATCACTACAAAAGTTACCAGCAGCACCCAAACCAAAATGGTTTTCCAGAAAGCCTGGAAAAAGAATTTCAGATGCCGCGCGTGGTGTTTTAAATTTCCTTTGGGATCGTCAATCATCAGACCTTGGCGGGTTTGGTCTGATTTTCCAATTGTTCGGAGACCATGCCGAAGCGCCGTTCGCGGTGGATAAAATCCCAGACGGCGTCAATTAAATGAGGCTTTCTAAAATCGGGCCATGGTGTATTGGTGATATAGATTTCGGCATAGGCGATTTGCCACAACAGAAAATTACTAACGCGACGTTCGCCGCCGGTGCGGATGATTAAATCCGGATCGGGTTGTCCGTTGGTGCTGAGACAGGAGGCGATGGATTCTTCATTTATCTCCTCCGGGCGCATCTCGCCGTGTCGTACTTTTTGGGCCAGTTTCTGAACGGCGTCTACGATTTCCTGGCGGCCGCCGTAACTGAGCGCAACATTCAAATTAAGACCGGTGTTGTTTTTTGTGCGTTCCATGGCGGATCTCATAGCCCGCTGTGCCAGAGCCGGTAATTTGTGCAGATGCCCAATCACATTAATGCGTACATTTTGCCGGATGAGTCGTTCGATTTGTTTATTGATGGTGGTCACCAGCAATTGCATCAGCGAAGCAACTTCCCAACTGGGACGTTTCCAGTTTTCTTCCGAAAAGGTGTATATGGTCAGATAACCGATACCCAGCTCGCCGCAGGCTTCCACAATATCATGTACCGAATTGACGCCTTCGTTATGACCGGCCACACGGGGCAGCCCCTTGCTTTTAGCCCAGCGTCCGTTGCCGTCCATGATTAAACCGATATGTTTGGGCAGATGGGGATGCTGTTTCAGTTTTTCGAATTTTTCCTTAAAATTCACAATACTCCAAAATGCTGTTATTCTTTAAACCTGCCAAATTTAAGGCGAAATAAATCAAAGTCAAGTGATATTACGCCCTATCAGGATAAGATTTTGTGCGACTATTCAGTGGACGATGGGGACATAGTTAGCCGATGAAGCGGTAATCATTATTTAACAGGCGACTTAGCGCACTAAAGTCCATTCAAAAAACAGATTCCATCGCTCAGCGAAGCGGCGGAATCTGTTTATGTTGTTTTTAAAGTATGCTCAATTATATTTGGAATTTTAAAAGCAGAAATAATTAAGAACCCCTCCCGACGACCTGACGGGCTTTAAATTCCGGGTTTCTGCTTTCCAATAATGAGTTCACTCTAAAAAGGTCTCTCACTGTCATTTTCCCGCCACAAAGTGGTTCCTTTCCCGTAGGGATCACTCCGTGGCGGAAAACGGGACGGC
>CAZIBE010000037.1:0-33350 GCA_964536685.1 uncultured Calditrichaceae bacterium | reverse complement strand
CAAATGCAATTTATCGAATCTTGACCTATTTTTCATATTATTTAGGACGGATGTGCTTTAGCCTATTAAAAAAAGGGTTAATAATTTTTCTCCAATTTGCACTTGCCAGTATGCACACGATTAAAATCGTGGGCTATTCCGGCGCTGTATGATTAAGTTAAGAAATTTGTTTTTGAAAACAATACACAACATCAAATGACAACAGAAATTTTGATCACACCGGTTTACAAAATTTTCCTTTTTTTGGTTGGAGAGACGCCCGTTAATTTGTAAATTCGTTTCTTTTTAAGAACGCCAAACAAAAGGAGTTAAACATGTCTGTAATCAAACCGTTCAAGGGATTACGTCCCCGCAAAGACCTGGCGGAAAAAGTGGCATCTCCGCCTTATGATGTTCTAAACAGCGCCGAAGCCCGCGAGCTGGCCAAAGATAATCCTTATTCGTTTTTACATATCAATAAGCCGGAAATCGACTTGCCGGAAGAGGTGCATCCTTACGACGAAACCGTTTACAAAAAAGGCGCCGAAAATCTGCAAAAATTCATTGCCGAAGGCGTGCTGCAACAGGACGATTCGCCCTGTTTTTATGTGTACCGTCAAATTATGGGAGAGCACACGCAAACCGGTTTAGTGGCCGGAGCCTCAGTGGAAGAATATCAGCAGAACTTAATTAAAAAGCATGAGTTAACACGCGCCGACAAAGAACAGGACCGCGTGAACCACGTGGACGCCCTGAATGCCCAAACCGGACCGGTGTTTTTAACCTATCAGGCCCAGACAACTATAGATGACTTGATTGCTGAAATTTCTAAACGTACCCCGGAAAACGATTTTACGGCCGATGACGGCATTCGTCATACGTTGTGGGTGGTTAACAATCCTTCGGAAATTAATGCCCTGCGACAGGCCTTTGCCCGTTTGGACGCCCTTTACGTAGCCGACGGGCACCACCGTTCGGCGGCGGCTTCTATCGTTAAGCAAAAACGGCAGGCGGCCAATCCCAGACATACGGGCGAGGAGGAATACAACTACTTTCTCACCGTCATTTTCCCTCACGATCAAATGTATATTATGGATTATAACCGCGTGGTAAAGGATTTGAACGGAAATAGCAAGGATGAATTTCTGAATAAAGTCAGCGAAAAATTTAACGTTACACCCCTCGGCGCTGCCACGGAAAAGCCCAAAGAAAAACATCATTTTGTCATGTATTTGGACGGGACGTGGTTTGAATTGATCGCTAAAGAAGGAACCTTCGATCCCAGCGATCCGGTGGGACGGTTGGATGTGGCTATTTTAATGGAAAATCTGTTGGCGCCCGTTCTGGCCATCGGCGATCCGCGTAAAGACAAACGCATTGATTTTGTGGGCGGTATCCGCGGATTGCAGGAGCTTAAACGACGCGTGGATTCCGGCGAAATGGCTGTGGCCTTTGGCCTCTTCCCGACTTCCATTGAGGATTTGATGGCTATCGCTGACGCCGGCAAGATCATGCCGCCCAAATCCACCTGGTTCGAGCCGAAACTACGCAGTGGCCTGGTAACGCATCTTTTGGATTAAACTCAGGCAGAAATCCCGAAACGCTCCATCATTGAATACAACCGCCGTCGGGTGATACCTAACAGCCCGGCGGCTTTTGTTTTGTTTCCGCCGGCTTTCCGGATGGCCTGTTCAATCAACTGTTTTTCTAGCTGATCTAAATTAATTCCCTCCTCCGGAAGCAGTCCAACTTCGGTTACCCTGCCTTTTTGCTCTTCACCGGTAAGAGCGATATCCACATCTTCAATCAAAGCATCGGAAACGATGGAGGCGCGGGCTAAGATATTCTCCAACTCACGCACATTGCCCGGATAGTCGTAGGCCATTAGTTTTTGGCGCGCGCTGCGGGAAAGCGATTTGTCCGGATATTGCTTAATAAAATACTGTATCAATTCCGGAATATCTTCCTTGCGTTCCCGTAATGGGGGCAATTGAATAGGAAAAATATTAATACGGTAGTACAAATCCGAACGGAAGGATTTTTCAGCAATCATTTCTTCCAAATTGCGGTTGGTTGCCGTAATTAAGCGGAAATCTACTTTAATGGAATCGCTGCCGCCTAAATGGGTGATCTCACTGCTCTGCAGTACGCGTAAAAGCTTAGCCTGCAAACTCAGCGGCAAATCGCCGATTTCGTCTAAAAAGAGGGTGCCCCTGTGCGCCGCCTCAAACAAGCCGGCCTTGCGCTTAGTGGCGCCGGTAAAAGCGCCGGCTTCGTAGCCAAACAATTCGCTTTCCAAGAGAGTTTCCGGCAAGGCGGCACAGTTAATGGCTACAAAAGGTTTATCGCGCCGTGCGCCGGCCTGATGAATCGCCCGCGCTACCAACTCTTTGCCCGTGCCGCTTTCACCGCGGATATGCACAGCCACATCGCTGGCGCTGACCTGCTTGATTTGTTGAAAAACCTGACGCATCTTTTTACTTTTACCGACAATTCCCGGTAGTTCCGCGGTAATTTCGCTTAATTGTTTAAGGCGCCTGTTTTCTCTTTCTAACGATTTTTGCTGCAGAATTCGTTGTACACGCAGCAAAAGTTCGTCCATTTTAAACGGTTTAATCAGATAATCATTGGCGCCGTTTTGCATGGCCTGCAAAGCGGTTTCCTGTGTGGCGAAAGCGGTCATGATGATTACTTCGCTGTCCGGCGAGTTTTTACGGGCAAAACCGAGCACCTGTAAACCGTCTACCGGCTGCATCTTTAGATCGGTGATGATTACATCGTAATGCCTGCTTGCAATCATCTCCTGTGCGCTGGCGCCAGAAAAGGCCATATCCACATGGAAAGCTTCCAGCTCCAGGGCTGTTTTAATCAGCTTGCACATGCGTTCTTCATTATCAACGACTAAAATATCTGACATAGTGGTGTTATTTTAGGATGGCGCGTAACAGTATTAAAAATCCTTTTCTACTGTGCCGCATTAAGTCCAAAGTCTGCTTGGCTTCCTGATATTTGGGATTGATTTCCGTGGCCTGTTCAAAATTTTCTAACGCTTTAAGAAAGTAATCGCGGCATTGAATAAGATGTAAAATGCCTAATTCGTTCCAGTAATCAGCAAAACCCTGATGCTCACTCTCTTCCTGCCGGATTTTCTTTTCATAATAATTCATTTCTTCCTGATTGAGCGTACGCCCGCCATACATAAAACGCAGGAAGAAAAAATCCATGGTTGTGCTGATGTCGTCATCGCGGGTGGCGATTTTTAATTGCAATTCCAGGAGAATTTCATGAATACGTTCTTTTTGACCACTGGCCAGCCGCTCACTGACTTCATCAAACAAAGCCTGCCAATTTTCATTTTTGTAATTGGGCTGGCCACGCATTTGTTGCAGCGTACGCAGCACGCGTACCGGAATCACCACATCTTCTTCGGGAGGCAAATCGGCCAGTGTAGAAAGGAAAAGGACAATTCCCATATTAAAGTTGGCTTCCGGAAAATCTTTTTTAATTTCGATGGCTTTCTGAAGAACGCTGCGGGCTTTTTCATACTCGCCCATATGTGTGTAGACGACGCCAAGCGTATCATATATATCGGGAAATGGTTTGTCCTGTTCGAGTACCTGCAGGCATATTTGCGCCGCTTTTCCCAGATCGCCGGTTTTAATGTAGGCCAAACCTAATCGTTTGTAGGCGCGGTAGAAATCCGGTTTAAGCTCAATCGTACGCTTAAAATTGTAGATTGCTTCCCCAATAAAATTACGGCTAAAAAACACTTTGCCTAAGCGGTAGTGCGGCATATATTGTGCGAGCAGTTTTATTTTTTCCTGTATATAAAAAAGCAAGCGAATTTCTTCGATAGTATTATCATGTAAATTGGTTGTAACGGATTTTAAATATGTTTCATTGATGGTATCGCTGGAATCACGACGAATAAAGAAGCGGTTGGTGCTGCTATAAACGAATTGTCCGCCTTCGAAAACTTCGGTAACTACGCGATGTTTATCTGCATCACAACCTGTGTGAATGCGAAAACGGCGATTGTCAACTTGTAACTCATCCTGATAGCCAAAACCGTGCAATTTACAGCTCCTTTATCATGCTGTTTGAAATATAAAGCGAGTAAACGATAAATTCAATTCATTAGTCGACATGATTATACAAAAAGATTAACATCATGCACCCAAGAGATCGACTGTGCGACACATAAAACAAAATAGAAAAAAATACACGGTGCGATACGGCGGTAAATCACAAATTTCTTTTTTGATAGTGGGAAAAATTTATAGCAGGCTGGCTTCACGGCGGTTATTGAGTAATGCTTCCATTTTTTCCCGCAGAATTTCCGCACGAAAAGGCTTGTTAAGGATTGCATCAGAATCACGTACCAATAAGCGTTCGGTAATTTTGTCCGTGGGAAATACGGTGTACATAATGATAATCTTCAGGTGCGAATATTTTGTACGGATGGTTTCAAATAGTTTAATTAGCTCCTGTTCGGCATATTCGGCGTCGATGACCAGCAAATCAATACGACGTAAAATGATAGTCGGCTCGATATTCTTCAGGCTCTGCCGGATGTCTACATTGTAATGATCCTGCAAGAAAAGACGCAGATCTTCGCAAAATCCCCGATCCGGATCGATAATGAGAATATTTTTCTTTTTATTACGCAGCGTTTCACTCATACAATTATTTTATGCAAATGAGGTGCCACTTAAGCTAAACTAACCGTTACGACAGGAAAAAATATTAAAATAACAGTAATCCCGCTAATTGCAACGTAAAATTATAAAGAAAAATGAATAATTTGACTAAAACAAAAGAAACGCCAGAAAGAATTATCTCCGGAGATTCTTAGAATTTGAAGCGTGTTAAAGAGATTTCCCAATTTTAGGAAGCAAAACCCTCTAATCAGGAGCTTGTTTTAAAAAGGTGTTTGTAAAACATTGAAACGGTTTTTTAATTGTTTAACGCATTTTAACCTACAATTTAAATCGTGGGCTCTCAATACGTTAAAATGTATCATGAAACCGTTTCAAAGGGGTTCTGTAAGTGGAAGTTGAGCATTTTATGGTTGGGTTCGCTCTAAAAAGGTCTGTCACCGTCATTTTCCCACCACGAAGTGGTTCCTTTCCCGTAGGGATCGCTCCGTGACGGAAAACGGGACGGCCTTTGCCGCGAGAAGCGGAGAGACGAGAAATCTATTGTTTTATATGGTTATATATGGTTATAAGATTTCTCACTACGTTCGAAATGACATAGTTTGGTTTTTAGATTAGATTCATAGTTTTAGAGTAAACTCAATCATTCAAGGAAATTACTACTTCGATACGCCTGTTTTTTAAGCGCCCGGCCCTTGTCTTATTAGAGGCGACGGGTTTTAAATCTCCATAGCCATAATATTGAATGCGGTCTTTAGATAGTTCCATATTAGCTATTAAATATTCGGCCACCGCTTTGGCGCGTTGCTCGGACAACATTTTATTTTTGCGCGCATTGCCTGTGGCGTCGGTATGACCGTTAACACTGACATATTTATCAGGAAAAACATGTAGCGCACGCTGTACTTTGGTCAGTAAAGCAAAATACTCAGGCTGAATAATAGCCCGTCCGCTTTTAAATTGCAACCCGGTTAAACGAATTATTAACTTATCTCCCTGATAAATAACCTCTGCTTCAGAAGAAGTAAAAATTGATTTTACTTTTTCGATCTTTTGTTCCAATTCTTCTTTCTTTTTTAGCGCCTGGGACGTACTGGCCTGACTTTCCTGGAGAGAATTAACCCTTTCTTCCAACTCCGCATTTTCAGCCAACAAGCGCTTTTGTTCATTCTTAAGAGTAATGATATGCGCTTTAAGCGTCTTAACCACAGACTCAAAGCCATTGTCGAATTTAGGCTGATAATGAAAGGGTGTTCCAAGATTGCTGAGAATCTCTTCAAATTTCAATATCAGGCTTTCCCAGTTCGCATCATCTTCCGCCAATCCTTTGATGGTGCGCGCCAGGTACTGAGCATGCCGCCCTTCATAAGCGGCCAGTAAAGCTTTTTGAGTGGCCTCGTCGCGGGAATAGGGATTGTTATCAATGAAACTCTCGGCATCCATGAGTAAAGTAGTGGCGTGACGAAATGTTTGCAGGCAATATTCTTCCGCACCTTCCCGCTTGGCAATTTCCACTTGTGTACGGGCGTCTCCTAAAATGGCGTTCTTGATAGCCAGTAATTCGGTGCGTTTAAAAAGCTCGTAGGCCTTTTCACCATATTCTTTGGCGTCATCCAGGTCGCCGTCTTCTAATTGTGAAGTGGCTTCCTGAAATTCCTCTTCCGCCTTATCCCACTGTTCCGGCGCAAAAGTCGGAGCATTCGCAGATAGAGCGGAATCCCTTGCCGTCAGTGTTTTTTGCAGATTTTCCTGCGCCAACTGAACCACCTCTTTGGCTTTTAAAGCTTCCTCGCGACACTTTTGTAATTGTTCCTTTATTTCATCAATGCCCTTATCTTTATTATCATATTCCTCACTGGCTTTTTTGTAGTACTCAACCGCCTTTTTAAAATGTTCGGGCGAAAGTACTTCGGCGTCATGTCGTTGCAATTCGTCTAAAAGATTCTCATAATCAGAAAACAGATTAGCCTTCATTTTGTTTTGAGCAAATCCTCCAGTACTGAAAGCCACAATGACAATCAGAGAGAAATAAAATAGTTTTTTCATTCCTTACATCCTTTACTGCTGATACTGCAAGACTATAAATAATTGAGCGAAGTTTACGGATTAAAATCAAATAAAACAAGAGGTTTCTTTGTTGAGGCGGCATACAGAATAGGCGGCGGGTTGTGTAATATACTCGAATAAAAATGGTTTAAATACAAACCATTTCGTCCTGAGAATTGAGTGTTTTGTATGAAATCCCGATTTATCGGATGATACTGATTACCTTATTTGCGCCACAGGCGCCCCTTCAGGGTTTCATTACTAAATGAAACTTTCTGCTATGAACTTATTTCTTGCTTTGCAGATATTTTGCAATGCGATGGGCTGCAACCGGTCCGATGCCTTTGACCGAAATCACCGCTTTTTCCGGCAAATTATCATCCAGCACATTTAAAATTTCATCGATCGTGTTAACCGAATAAATCTTTTTACGATTGGAGGTAATCATCGAAGCGCCCTGGGCAATAAATTTGGCGTACTCACCAACCGTAATGATATTATTGATCGGCAGGGCAGAGATAAAATAGCCCATATTCAGATGCTGTTCTTCAACCTTAAGCCCTGTACCGCTCATATCGCCCACAATAAAAAAGAGATTTTTAGTGTACGGCTGAAAGCCAATCAAAGAACGCGCTGCTTTACTAAGCGAACGCGGTGTGGCCAGATAGCTTTCATCCAGAAAATAGCGTGAACCATATTGTAACAGGCGTCCCCGTCCCGAAGGAAGCTCAAAGCCCTCATGAAAGATATCTACAATCTCGCCTATAGAAAAGCCCAGATTCTGTGCGCAGGCTGTAGCAGCTAAAAAATTGTATACGTCTTGAATGCTAAAAAGCGGCACATGTACAGAATGTTTCCCGTTTAATTTAAAGCGGATGCCTTTCGGCCCCAATTGCTTTATATCGGAAGCATAATAATCCGAACTCTGACTAAAACCGAATTTTATGATGTTTTTCGTAGTTATGAAACCAGCTAAAGCGGAACTCAATTCGTCGTCTTTATTCAGGATGGCAATGCCGTCCCGCGCCAGATATTTGACGACGGCAGATTTTTCCAGCACCACCTGCATTATGGTACCTAAGTAATTCAGATGTGCGTCACCGATATTTGTAACAATGCCGATGGTAGGTTTTATCAAACGCAGGATTTCGGAAAAATGGTTGCCGCGCTGATAATCAAATTCAAATAACGCATAATCGTAGTCCGGCGAAAGACGCTCTAATAAATTGATATTGTTCTGCCAATTGCCGTGGCCGCGGCTGTTCTTTAAAACTTTGCCGTTGCGTGTCAGCAATGTATTTATCATTTCGATGGTCGACGTTTTGCCCAAATTCCCCGTTACGCCAATAACCGGCTTTGGGAAACTCCTTCTGAGCTGCAAATAGCGTTTACGGGCTTCCATATTTAGTTTGCGTTCGGATGCCAATCTTTCTCCCTAATATTTAATTACAGCCAGATAATTTAGAGCTATTTTTTCGACCAATCAACCATAATCGCCAGTTTCTTTTATATCTTTATTTAATTAAAAATTTCTTTTGTTTACACAATTAATCTTTATCATCAAGAATTGTTACGAAAGCGCTGCGCACCGGCGCCGGCATGGACGAATGGTCGCCGCGAACAGCTCTCCAGATGATTTCATTAAATTCAACATCCGGGATGGCGTCTTCCACAGCCAGGTTCATTTCCGCACAACGTTTGGCGCCATAAGCGGTTCCATCGTTAATTAGTTGCAGATCAACCTCCGGCAGCACAGCCCGGTAGCGCTCAACAATGCTCTTATCCGTAATTGCCGGCAGTACGGGAGTGGCTGATAAATCGAACTGCGTCATCGGAGATAAACCTAATATCAGTTCGATTGTTTTCAGCGCAGAAGATGTGGAATACATAGTATGATCTACATAATTACGCTTAACATACGGCCCAATTACAAACAGCAATGAACGATGGGCGTCGACGTGATCGGAGCCGTTCTGAGCATCATCTTCCAGCACAAAAATGATACTACTTTCCCATACGGAGCTATTGGAAATATGTTCCACAAAGAGCCCCAGCGCGTAATCGTTGTCGGCTACCATGGATTCTATAGCCGGCATTCCCTTTCGCGTACCGGCGGTGTGGTCGTTGGGTAAACGAATGATACTCAAATCCGGAGCCCGGCCCGAGACGGCCAGGCTGTCAAAATCTTTAGCCCAAATTTTAAAACGCGTTACATCGGTTATTTTTAAATTAAAGCCCGGATACTCAGGGCAGGTATAGGGCTGTAATTTAGGCTCCCGCGAGGTATAAATACCCTGTTTATTTTTTTTGCCGGGTGTAAATTCGCCATAATTACGTAAACGTAATCCTTTTTTAAGCGCAGCGTCCCAAATGTAACCGGAAGACGGAATGGCCGCGGGAACTCCGCCTTCAAAATCATAGCTGCCGCCGCGTCTGCCGTAGAGAACCGGCCAGAGTTTTTCAACATAGTCAGTAGCGTAAGCCGCGGTAGACCAATTATGGCCGTCGGCGCTGACTTCGGCATCGGCGTAAAAGTTATCAAATAGGGTAAACTGCTCGGCTAATCTGTGAGAGTTTGGCGTTACACGTCGCGGGAAAAGACACAATGCGCTATCGCCGTTTCCCTGTTTTAAATCTCCAAAAACCTGGTCGTAGGTACGGTTTTCCTTTATAATATAGAAGACGTGGCGAATAGCCTTACTGCGCCGGCCGTTATGCGTTGCGGCAATTACCGACTGATTGTTAATTACCGGTTGTTTCTTCGCTACATAAGGCGTATTGCCGTACACCTGCCGCGTATAGTCAGCTAATTGTCCGGCGTCCGGCGCGGCGATGAACGACAGCGTTCCTTTGAATAAACTGCCAATATATTGCCTTGTTTTACTGCTCTTTTTTTGTCCCGGCCCCTCGGGATTAGCCATAGATCCTAGCCCTTTTCCGTTTGCAACTATGATTTGCTTGGTTTTACCTAAATAGCTCACAGCCGTCGGATACCAGCCTACGGGAATAAATCCGAGGCTGCGGGAATGACCCGGCTCAGAGATGTTAAACAGGCAAAGCGCATTATTATCGGCATTAGCGATAAATAACACGGATTCGTCGGAGTTAAGCGCCAGGGCGTTGGGCGTGCTGCCGTAAGGAGCGTCTTCTTTGATAGATGCGATCAGCGTTTCACTCACTTTGCCAGCGGCCAAATCAACTACCGAGACGGAATTATTGTTTGCATTGGCCACAAAGAGGCGCAAGTCATCCTTTGTAATGACCATCTCGCTGGGATGCTCGCCTACGGGAATGGGAGTTCCAGCCGTAAAATCCTGTAAATTAACGGGCACAATTTCCGCCTTTTCCCAGATTGAGACATAGGCCGTTTGCAGGCGGTGATCAATAAGCACATCATAGCATTTTCCGGGCAGGATTATTTTTTTAATAATACTTTTATCAATCACATCAATTGCAATAAACTGATTACTTTCCTTAGTCACCACATACAATTGTTTTTTCTGCAGATTAAAAGCCAGTCCCGTAACGGAAAGCACAGCCTTCTGCTCTTTTTCCTTGAGAAAAATCGTATCGGCCAGGGACAATTGCTTCTGTTTAAAATCGAAAACCAACACAACGTCGTCATTTCCGCCGGAAACATACAATTGGCTTTTAGGGACGTTAAAGGCTAAACCGCGCCAGGTTTTATCCACTGTCAGCCGCTGAATTTCTTTTTCTTTTTTTAGATCGATGAGCGAAACGGAGTTTTCTCCCATACCGCTGTTGCAAGTGAAGGCATAGTTTTCATCCTCCGTAACAAGCAATTTTAACGGTAGTTCGCCGATAAGAATATGCCGGCCGGCCGGCGTTAGCTTCCAGCCATTGGGCAGCAAAGTGTAATTTTCATATTGCCCCGGCAGCGAGGCGGTGTTTTGTTTGAATTGCGGCTGAAAACATGCCGTGGCGCTAAAAATCAGCACGAATGCGATCCAGCCGGTTCCTAAAAACCTTTTTTTGTTTATTATCATCTCTTTCTCCTGAATGGCAATGAAGTTTATTTCTTTTTCTGATTAGTACCTTTACTCAGCAAGAATAAATTACAAAAACATGAAAAATATTGAAACTCCCTCACCCCTTCAATTCCTCTCTCCCAAGCTTGGGAGAGAGGCCGGCCACAAAAGTGGCGACTTTCGCCGGGGCGAGGGCTAACTATCGAGAATTAAATAAATGAGTCTGCTCTAAAAACCTGTTTTTGTCATTTTCCCAACGGGACCACTTTCGTGGCGATCCCGATTCATCGGGATGAGAAATCTTATATTCTCAACAAAAACAATAGGTTTCTCGTCGCCTTGCTCCTCGCGGCAAAGGATGCCCAGGCTGTTTTTGCTTGTCTTTCATTCACTTCCGTTAATATATGAATTTTGAGCAAAAAAGTAATTTATTCTACATAAAAAAAAAGACAATATTAACCGGAACTTGCCGATTAAATTTGCGTTTGTTCTCCTTTGAAATAATTTGTAATTTAGATTAAAATTACCAAGTAACACAGACGGTCAAAATGCGCAAACCTCTTTCGCTTTTAACAATTGCATTTTATTTGATTTTGTCACTGGTTTTAAGCCATGTGCATAATCATTCCATTCTGGAAGGCGAAAACGATTCCTGTCCGGCCTATATTATCGGTATCAGCGTATCAGCCGATCAGGTGCCGGCAATCGAAGCGGAACCTACGGTATTGCGCGTAGTACAGACCGTTACGCTATTCGAAGGCATCTTCACTCCCCAAAACGTTATAACTCCTTTTCGCCGTCGCGGCCCTCCCCTATTTGCCTGATGTTAATCTATTAAAATAATTATTTTGCAGTATCCTGATATCTTTTGGCGTCTTAAGCGATGTAGTTTGCCTAAACGATGGCGGATACTCTTAATTAGCCGATGCATCATAAATGTAAAGGGGAAAACCGTATGCAAAAAGTACGTTGTGTCCTACTGTCTCTTTTGTTTGCCGTGGTAATGCTTCAGGCGCAAACGCCGGCCAGCACAGCAAGCGATTCTTTAAAAAAACAAATTCTCGATTTACAAACACGTTTGCAGCAATTAGAAAACAAACAGGCCGAAAGTGAACTGGAAAAATTAAAACAGCAGGCCGTAAACGCAGTCAGCACCAAAAAAGAACAGCAAAAACCGCATGTTTTCAAAAGCGGCCAGCGTTCTTTGCAGGCCATTAACCCGGAAATCAGTGTAACGGGCGACGCCTTTTTGCAGGCTGTGGGCAATGAAAATGGTTTTACCGAAGCGGCACGCAGCGGGGCCTTTTTCCGCGTAATTGGTTTACATTTTCAGAGCACGCTCGATCCGTTCAGCTTTACTAAAATTGCCGTTGGAATTCATCCCGGAGGCGTCGAATTAGGCGAAGCTTATGCCACCTGGAGTAATGTTCTTCCCAATATCTCGATAACAGCCGGTAAATTCCGGCAGCAGTTCGGCGTCATCAACCGCTGGCATGCCCACAGTTTAGATCAGTTTGACTTTCCACTGGCAATGACTACTATTTTAGGTAAAGAAGGATTAAACCAAACCGGTTTATCCATGGAATGGCTGATGCCTTCTTTAATTGCCAATGCTAATACCCTTACGCTTCAGGTTACCAACGGTCAGAACGAACAGTTGTTCTCCGGCGGCAGTTTTTCCTTCCCCGCTGTTTTGGGCCATTTAAAAAATTATTACGATTTAAATCAAAACACTTATCTGGAAATTGGACTAACCGGTATGGCCGGCTACAACGACAGCTTAATATACAAGGCCAAACGACAAACCAGATTAGCAGGCCTTGACCTTACCTTGTTCTGGGAGCCGATCAATCAGGCGCATTACCATTCCTTTTTATGGCGCAGCGAGTTTTATTATGCCTCTAAAGAACAGATGGACGGCAGCCGCATCAAAGCCTGGGGGTTTTATTCCAATATCGATTACAAGATGAATGAGCGCTGGTATGCCGGCATTCGTTATGATTACACGCAGCCGTTCGAAACAGATAATTCCGGAAAGTATATCCAACAGATTGTTCCCTATCTTACCTGGTGGCAAAGCCATTGGGTGCGCTTCCGGCTGCAATATAATTATAAGGACGGCAACGCGCTGACCAAAGCGGATAAAATCCTGCGCCTGCAACTGACCTTTGCCGCCGGTCCGCATAAACATGAACGCTATTAAAAAGCAATGAATAATTAAGAATTTAGAATGAAAAATTTTATCTTTTGGCAAATAAAATCCAAAACGTAACACTCTGGCAGCAATACTTGATACCAAAGTATGCTAAATCGGTGTCGTGCCAAAACCGAAATGAAATATGGAGAATAAATCATGAAGCGTCTCATAAATATTTTGATTTTCATAGTGATTCTAAGCGGGCTGGCCTTTGCCGGAACAAAAAAATTAAAGATTGTCACCACGTTGAGCACTTACGCTGATATCGCCAAAAAGATCGGCGGCGATAAAGTAGATGTGCAGTACATTGTTCCCGGTAATCAGGATGCCCATTTTGTAAGACCTAAACCCAGTTACGCGGTATTATTGAACAAAGCTGATATATTTGTTTCCACCGGACTTGACCTTGAGTTATGGGCGCCCACTCTGGTGGATATGTCCAAAAACCCCAAAATCCGCTCCGGCCAGCCGGGCTATATTTCCGCCAGTTACGGTATTAAGCTGTTGGAAAAGCCGGATGTATTATCCCGCAGCGAAGGCGGGCTGCATATTTACGGCAATCCTCACATCATCACCGGGCCGGTAAATTTTATTACCATCGCGGACAATATTGCCATGGGGTTGCAAAACAATGAT
Source organism: uncultured Calditrichaceae bacterium (assembly GCA_964536685.1). Taxonomy (GTDB): domain Bacteria; phylum Calditrichota; class Calditrichia; order Calditrichales; family Calditrichaceae; genus CAZIBE01. The sequence goes on along the minus strand of CAZIBE010000037.1, from coordinate 19,845 downwards.
CCGCAAAACAGCGCCTATTATCAGGCCAATCTTAAGGTCTTTAAAGAAAAATTACAGGACCATTTATTTGGCAAAGAACTGGTTAAACTGATGGGCGGAGATTTACTGGTAAAATTAGCCGTGAACGGTCAATTGGTCGAATTTCTGCAAAGTAAATCCTATAAAGGGAAAAAACTAATCGACTATCTTGGCGGATGGCTGAAAGACGGTCTAATCTTCCGTAATAAGAAAATCGTTACCTATCATAAAAACTGGGTTTATTTTAAGGAAATCTTCGGCCTGAATGTTATCGGTTATGTGGAGCCGAAACCAGGCATTCCGCCTTCTCCCAAACATGTGGAAGAATTGGTACGGGAAATGCGTAAAAATCATGTAAAGGTTTTGTTAGCCGCTAATTATTTCAGCAAAAAGAAGGTAACGGATATTTGCGAAAAAGTGGGCGCCATTCCGGTGATTGTGCCTATGGGTGTGAACGGCGCTCAGGGGACGGACGATGTGTTTATGCTGGTAGATTACTGGGTAAAACATCTTAGAGAAGCGTTTCTTAAAGTGCAGGAAGGGAAATAGATTTTAGCGGTTAGCTTTCAGCTATTAGCTCTTTTGGGCGTTATTGGTGCGAAAGTTTGAGAGAGCGCTTTTAATTCGGAACCGGGAACCGGGAACCAATTTTCATTTTATTTCCCGGTTCCTAATTCCGAGTTTTATTTGAATGTCGTTACAGAGATGACCTCTGCAACGGGATATTGATTTCGGATTATTATTTTTTATGGGGATAATTATGCACCTGAGTATTTGGGATATCATGGCGCCGGCTTTTTTTGAATGTCTGATTTTAGTAGGTATTCATTCTTATTTGGGTTTACATGTCATTAAGCGACAGGTTATTTTTGTGGATCTGGCATTGGCTCAAGTAGCCGCTTTGGGCACCACCGTCGGCTTTCTTTTCGGCATTTTACCGGGTACCACCGGGGCCTATTGGTTTTCGCTGGGGTTCGCCATCTTAGGCGCCGCTATTTTTTCTCTCTTGCGCTTTCGGAACGAAAAGATTCCTCAGGAAGCCATTATCGGTCTCGTGTATGCTTTAGCGGCCGCTATCGCTATTTTGGTAATTGACAAAGCGCCGCACGGCGCGGAGCATATCAAAGAATTGCTCACCGGTAGTATTTTATGGGTAAAATGGACCACTATCGAGCACGCAGCTATAGTTTATGCGGCAGTCGGTGTTTTTCATTTTATTTTTCGCAATAAATTTTTACTGATTTCCAACAATCCCGAACAGGCCTACCAGCAAGGACTATCGGTGCGCTTTTGGGATTTCTTGTTTTATGTCTCCTTTGGGATTGTGATCACCCATTCCGTGGGTACGGCCGGCGTATTGATGGTGTTCGTGTTTTTAGTTGTGCCGGCCATTACATCCATCATGATAACCGACGTGCTTTGGAAGCAGTTGGCCATCGGATGGTCCATGGGACTGGTGGTTAGTGTGCTTGGTTTGTACATTTCCTATGTTGCCGATTTACCCAGCGGACCCACAGTAGTTACCTTTTACGGCACCATGTTGCTGGTGGTGGCCCTGGTGCTGTTTGTGGTCAAAGCGCCTTCGCGCAGCCGCGCTCTATTTAAAATTGGCGTTGGATTTGCCGTAACCATTATAGTAGTGTTCTTCTTCCGTTTTATGGGAGAGTATTTCAGAGCAGAACATCATCACGAAACCCACGAAACAGCCGCTATAGCGGGAACCCCACAGGCTCCGGCAGCGGCGCCCGTTGTTAATACGCAATACATTTTGCAAATGGACGATGTCGATAGTTTAAAACTCTATTTCCGGCAAAGCAATGACTATTCTCTGCGTCTGGACATCGCCAAAAGGCTGCAACAACTAAACCCGAAGGCCGGCGTCGGGGCTATGATTACGTTGCTCAAAGACTGCCCTTTTCCTTTTATCCGCGAAGAGATCATTGGAGAAATTGAAAAATCCAGCCACAATCGTTTTGGCTACGACAGCAGTCTGGATGCCACTCAGAATAAACAAGCACTGCAAAAGCTGAAATTATGGTACGAGAAAAGTTTTAAATAATTTGCGTATTTTGTGTGCTTATTTGTTGGTTTTTTTAAGTATTAGCGAAGGTTAAAACATTTCTCCTGCATTTTTCTGCGTTTTTGCCCACGATTAACATTGTGGTCTGGCGCTTATTTCGTATAAACAAAACTGTTTCTATCAGTTTACCAAAATGTAAGTTGGTGCCTCCCCTAATTTTCAGAACAAACTCATTTTTTCCTTGACTTTTTTTCATTAAATTGTATAAAACAATACAAGAGGCCGCTCTAAAAAGATCATATCCACTGATTCCACGAATTATCATTAATGGATTTTATGTAAATTAGTTAAACTGAAATTCGTGTACTTTGTGTAATTCGTGGTTTTTTGAGTGAACTTATCCATTCAAAGACAAGGAATCCCTTTTGGCTGTAAAAATTTTTCAAAGTATTTTATTATTCCTGTGTTTAAATTTATTCACTGTGAGAGTCGCCCAGGCACAAAATGCTTCAGCCGACACTATAACCGTTATAAACGGTGTCTCGGTTCCCAGCGATTTTCCCGGTTTATCCCCTTCAATTTTAACCGATAGTATTACACCGGGACGGCTCTTTCTGACAAACGGCAAAGGCGGTAAATACATCATGATTTTTGAGAATGACGGCACACCCTATTATTACCGCCGTCTTTCCGCCGATGGGCGCGATTTCAAAGTGCAGCCCAACGGGTTGTTGTCGCGGCGGTATTTAACCGATCACACCGGATTTGTAATCATGGATTCCAGTTATTCGGTAATCGATTCCTTTGTCTGCGCAAACGGCTACGCCACCGATGAGCATGATTTCCAGATAACCAAAAACGGACACTATCTGATGATAGCCAAAGGTGTCCGCCATGTGGATATGAGCCAGATAGTTTCCGGCGGCAATACGGATGCCCTTCTTTATGATACGCACATTCAGGAATTCGATGAATATAAGAATCTCATTTTCGAATGGCTTTGCTATGAGCACTACGATGTGCGCGACGCCATTCATGAGGACTTAACAGCCAAAGCCATTGATTGGGTGCATATTAATTCCGTTGCCGAGGATTATGACGGAAACCTGATTCTATCCAGCCGTAATCTGAGTGAAGTGACAAAAGTGAACCGTCAAACGGGTGACATCATCTGGCGACTGGGTGGCGCGCATAATCAATTTAGATTTACTAACGACAATATTGGTTTTTCTTACCAGCATGATGCCCGTCCGGTACCCGGCGCACCAAACCATTATACACTTTTCGATAATGGTAATTTCCACGATCCGCCATTTTCACGGGCGGTGGAATACGCTTTAGATACGGCATCGATGCAGGCCACAAAAGTTTGGGAATACCGCGCAGATTCCAAACGATTTGCCGGCCGCCTAGGCAACGTCCAGCGTTTATCCAACGGCAACACCCTAATTAATTGGGGACAAAGCTATCTCCCAAAAGTAACCGAAGTAACGCCACAAGGGAGGGTCGTTTACGAAGCGGATTTTAAGACCAGTTCCACCTGCTACCGCACATTCCGTTTTCCCTGGAGCGTTCCGGCGGACAAGCCATACCTGCTAGCCGAATCTTTTCCGGATGAAGTGCATCTGATTTTCAACAAATTCGGCGATGCGCACGTGAAAAGCTATATCGTTTATGGGGCGCTCAGCGGTGAATCGCTGGCGCCTATAGATACAACCGAACGTCCCTATCTGAGCTTACACCAACTTAAAAATGGCGCCCGTTATACATTTAGCGTGATTGCCCTGGACAGCTCTGGCACGGTAAGCCCTTTTTCAAACGAGGTACAGGCAGTGGCACATCATCTCTCCGCAGGTGAAAATTATCTGCTTAATGGCGATTTTTCTGACAGCCTTAATCACTGGACGCTTGACGTGCTGGACAGCGCAAAGGCTATGGCTGAAGTAACGACGCCGCAGCAAGAGTTTGCTTTGCATATCACGCAGCCCGGCGCTGAGTATAAAGACATACAACTGCGCCAAAATGATGTTCCCTTGTTACAGGGCCGCAAATATCGCTTCGAGTTTGATGCCTACGCCACTGAAAACCGTTTGGTTGAAGCTAAAATTGAACGGGCGGTCTTTCCCTGGGATAATTATGGAAAGATAGGTCCCTCGTATATTCAAACCGAAAGACATCATTTTATTTATGAATTCGTTATGGAGAATAATGATGATTATCAGGCGCGCGCCGTATTTAACTGCGGGGCTGATCAGGGCGATGTTTTTCTGGACAACATTTCTCTTATGAAAATACCTTCGGCAGTGACAGCTAAAAATCCGGTTGCGCAAAATTTTCAGCTTCTGCCGAATTACCCTAATCCGTTTAATTCAAAGACTAAAATACGTTTTAAGGCAGAAAATAAATGTTTGCTCCGTTTCCAATTTTTTAACATCTTAGGCAAATTAGTTAAAGAAACACTACGAAGCGTAGATATTCCCGGAACGTATTCCATTGTTTTTGACGGCGCTAATTTAAGCAGCGGAATTTATTTTATCCGTGTGCAGGTACGTATTTCCGATAGCCCAATGACCTATCTATTTACACAAAAAATGATCTTACTAAAATAGCCATCTATAAAAAAAGGAGTGATTATGATTTCTAAATTTTTTTATAAGGGAATTTGGGTAATTGCCATTTCTTTCTTATTACTCAACGTTGTGCTTGCTGCTCAATCATATCAGTATATCTCTCCTGTGCCCGCCTCCAAATTAAATTCGCGGGCAACCAACATAATTTTACGTCCCGGCGCTATAATAGATGAGAGCAGTTTAAATGTTTCGCTAATTTCTGTGGCGGGCGATCGCAGCGGCAATCACGACGGACGTATTCTGCTGGCCGATGATGGTAGAACTGTTGTTTTTGTGCCCTTCGAAAAATTTGCTGCGGCTGAGCAGGTTTCGGTTCACTTTAAAGCCGGTTTAAAAACGCAAAGCGGCCAGAGCGTTCCGACCGTTTCCTTTTCTTTTATGATTACGCCCCTTGAACAGCCGATTCCGGCCCAATCGGAGTTTGACTATCAACCCGAATCTTTAAAGAAAGTACAGCCTAAACTGGCCGTTGGTGATACCCTGCCCGCGGATTTTCCCACAATAAGCGTGGTGAATCATGGCGGCACCGCTCCGGGGGTTCTGTTCGGCGGCGTTAAATCCACACTTGATTCTATCGGCAGTTACCATATCGTACTCGATGATTCGGGCAAGGTTGTATTTTATGAACCGGGCGACGGACGTAATTTTCGTGTACAGCCCAACGGCTTTATTTCTTACGCTAAAAATATCGGCGGCCGGCATGATAATATCTTTATGATTGAAGATCATAATTTTACGGTTGTGGATTCGTTTCAGATGGGCAACGGTTATCTGGCCGACGGCCATGATTTTTGGTACCTGCCGAACGGCCACGCGTTAATGCTGGCTTATGATGTGCAGCCTATAGACATGAGCCAACTGGTAGAGGGCGGACAACCCGATGCCAAAGTTACCGGTTCGATTATTCAGGAACTGGATAACGATAAAAACGTTATTTTCCAGTGGCGTTCCTGGGATTATATTCCAATTACCGATTCTTATAACGATTTGACCAAAAGCAATTTTGATTACATTCATATTAACGCCATGTATCTTGATAATGATGGCAATATTCTTCTCTCTTGCCGGGGCACATCGGATATTGTCAAAATAAGCCGTAATACCGGAGAAATCATCTGGCGCTTAGGCGGGAAGCATAACGATTTTGTTTTTATTAACGAACACCCGGAAAACGCACCACGCTACTTTAAATATCAACACCATATTCGCAGACTGCCTAACGGGCATATTACGTTATTTGACAATGGTATCAATAGAAGTGATAAAGAGCGCGGCTATTCACGCGCAGTCGAATATGAGCTTGATGAAATGAATAAAACCGCCACCTTGGTCTGGGAATACCGTCATTCACCTGATATTGCAGCTATCTCCGGTGGCAAAGTGCAACGCCTTAGTAACGGAAATACATTAATTACATGGGGTGGAGCCACTCGCGACGGCTCGCCGGTATCAACAGAAGTTAATAATTCCGGAGACCTGCTGTTTGAAGTTTCCTTTAGTCAGAAAAGTATTACGGGGACGTTCCTTCGCTATGCCTGGGATTTACCCGATATTAGTGATGAAGTCACACAATACGAATTACTGGCCGGCAATTCCTATACTTTTAACGAAGGCGATTCAGTAAATACCGGTACAACATTGCTGATTAATTCCTTTGAAGGAGATTATTATAACACCGTTACTGTTACAAAAACCAAACAGGGGCCACAGTATCCTCAATTTACAGAAAAAGCTCCTCGCGTTCTTCCGGTGCGTGTTACCGTTTCGCAGGAAAGCATAACATCTATCGATGCTGCCATTTCTTTCGATACGAAAGTTTTGGGAATCGACACACCGGATTCCGTACTTATTTACCAGCGCGAGTTCCCCGGACAGGGACTGTTTTTACCGCTGGCCACATCGTATAATTCCGTTACAGGTAAGGTTAGCGCAAACATGACCAAGTTCGGCGAATTTATTGTGGGTTACCCGGATTATGAATCAGTTGTCTATGCGCCAAAGTTATTACAGCCGGCCGATTCATCAACGGTTAATGAGACTTTGCCGCTTACATTTAGCTGGGCGCCGGTTGGTTTTTTCCACAGCCTGCAATTGCAGGTGGCTACAGATGCACAGTTCAGCCAGCTTGTTGCGGATCAATCATCCTTAAAAGGAACGGAATACACGCTTGATTCTCTGTCTGCCAATACCACCTATTACTGGCGTATGCGCGCCACCAATGATGCCGGTACCAGTGAATGGTCTAAAACCTTTGCTTTTAGTAGCATTGCTCCTCTTGTCCACGTTAGCGCGCCGAACGGCGGCGAAAAATATCAACGCGGGCTGGAATACTTCATCCGCTGGGAAGACAATATTTCGGAAAAGGTGGCTATTGACCTTTATCGCAGTGATACGCTGTTTCAGCAAATTGCCACTGTGGCCAGTTCCGGCGTTTACAGATGGTCTGTCGATGCCGAGATGCCCGTCGATTCCACTTACAAAATCCGCTTATCAAGCACGAACGATTCTACGCTGTTTGATGTAAGTGACGGCGTCTTTACCGTATTTGATACGCTTACCGCCATTAGCACAGGCAGTGAGTTTACCGTTAGTGCGTTCCAATTACAGCAAAATTATCCCAATCCTTTTAACCCGGCTACAGCAATTAGCTATCAGCTAGCGACTATCAGCAAGGTACGGCTAACGGTATACAACACCTTAGGACAGGTGGTTAGTGTGTTGGTGAACCAGACGCAGCAACCCGGTGCATACACCGTCAGATTCGATGGCCGCGGATTGGCCAGCGGTATTTATCTGTATCGAATTGAAACCAGTTCCGGATTTATGCAGACTAAAAAAATGATTCTGATCCGATAGCATCAATACGTTACTATGCGAAAATACAAAGCGTCTATACCCTAATTGTATTTTATAGCCAGATTAACTCTATCCCTGTAAACCAAAAAATCTTTAACGGGATTTTTTGGTTTACAGTTATTTCTAAATCTCTGCTACAAAATATTTTCAAAATAATGCCTATATAGTTCAAATTTCAACTCGTTCAAACCATTTTTCCCGTTTAAAAAACTTTAGCCCACATCTATCAACAGAAATTTTTTGTATTATGGAAAAAATGTCGATATTTTCAAATAATTTTGATTAACTTCACTGAATTAATTAATAAAAACATTATATTGTCTGTTATTATTAGTAAAATATTCATGGAGGGCGCTTCATATGAAATTTTCAAAATTTACTTTATCCAATTCTTCACTGTTGTATTTTATTGTATTAATTATCACTCCACTGCTTTTATTTGCCAAGAATGATACGCTTAGTCAATACCATCCTACCAGCAAACCGCGGATATCTGCCGGAGCACAGTTTTATCGCGCTGTACACTCCGGGCAGATAAGGATTCATTCCCTGCCCGGCGCCCGAACGCTGGCAAAACAGACAGCCACACAGACAGCGCCGCAAATCAGCGGTCCTGTAACCGAATCCATTAACTATGCCCACGACGACAGTTTAAACGGCTGGGGACAAAGCCCGCCTGATAATGCCGGTTGTGTCGGGCCGAATCATTTTATGTTAGCCGTTAACACAGCCATTGAATGGTACGATAAATCCACCCGGTTAAGAGAATACAGTGAAAGTTTGAATACATTTTTTGCTCCAACTTCTCCTACCGATTTATTCGATCCGCGGGTTCTTTGGGATCAATATAACAGCCGCTACGTGGTTATTGCCGATGAAGAGAGCGATACGGATAAAACTTCGTTCATTCACATTGCCGTATCGCAGACCAGTAATCCCAATGACGGCTGGTATTTTCAGAGAATCGACACCAAAACGAATATCAACGGCACAGATACCTGGCTGGATTTTCCTGCTCTGGGCGTTAGCAGCGAAGCTTTGTATTTAACCGGAAACATGTTTACTTTTAGTAGTACTTTTTCAGAAACACGACTCTGGATCATCGACAAAGGATTGTATTCCGGCGGAACATCGACGGTTTCCATATATGATCCTTCCACAGAAGCGGGACTGTCCTCTCAGGCCTTTACCATTCAGCCGGCACACATGTATGGCGACCAGCCGTCCAATGTGGGCGCTTTTATGTTCAGTAGCGAATGGGACGATAACCAGGGCAATAATGATGAAATCCTTATTTTCCGTGTTGACGATCCGTTGGGCAACTCCGGCGGGCCTTTTTTTGATGCTCAGTTTTTGAATCCCGGAGAAATCCATGATAACAGCAGCGGCGTGCCGGAAGCGCCGCAAAATGGCAGTACAATAAAGATCGATTTTGGCGACGATCGCGCTCAAAGCTGTGTTTGGCGGGACAGCATCTTTGTCGGCGCTTTCACGGTTAATCCGTCGTCTGGAAGTCAGGCCGGTCAGGCAACCAATTTTTGGTTCACTGCCAACACGTCTAATCTCAACGCCGTTGCTTTAATACAGCAAGGTTACATCGAGGGCGATGATATTGCCAGTTCCACATCTACAGGATTTCCGGCAGTAAGTATTAATAGCCACGGAGATATAGGTATCGGCTTTTCCGCATCTGCGGCCAGTATTTACGCCGGAAGTTATTTTACCGTACATCAGGCCGGAGATGCCCCCGGTGTTAATCAAGGTTCCTTTTTATTGCATGATGGTGTAGATTCTTACGTGCGCACCGGTCTGCCCATACATGTTGGTAATCGGTGGGGCGATTACAGTTCAATTGCCCTGGACCCGGTTGATAACAATGATTTTTGGGTTTTTAATCAATATGCCTGGACGCACGGCAACTACGATCCCTTTGCCGATGAAGATGGACGCTGGGCTACGGCTTTTGCCCGTATTCTGCCTAACGGGCCTTCGGCCGTCGTTAATAAAAACGCCGGTCCGGAACAGTTTGTATTGCAACAAAATTATCCGAATCCCTTTAATCCGCAAACCAGTATCAACTATGGCATAGCAAACAGAACACATGTCAATATTACCGTGTTTAACGCATTGGGGCAGGTAGTAAAAGAATTGGTCAATGACCAGCAAAATACCGGAAATTATACTGTAGTTTTCAACGGTGCTGAGCTTTCCAGCGGAATTTATTACTATGAATTAAAAATAGATAACACGATTGTTCAAACCAAAAAAATGGTGCTCCTGAAATAGTCCTAAAAAATAGCCAAGGGCAAAGAATTAATGACCAAACCGAAAAACTTTACGAAGCCTATATGGCTTCGTAAAGTTTTATGATAGACATGGCTTTGCATGATAGACTTTACTTCATCATATCCTAGCGCCCCTGATTTCTTTTTGCTAATTCCCGTCATCGGACACGTCACTACAAATCTTTTTCTAAAACAGTCCCTCTTCGTCCATTTGTTCATCGCCGTTTTCACGTTTGCGCTTTTGCTGCTTGTAATTGTTGATTTTGTAGCTGATTTGCAGCATGATCATCGGCGCTTTACGTTTAAAAATGGTATGCGAATAAAAGTTGGGAGATTCGTTGGTAAATTCCCATTTGGCCTGATCAAAAATATCCCGGGCCTGCAAAGTGAGTGAAAGGCGACGCTTGAACAGTTCCTGACGGATACCGGCGTTCCAGCTCAGGTAGCCTTCGCGCGTACCCTGCGCCGAAACGGACGAACTGTTGTATCTGCCATTTAGTTGCAGACGTGTATTTTTGCCGATTCTCAATGTATTATTGAAACGAACATTCCAATTAAAACTTTTTCTCGAGAACGGCCGGTTGTACAATGTCCCCTCAATGTGATAATCGAACAGATTGCCCATCAGATTTACATTCCAAATTTTGAAGAAATCCATATTCAGCATGAGTTCCGTGCCGAACATGTAATCTTTGCCCACGTTGGCTAAGGTGTGCAAACTGACATTTTTTTCATAGACCGAGCGCACACGTTCGATTTTATTGTGTGTCATGCGGTAATAGGCTTCGATAGAGAATAGATTACGCCCGAAATAAGTCTGATGGCTCAATTCGTAAGAATCGATGTATTCCGGTTTCAGATCCGGATTGCCCTGGCGTACATTGTAGGCGTCAATCCAGGTGACAAACGGTTCCAGATACCAGCCGCGCATGCGGTGCAGCCGCCGTGTGTAACTGGCCATTACTTGCCGGGCCTGTGAAAATTTGTAGGACATGTGCAGTGTGGGATACAAATCCAAACGGTCTAAAGTAAAGGTTTGATCTTCTCCGCGCAGTTTAATCTGGCGATCTGTGTATTCCCCGCGCAATCCGCCCTGGTATCCCCAATCCCCGCGTTCGCCGGAGTACATAACGTAAATTGAATGGATATTGTTGACATACTCCACTGAATGACCAAATTGGGGCAACAAAATGTACGCGCCGATAGTGCTGTCATAATCCGACAGTTCAGTAATATCCTCTGAATAATCAAACCGGCTCTGATAACCCGCTTCAAACTTATCGCTGGTGTTTAGAGGCAAAGTGTAGTCAAGTTTAACGCGTACAGGTTTGGACGGCCCTTTCTCGGTTGAATTTCGACCGCTGATAAGTTGTCCGTTGGTAGTGTTCAACTCATCCACGCTTGTTTCATTGCCGTCGCGTTTTTGCACCAGCAAGCTACCGCTGAGCTGATGTCCCTTCCGTTTAAAATTGTGCTGGTAATCGAGATTAATCGAATAAAAATGTCCCCAGCGGTTGGACAGACCATAACTATCGTAAAGGATTTCCTCTGTTGAGGGCGATGCCCACTGCCGGTAATCCTGCGTGATGGCGCGCTTCCCTTCTCTGTAACCGTAACGGATGCCCAGGCTGAGTACATCGCTTCTGCTTAAATCATAGTCAAATCCGCCGCGAACGCTATAGGTCAACCGCTGTCGTCTGGCGCTGCCGTCGGAATTAATGAATGTCGTCGTATCATCGATGGTGGTCTGGCGCTCTTCGCTGCGCGTGCCGGGATAATTCCTGCTGTTGAAATCGCCTCCTAAATAGAGTTTAAGGCCATCCAGCCGGTAGCTAAAACTGAAATCCGCACCGTACTTATCGTCCAATCCTAAATTAACATTCACAAGGCCGTTTACGCCCAATAGTTTATTCTTTTTGGTAATGATATTGATGATGCCGGCCGTACCGTCCGGATCGTATTTAGCCGAAGGATTGGTGATGATTTCAATATCTTCAATGGCGCTGGCCGGAATTTGCTGCAGCGCATCGGAGCCCTCCAATATAGACGGCTTACCGTCAATCAAAACCAGAAAGCTCTCGCTGCCGCGCAGGGAAACGTTGCCTTCAATATCCACCGTAATCGAAGGCACATTTTCCAGCACATCCACCGCCGTACCGGAGATCACCGTATGCTGCCGGCTGACATTGATCACCTTTTTGTCTATCTTGTAGGTGACCGGCGCTTTTTCTCCCACCACTTCGATTGCTTCGGTTTCCATCTTCACTTCATATAAAAGAATTTCTCCTAAATCCACTTTCAGACTGCCACGCCCGATGCGAATATCTTTTATCGTATCCGCTTTGAAACCCATAAATTTAACGGTGAGATAGTATCTACCGGGACGTAATTTGTTCAGCAAAAACCGTCCGTCGGAGTCAGTTACTGTACCGCCTGCTTGTTTGTTGTTACGCTGGGAGTGCAGAATGATATAGGCATATTCAACCGACTGATGAGTCGAAGCCTCTGTCACAATTCCGGTTATTAGTCCGCCGCGGAACATAACGCCCGGGGAACGGCGTTGCGCCATAGCACGGTTTAGCATTACGACGGTTACCATAAATATCAAACTTAAAAGTACAATTCTCCGCATCGTTATCGCTCTCGTTAAAGATTCATTCCCTTTGGTTTATCTATCCTGTAAAATAATATTAAACCAGAGATTGTTATCGGTAATCATCTTTCTGCCCTGTGGGCGCTGCTCATGGTCGCCCGGTACGCCAAGGCCGGATCGTCCTCCGCGCATTCCGCCCCGGCCTCGCCCCTGTCTTTGGCGTAAATTGTTTCCGGATGGCATTTTTAACTGTAAGCCAATTTTGAACGTTCCATTTTGCGGGCTGAATCTGTAGTCTTCCGTTCCCTCCTGGGAGATGGGAATTCCAAATTCTAAGGTGCTGACGCCGTCTTCGACGCCGGATGCAATGGAAAAATCCGGCAAGACAGAAAGCGGCAGGCGTTCTTTCTCTTTTTTTATCAGAAAAAAATCGTTGGTCGTTAATGCAAACCTCTGTCGTTGCATGTTACCGTCTTTCATTTCATCGGGTCGTCTCCTCCTTTGCCCCGATTCCGAAGGCCTCAACCGTCCCGGAAGTTCCAGTCCTAAGGTCTTATCTTCATCCAACCATAACGTAAAGCCAAGTAGACGTAGTTGGCGCATAAAAGTTGCATCGTTCGAGCGTAAAAGAAGATATAAATGGTCTGAAGAATTGACCGCGCCTAACAAGAAGGGAGGCTCTTTGTTTAAAAAAAGCTGAGTATCTTTCCATTCATTATAATTCCCGTCAACAATAATTTTTTGTTGCAAAGGGTGGCTGATGATTTTATGAGTTGAACAACTGGCGAGAAAAATTAAAAATATTATGAGAAAATAATCTAATTTCGATTTCACATTTACTCCTTTCAAACGATTTTTAATTGATAAATTTTTACAAATATTATGCCAGCCTATAGCTGCCCTAATGTATTATTAAATACTCTGTTTCTTTCAGATAAACCGACAAATTTGTCGTAAAAATTGATATCAGACGACAAAAATGTCGTACTACTGGGAGCTTACTCCCCCCCTATTCATCTCTTTTAAAAATAGTTTTTGAAAATTTTATTTTTTACTTGCAACCACAACAATCTTATGATATATTTCACAATATAATAGTTAACTTAGTTAATCGTTAAGCAGGGATTAAAATGAAGCCCGCTTCCGCAAAAATTATTATCAACCTTAGCCGCATTCTGATATCGGCTGTTTGCGATTCTTTTGAGCGCACTTTTCTGTCCCGCAATCCGTCGCTTAAAATAAACAGGAATCAATTTACAACTTTAGAGATATTAAGCGTAACCGGCCCCAGATTGGTTAGTGAAATTGCTGATATTTTACAAATCAGCCGCGCCGCAGCCAGCAAAAATGTCGATGGCCTGGTTAAAAGCAAGTTGGCGCGGCGCCGGGCCATTCCTAAAGACCGACGAAACACTATGGTTTTTCTAACAGCGGAAGGCCGTCAGTTAATCAATAATTTTCAAACCGAGATAACCGAGAAACATGATTCGGTAGCCAATGAATTTTCCGAAGATGAGCTTAAAGCATTGGAATCGTTATTAAAAAAGTTTGTGCGCGTTTGTTTAGAAAAGGAATCAAATATCAGTTTGATTTGCGTGCAATGCGATGGGATGATTCGTCAAAACTGTTCCATGCACGATGATATTGACGTGTGTCGCTATTTTCATAAAAAAACAAAATAATGAAGGAGAAAGCAAATGTTGCCTAAACCATTTACTTAATAATTAAATAAAGGAGGAACAACAATGAGCTTTACTGCTCCTACCAAAAAATCTGGACCTAACGCCCTGAAAAGTGTTTCCCGACGGGACTTCCTCAAATTCTGTACGATTACTGCCGCTACCCTTGGTCTTCCCCTGAACATGGCCGGTTTAATTGCCAGAACCATTGAAAACCCCAAACGACCGCCGGTAATCTGGTTACATTTTCAGGAATGCACCGGTTGCACGGAATCTCTTCTTCGCGCTACCCATCCCACGTTGGAATCTTTAGTGCTGGATTTAATATCGGTTGATTATTCCGAAACCCTGATGGCAGCCGCCGGACATCAGGCCGAAGCCGCACTGCATGCATCCGTAAAGGAGAATGAAGGTAAATTCATTCTTGTTTGCGAAGGTTCCGTTCCCACTAAGGACGGCGGTGTTTACTGTAAAATCGCGGGACGTACCGCTCTGGATATTCTAAACCAAATAGCCCCTAAATCGGCTGCCGTTGTGGCTATCGGTTCCTGCGCTTCCTGGGGAGGCGTGCAGTCTTCCGCTCCTAATTCCACAGGAGCTAAAGGCATCGGGGAAATAATTACCAACAAACCTGTAATTAATTTACCTGGCTGTCCGGCCAGCCCCTATAATTTGCTTTCTACGGTGCTCTATTATCTTACCTTGAACAAACTCCCCGAATTAGACGCTAAAGGCCGCCCCAAATTTGCCTACGGCCGCCTGGTTCATGAAAATTGCGAACGCCGGCCGCATTTTGACGCCGGACGTTTTGCCGAGAAATTCGGAAGTGAGGGGCATAAATTAGGTTGGTGTCTGTATAAATTAGGCTGCAAAGGGCCTGAAACACACGCCAATTGCCCCATCCAACTTTACGGAGATGTAGGTTCAGATGCCTGGCCTGTGGGCACCGGCCATCCCTGTTTTGGCTGCACCGAAAAAGGCGTCGGTTTTACCAAGCCCATTTTTGAACAGGCGGCCGTTTTTACCGTTACTCCTCCTGCAGCTTTTCCGGACATCGCTCAGGAGAAGGGCGGCGGTTTGACGCCCGCGGCGGCATTGGTTGTTGGAGCCGCAGCCGGAGCTGCCGCTGCCAGCGGAATAAAATTCTCAAAAGTTCTTAAGGAAAAATCCAAAACTCCTGACGAACAAGAATCTTCACAAGAATAGGAGGTGAACAATGAATATTGATCGCCGCAATTTTTTCAAGGTTCTGTCAGCCGGAGTTGTCAGTGTAACCAGCGCCGATAAGGTTTTTGCCAGGGGAATAAACAGATACAAACGCTCTCCCGAAGCGCTTGGTATATTATACGATGCCACTATTTGCATTGGCTGCAAAACCTGTGAAGTAGGATGCAAAAAAGCCAACCACCTGCCTGCGGATCAATCCCTTCTGGATAAACATTTTGGCGTATCCCGCATTTGGGATTCGGCTGCGGACAATACAAGCACTTCCTATTTAAAAATCAAACTATTTAAAGATAAGCCAGGCGCCCGAAAGAATAGCCGAAAACTTCCCTTTTCGTTCATGCGTTCGGCCTGTATGCATTGCGTTTTCCCGGATTGCGTATCCGTATGTCCGGCAAGCGCTCTGACCAAAGACGCTAAAACCGGCGTGGTGCAGTGGAATGAAGACGCTTGTATTGGCTGCCGATATTGCCAGGTAGCCTGTCCTTTTGAAATACCAAAATTCGAATACAATAAACCTTTCCCAAAAATTCAGAAATGCTTTTTATGCTATCATCGTGTTACCAAAGGCGGTATTCCCGGCTGCGCAGAGTTCTGCCCTACCGGAGCTACTCTGTTCGGAAAATTCAATGATATTTTATCTGAAGCGAAAAGGCGATTACAACTTGCCGAAGGCTATGAATATTCGTTCCCCGTGCATACATTTGATTCCGGTTATACTACACCCAAAAAAGTAAAAAAGTACATCAACTACATCTATGGTGAAAAAGACGGCGGCGGAACCCAGTATATTGTGCTTTCCGCTGTGCCATTCCAAAACTTAGGCCTGCCCATGCTACCAGAACACGCACAGGCTGAGAATTCGGAGAAGCTGCAACATGTCTTGTACAATAAGATGATAGCGCCAGTCACATTACTGGCCGGTTTGATGTTTGCCGCGCACAGGTCTCTGAAAAACGAAGATGAAAACGAATAAGGAGGCGTTATGGAAAAATTTAAACCATTAGGCGGAAAAATATGGACGCGTCCCTTTCAGGTACTAACGGTGCTGGCCGTTTTCAGCGGTCTGCTGCTCATTCGCAGATTTATATTCGGACTGGGTTCGGTTACGGCATTAAACGACGGTTACCCCTGGGGTCTGTGGATTGTTTATGATGTGGTAACCGGCACGGCTATTGCCTGCGGCGGTTATGCCATGGCAATTCTTGTGTATATATTAAATCGTCAAAAATATCATCCGCTGGTGCGCTCGGCGCTGGTGACCAGCATGTTCGGCTATACATTGGCGGGTCTGGCTATATTTATTGACGTAGGCCGCTACTGGCAGTTGTACAACGTCTTTCTGCCGACCTATGCCAATCTTAACTCAGTAATGTTTGAGGTGGCTTCCTGCGTTGCTCTGTACATTCTGGTTATGTGGCTGGAATTTTCACCGGTTCTGTTTGATAAGATGCATAAACCCGGTTTAAAAAAACTTGCCCGGAAACTGATGTTCTTTTTTATTGCCATAGGTGTGCTGTTGCCGACCATGCATCAATCTTCCTTAGGGGCTTTGTTGATTTCCGCGGGGGAAAAACTTTCGCCTTTATGGCAAACCATGTTTATCCCGTTGTTATTTCTGATAACCGCCATTACTTTGGGATATGCGATTGTGGTATTCGAGTCGCTCTTTTCCTCAGTAAATTTCAAAAGACCGTTAGAAATACCAATGCTGGCAGGTTTGTCTAAAATTATCGCCGGTTTGCTGCTGTTCTTTTTGATTTTAAGATTTAGCGTGATTATCTGGAATGGAAATGTGGCGCTGATTTTTACAGGGGATTTGAACAGCATTATGATTATTATTGAAACCATACTCTTTCTGATACCGGTGATTTTATTAATGTCCGAACAGAAACGTCATCAACCGCATATCCTGTTCATTTCTGCGGTGTCAGCCCTGATGGCCGGCATCCTGTACCGTTTTGACGCATTTTTAATTGCGTTCAGCCCCGGCCACGGTTACCACTACTTCCCTTCCTTTCAGGAAATCATGATCACGATTGGTATAATCTCCATGGAATTAATGCTTTACCTGATCTTTGTTAAACGGCTACCGGTTATGCCGGCTATGAAAAACGCTTAAAAATTTAGGAGGAATCATAGATGTCAAAAAGAATAACTGTAGATCCCATTACACGCATTGAGGGGCATTTGCGGATCGACTGTGAAATAAATAATGGTAAAATTACCAAAGCATGGTCATCCGGTCAGATGTGGCGCGGTATTGAATTAATCCTTAAGGGCCGCGATCCGCGCGACGCCTGGATTTACACGCAGCGTATTTGCGGCGTCTGCACCACCGTTCACGCTATTGTTTCTGTACGGGCCGTAGAAAACGCCCTTAATATGGAAATCCCCCTGAACGCGCAATATATCCGCAATATGATCATCGCCGCCCATGGTATTCATGATCATATGGTGCATTTTTATCACCTTTCGGCATTGGATTGGGTGGATATTGTAAATGCTTTAAAAGCCAATCCGAGGAAAGCGGCTACCTTAGCCCAAAGCATTTCGCCCTGGCCGGGTAACGATTACCGGCATTTTAAAGCCGTGCAGGAAAAGCTGAAAGGGTTTGTGGCCTCCGGACAATTGGGAATTTTTGCCAACGGTTACTGGGGACATCCGGCCATGAAGCTGCCTCCCGAAGTGGATTTGATTGCCGCCGTCCATTATCTGGACGCGTTTGAATATCAACGCCTGTCAAATCAGATAACAACCATTCTGGGCAGCAAAACGCCGCATATTCAAAATCTTGCTGTGGGCGGGGTAGCTAATCCCATTAACCCTGATAACCAGTCAGCTTTGAATTTTGAACGTTTATATTATGTTAAATCGCTGATGGACAAAATCGGTGACTTTATCCATAATGTGTATTTAACCGATGTGGCGGCCGTAGCTTCTTTTTATCCTGAATGGCTGAAATACGGATCCGGTGTGCTTAATTATCTTTCTGTACCCGACTTCCCTACCGACACCAAAGGCACGGATTTCGGTATGCCCGGCGGCTATATTCCCAACGGCAATATCGCTAAATTTCAGCCTATTGTCAGCTTTCAGGATGAGTTCTTCAAAAAGGCCGTAAAAGAAAGCATTAAACATTCCTGGTACGACGGCCACTGGACGCGTCATCCCTGGCAGGAAGAGACGGAGCCCCAATACACGGAATTCCAGGCTAACGGAAAGTATTCCTGGGTAAAATCGCCGTCCTTTAAAGGCAAACCGGCCCAGGTAGGACCGCTGGCCAATGTCCTTTCCATGTATGCCGCCGGCCATCCGGGTACCAGAAAATATGCCACAGCGGCTCTTAAAATGATCAACTCCATTACCAAAGAAAATTTCGGATTAGAAATACTGCACTCCACTCTGGGCCGCCATGCCGCGCGCGCCATACGCTGCGCCGTGCTGTATGACGAACTGCTTAAAAATTATAAGCTGCTGATTGCCAATATTTCCAAAGGAGACACCGCTACCTTTAACGCGCCGGAATTTCCCAAAGGCGAACAACGCGGATTCGGTTTCCATGAAGCGCCGCGCGGTACGCTTTCGCATTGGGTGGTAATCGAAAACGGCAAAATAAAGAATTACCAGGCGGTGGTGCCCTCCACCTGGAATGCCGGTCCGCGCAATCAAAACGACGCACCCGGACCTTACGAAGCTTCGCTGGTGGATAATCCTGTGGCAGTGGAAAAAAGACCGTTAGAAGTATTAAGAACGATTCATTCATTCGATCCCTGTCTGGCCTGCGCTATTCATTTGCATGACAACCAACACAGTGACATTTCTATGGTGAATGTACTATGAAAAACGATGGTACAGTGGCCGTTTTAGGGCTGGGTAATTATTTAATGAGCGATGAGGGCCTGGGCGTTCATGTTGTTCGTGATTTGCAAAAGAATTACCGGTTTTCTCCGCAAATTCAACTCATCGACGGCGGAACCACCGGTATGGATCTGCTACCTTACTTTGAGGCAAATGACCGCATCATGCTTATTGACGCGGTCATTTTTAATCATAAGCCCGGTTACATTGATATTATACAAAACGATGATATTCTCAAATTCATTACAACTAAAACGAGCCTGCATCAATTAGGACTCAAAGATTTACTGAGTTACCTTAAGATGATGGACGTCTATCCTGAACAATTGGTATTGGCCGGCATTCAGCCATATAAGATCGAAGTGGGGACTGAATTAAGCGACGTCATAAAAAACAAACTCCCCCATCTGCTTAAATCGGTATTTTTTATCCTAAACCATTGGAATGTCCATATTTGCCATCGACAAGATGAACCATGCGACAAATAAATTCAGCAATTAGACATTGGCACATGGCAGCCCTTTTATATTGCCTACAAAGGATATGTCGATCTCTGTTCTTAACCAATAGTGCACTATTTTTTACAATAAGGAGTCCCTTAACATGTAACTAAAGCGCTCATAAAAAAAAATTAATCCTTGAAGAAATCGCCGTTTTGATTTATTTTCTATTTGGAAAA
>CAZIBE010000036.1:0-33400 GCA_964536685.1 uncultured Calditrichaceae bacterium | reverse complement strand
TCTTCTACAGAAACAACATGAATTAATCTATTTATATTTATTTAGGACAGCTTTGCAGAGCGGTCTATGATACGCCTGGCTGTTGCCGCGTCGAAGCAGATATATCCAGAAACAACTTTTAAATAAAATGTTGCTTTTTTATAAATAATCAAACAATTTATTAACGGGATAATCAAGTTAACAATACAGCATAATACATCAAAAAGGTGTATGAAGAACTATGATCACGAAAAGCAAATCAAGAATTTTCCGTTTTCTAACAAGCAATCTACAATTAAAGATCACCCTTGGAACAACTCTGATTGTTTTAATTGTTCTTGGTTGTTCCACTTATTTTACAATTCGCATTATCGAAAGCCAGATGCTTAAAATCATAAAACAAAAACTTTATGAAACGGATAACAAAATATCCAGATCATTCAGCGTATCAGATAATGATATGCATAGCGAGAGCATCAAGCAATTATTTACTTTAATAAAAACCTATCCGCATCGCGGCGTACAAATTTCTGTATTTGACGCCAATGGTAATTTGCTAATTGCCAATAATAGCGACATTAATAAAAAAATCCCCTATGAAACCAGAACCCATACGGATACCACAGTAGTAATTTCCAAATATGTAACGGGAGGGGAAGAATATATTATTGCAAGCCGATATATTATTAATAAACCCATCTGTTATAATTGTCATGGCAACAAGAATTCCGTACTGGGCGCTGTGCGCGTCTCGGTTTCTTTGTCACAGTTTAAAAATCAGACCAATTTAATCAGTGACATGATGATCGGAAACGGTTTGCTTACTTTCTTAGTAATGACAATCGCCTTAAGCTTAATGATTCGTTTTGTAGTAAGTAAATCGTTGATAACTTTAAGCGATAAAATGCGTCAAGTGGAAGAAGGCAATTTAGATATTCAGCTCAGCTGCACCAGAGATGATGAAATAGGCATTTTGTGCAGAAGTTTTGTAACCATGGTCGACCGTCTTCACAACTCGATGCGCCAGATTGAAGAGACTTACCAACGGGAACTTCAACATGCCGATAGATTAGCGACCTTAGGGGAACTGGCCGCCGGCTTAGCTCACGAGATAAGAAATCCTTTGGCGGGAATATCCGGGGCCATCCACGTTCTCACTGAAGAGATGGATGAGGATGATCCAAACAACCGGATAATGGAAGAAATGCAAAATGAAATCAGCAGGCTAAATAACACTCTCAGCAGATTTCTATCCTATTCCAAACCGGCAGAGCCGGAATTCCGGGAAGTTGATCTTCACCAGGTTATCGATAGTTCGCTTGCCCTCTGTATGCGCAGCGATCAGTTTTCGAATATTAAACTGATAAAGGATTTCCAGACCGATTTAGAAAAAATATATCTTGATCCAACGCTTATTCAACAGGCCTTTATCAATATACTACTTAATGCTCTTCAAATACTCAATAGCGATGGAGAATTAACAATTTCGACCAGACGAGATCATGTTGGGCAAAATATGCTCCCATCCGTTCGAATCGAATTTTCCGACAACGGGCCGGGTGTTCCGCAACATATAGTTAAAGACATATTTAAGCCTTTTTTCTCAACCCGAACGCAGGGTACCGGTTTGGGATTGGCTATTGTCAAACATATTATTTTACAACATAATGGCACAATTTTTGTTGAAAATATTAAAGAAGGGGGCGCGCGGTTTATAATCACGCTTCCCTTTGAACAAGATAAAATGAAGAATGAGAATGATGTTAAAAGCTAAAATCTTAGTTGTAGACGATGACAAACTCATCTGCTGGTCTTTAGAAAAAGTTCTGGAAAAAGCAGGGTATCAGGTTACATGTTTACACTCTGCACAAGAGGCTCTGACTTACATATTTAGTCAACCGCCGGATTTAGTTTTATTGGATTTAATGTTACCCGATCTTTCTGGGGTTCAAGTGTTGGAACGGCTACAACTTGAAAAATGTCAGATTCCCACATTAATCATTACCGCTATGAATTCTGTTGATATTGCCGTTCAGGCCATGAAGCTTGGCGCCTGTGATTATATCAGCAAGCCATTTAATATGGAAGAAGTTACTATTTCTGTGCAAAAAGCTCTTGAATTTGCTCATTTAAAACAGGAAATCGGTTATCAACGTTCTGTGGAAAGCAGCACCTATCGTTTTGAAAATATTATCTGTAACAATCCGTCCATGAAGCGGATTATTCAGCTGGCAAAACGAGTGGCCGGCAGCGACGCCCAAACCATCCTGATACAGGGCGAAAGCGGCACCGGAAAAGATTATCTGGGCAGAACAATTCATTATCAAAGTGACCGGGCTAATCATGCCATTGTGGAAATCAACTGTACGGCCCTGCCTGAGACTTTACTGGAAAGCGAGCTTTTTGGCCACGAACGCGGCGCTTTTACGGACGCCAAAAAGATGAAACGGGGCCTTTTTGAAATTGCTGAAGGGGGAACAATTTTACTGGAAGAAATCGGTGATATGCCGAAGTCTATGCAGGCAAAAATGCTTAAGGTTTTGGAGGATCGCCGCATACGGCGCTTAGGAGGCGTTAAAGATATTGCTATAAACGTATGTATCATCGCTACTACTAATCGAAATCTTAAGGAAGATGCGAAAAACGGTGATTTCCGGCCGGACCTATTCTACCGGTTTAATGTAATTACTATTACTATCCCTCCCCTGCGGGAAAGAAAAAAAGACATCCTTCCGCTGGCGCAAAAATTTATCGAAGAATTTAACGCCAAATTCCGGCGAAATCTTACGGTAATTTCCAAAGAAACCGAAAAATTATTGCTCCGCTACGACTGGCCCGGGAATGTTCGCCAGCTTAGAAACGTTTTAGAACGTATTATGATTCTTGAAGATATCCATGAATTAAAACCGGAGCATTTGCCCGAAGAAATACAAGGGTTTCTGTATTCAGGCTCTAACGAATCCTTTATCACATTAACCGAGAACGGGATATCGTTAACCGAAATTGAGCGGAATCTGGTGATACAGGCTTTAAAAATCAGCGAAGGGAATCAAATCAAATCTGCCCGATTGCTCCATATCAGCAGGGACTCTTTGCGCCGTAAGATGAAAAAATACGGACTTTTAACGTAACTAACCATCATTCAATTAAACTTTCCGGAGAATCGATGCAAGTTATTATAGTTGAAGATGAAAAACTTTTACTTTGGTCGCTGGAACGATCTCTAATGAAGCACAGCCTCAAAGTGGTATCAAAAACCAATGCCGAAGAAGCTTTGCGCTGCCTTGAAAACGATTGCTTTGACTGGATAATTACAGATTACCGTTTGCCGGGGATCAACGGTCTCGAATTATTACAACGGGCGCGCGCAATTTGCCCGGATATTAAAGTAGCTGTAATTTCTGCCTACGGTTCTCCCAAGCTGTTAAAACAACTTCGGAACAGCGGTGCAAATTTGTTTCTTTCCAAGCCATTTGACATTGACCACCTGCTTTCTATTATTCAAAATCCTATGGACGGAACCGATCAGCAGGAAAACCTGTCTTCGCAACATATACTCCTGAACAACTACACACTACTCTTATAATACTGTGCGGAATCGCACATCTATCTGTTCGATTCCGCACAGTTGGCTGTTGTTTTAACTTAGTATTGCAGCCGTTTATTTAATTATTCCAATGCCAATTTTTCCCCTTCTTAATATTTATATTTAATAAAATTCTTCATTCTGCATTTTTTTGCAAAATCTTCCTGGATTTGTGATTGACATCTCAAATTATGTCTTAATAAATCTAAATGTAAAAGAGATTTTGCTCATCATATCTTTAACCTAAACAACCGTTCTCATATGGCATTGCTTTTGCTTTATAGTAAGCAGTTATGAATGTTAAACGGGTATTCAAATGAAATCAAAAGTTACTTTCTGCATCCTAATCGGACTTTTCGCTGCCCTCTTTTTCACCTACGGCTGTGCAGGCAGCCGGCCAAAAAACTTGCCCCAACCAGAAGATTTTGTTTGGCCCCTGCCACCTGAACCGCCCAAAATACAATTCGTTCGAAGCATTCACTCGGAAATGGCCTTAGGCGAACGCAAACGGAGCCTGGCGCAAAAGATTTTTGAGACGGTGTTCGGACGCCCCCGTTTACGCGCCTTAAAAAAACCGTTAAGCGTACATGTCGATAATGAAGGAAAGATGTATGTAACCGATACGCACTGGCGCAAAGTGCTGGTTTTTAATTTTAAGGACAAACAACTAAAGGTGCTCGGTAAAAAAGGGAAAGGCATGCTCCTCAATCCCTTAGGCATAACTACAGATAAAAAAGGATATATCTTTGTAACCGACGCCGGCGGCAAGCGTGTTGTCATATACAAACCCGATCAAACATATTTCAATTCGTTTGGCGGCAAGAGCATCTTCGATCGTCCCTTCGGCATCGCTATCAACGACGCCTTGAACCTCATTTATATCGTAGATATCTGGGCGCATCAGGTGAAGGTTTTTGATAAAACCAATTATAAACTCTTATTCATTTTGGGTAAAAACGAAAAAGAAGGGAAAAAGATAGCGGAAGACAGTTTGGATAAAACATGGAACCGCGGTTCGGACAACGGCGAATTTAACTTTCCCACTAACATTGCTGTCGATAAAAACGGCAATGTCTATGTAGTGGACACCATGAATTTTCGTGTACAGGTATTTAATCCAAGGGGCAATTTTTTATATTCATTCGGAAGAATCGGAAATGTTCCGGGAACGTTCTCCCGCCCGAAGGGCATTGGTATAGACAGCCATGGTCATGTTTACGTAGCTGATGCCGCCTTTAACAACATTCAAATATTTACACCCAAAGGACGCTTATTACTGGCCTTTGGTAATTTTGGCTCCGGTCTGGCTGATTTACGGCTTCCGGCTGGCATGTGTATTGACAACCGGAATCGCATTTATGTCGTGGATCAACTTAATCATAGGGTGCAGGTTTATCAATACCTCGGAGATGTAAAGTCATCGGGCGATGATGAATAGTACTCACAACTAAAACGTGGAAAGGAGGCAATCCATGAAAAAATGGATTTTCCTGATCAGTATAATGCTCTTGGCTTTTTGCGTTGCTTTTCCCGGCAATGTCCTTGCTCAGAGTTTTACAGGCGACAAAGTAGAAAACACGCCGCATAACCTGCGCAAGGCAACAGTCGATGGAATGGGCTTACAGGACTGGGGAGAGATATGTGTTTACTGCCATACTCCCCATAACAACAATACGGCCATCGATGCGCCGTTATGGAACCGTGAGACGCCTGCTGGTCAGTACACGATGTACAGCAGTTCGTCTCTGGATATGACTATTGCCGGTTCGCCGCAGGGCGTATCCCTGGCATGTCTTTCCTGTCATGACAATACCATTGCACTGGATCAGGTAATAAACGTACCAACGGCTAAGTTTGGCTCAGCCGCTTCATCAGTAACCATTAATTACTGTGCAACCACATGCCATGTTGGGCAAAGTCCTTCTGGCGGTGTAAACTTTGAAGGCACAAACGTAGGCACCGACTTAGCGAACGATCATCCTATCTCAATCACCTATGATCCCAGCTTGGACACAAAATTCCATCCGGCAACCGATGGAAAAGTTGGCGGTGTTTTACCTTTGTACGGTTCAGGTAAAGATCAAGTGGAATGTGCTTCTTGCCATAATCCGCATGATAATTCCAATCGGCCTTTCTTAAGGATGGATAACACCAACAGTGCGCTTTGTCTTACTTGTCATGATATTTAAATCGGTATTTCTTTCCTAAGCCATGGATTATTTGAAAAGTATCCATGCGGGGCCGGAGCTTTTGTACTAAGGGCGTGAGGAAAGACCTCACCCCTTTTTCCTTTTTAATTTTTATAGAAAAGAGATAAAGCCTGTGAATAAAAGAATCTCCCTCGAAATTGTTCTGACCATCTGTTATTTTTTATGTGGGCCAATTGTATTACGAGCTGAGAATAAGATTGTGGCCACTGTTAACGGAACCATGATTACCAACAATATTTTATTAGCCGGAATCAATGAAAAATTACCGCTCATTTCCATCCACACACGGGTGTCGGAAAAAAGATATAAGGAAATACGCAAGCAGGTATTGAATGAAATTATTGATGACGAACTCTTGTATCAGGAAGCAAAACTGAAAAACATTCTGATTGATAAGAATGCTTTGAATTATCAGATAAATATGATGAAAACGGCCTATCCGTCCGAAAAAATTTTTAAACAGGAATTAAAAAAAACCGGTTCCTCATACAAGCAATGGGTAAACAAAATTAAACGACGGTTGTTAATCAATCAATTGATTAAAGAAGAGGTCGTCGATAAAATTACCATTACCGGCCATGATATTCAATTCTATTATGAAAACAATAAATATAAATTTAAAATACCGGAACAAATGAAGCTGCTCCATATACTGATTTCGGTTCCGCCGGGCGGCATGCGCGAAGGTTGGCAGGCGGGGCTGGAAAAGGCCGACTCAATATACCAGCGGATTATTAATGGTGAAGATTTTTCGACTATGGCTCAAAATGTATCGGATGATACTTCCAGCAGCAAAAAAGGAGGCGCTATTGGCTGGCTTCATGTAGGACAGCTCCTGCCAGAATTAGACAAAATTGCCGTACAACTGGAAATCGGACAGGTTAGCAAACCAATCCGCACAATTTATGGATATCATATAATCAAATTAATTGGACGTAAACCCGCCAAACAATTAACCATCGAAGAAGTAGGCAAAAAAAATATAGAAAAAAGAATTTATAAAAACTTATATGCTCAGCGAAAGGAAGAGCTGATCGCGAAATTACGTGCAGCCGCTACTATTCGGATTTTTGAACAGCAATAATTTTCAAAATTACAGTTCCGGATAAATGCAAAATCCAGGTGATAATCATGTTAAAAAACAAAGAAAAGCGGAGTGTCGTTAAGTTAAATGGGATTGCTTCAACGATGACGCTGCTTTTCTTTGCATTTTATTGGATTGGATGCAGCAGCAATGCAAGATACAAGGTTTTAAGCATTTTTTTGGACGGCGTGCCCGAGCCCGGAAAACACAGCATTCAAAAAGATTCATCCATCGCCTTAAACAAACTCGGCCACACCACAAAAAAAAATACAAAAAAAGCTAAATTAGTATGGTTTACACATCCCAATGTTGACAAAAACCCGTGCTCGGCCTGCCATGATATTTCACATTCCTACGCCCTTAAAGCGGCGCCGGAAAAGCTCTGTTTTACCTGTCATGATGATTTGGCAGAGGGGCAGGATGTGCATCCGCCGGTTGAGGAAGGTGATTGTACGGCATGTCATAAACCACACGGCGCCAATAATCAAAAGTTTCTTACGGCCGGGCTGCCGCAACTGTGTTATGAATGCCATGATGCAAATACCGATATATCATTCCCTCATCAGCCTGTGGCCGGGGGCGAATGCACTGCCTGCCATAATCCACACAACAGCAATTATGAACCGCTGTTAAACAATTCCGTACCGGGCTTATGCTACACATGCCACAATACGATCACAACCGGAAATGTAGTCCATGATCCCGTAGCCGAAGGCGCCTGTACAGACTGCCATAATATTCACGGTAGCAACACTGAGGCGCTTCTTACTGCCGGCCAAAAAGAATTGTGCAGTGGATGTCACAGCGAAATACTCGAATATAAACATCTGCATGCGGCGGTTGAAGAGGAACAATGCAGTACTTGTCATAATCCTCACAGCAGTGAAAATGAGATTTTGCTTGTAAAACAAACACCGGGCTTATGTTACACTTGTCATGATACACTGTCTTCCGCTAAAGTGGTACACGCTCCGGTAGCCGAAGGCGCCTGTACGGATTGCCATAATGTTCACGGCAGTAATATCGGCGGTCTTTTAAACAACAGCCCCAAAGAACTATGCGGCAGCTGCCACGATGATATTTTGGATTATCCTTATGTGCATGAGCCTGTGGCGGAGGGTAGTTGTACAGAGTGCCACAGTCCACACAGCAGCGAAAATGACAGCTTGCTAACTGAAACCGGGCAAAAATTATGTTTCCAGTGCCACGATGAGGAAATAAAAAAATCCGAAGCACACGAGGATATTGAAGATACTGCCTGCTATGAATGTCATAATCCTCATGGCGGGGATGGGGAATATTTTCTTTCCCTGAATTTTAATTACGGAGAAAAAATCTATTTAGGATGTTTATTAAAAACTCACTAAGAGCATTGTTATTATGATTTTTATCCGAAAACATATTCACATTTATTTGATGCTGTGTTTACTGGCTATTGTGATAAAACCTAAATGGGCCGAGGCACAGGAAATCTCTTTAATCAGATTCGGGAATCTTTACGGATATCTGCGTTTGAATTATAATTACGAACAAAAAATCAAACCCGTCAAAAGCAAAAAACCTTTTTTTAAACAAAGCATAACCCTGCGTAACAAGGGATACGTCATCAGCCCCAAGATATT
This sequence comes from uncultured Calditrichaceae bacterium, assembly GCA_964536685.1. GTDB lineage: Bacteria > Calditrichota > Calditrichia > Calditrichales > Calditrichaceae > CAZIBE01. The sequence goes on along the minus strand of CAZIBE010000036.1, from coordinate 24,919 downwards.
GGAATTCAACTGGAATGCCACCATGGCCTTAACACAGGAGAAGTATTCAAGCGCCGATTATCACCACAAATCAAACGGAACCTTCCTGAATGGTTTCTTTAACGCTTCATTTTTTAAAAAGAACGCCTATCCGTTTATTTTCAGCTGGTCCAGAGACAAAGACAGAATTGCTTTCGATTACGGCGGAAGCACACGTTTTGAGATTGAGAAAATGCATGCCACCTTTATTGCCAACAAGCTATTCTTACGCTCCGTTTTGCGCACCGATGTGCTCCGCTTAGATGAAGAATGGTCTCAGATTGACCGCGTTACCCGGAGAAATATACTGCGTCGAAATGTGAATTATAACGGACAACGTCGGGGAGACCACACCAGAATTAGCCTAACTTATAAATATACCGATTTAAACGACCGACGCATATGGGAGCGCAGCTATACATTACATGACGGATTTCTACGATTCAGTTATCTTTTTAGTAAAAACAATGATAACGGCTGGCACAGCAATGTACGGTTTTATAACAGAAAAGGACGGCTCAACTATCAAAATATACGGACAGATAACAACATCGCGTTTAAATTACCTTTTGGCTTTAGCAACCGTTATCTTTACAATTATTCCGAAACGCGCTCCAACGCCCGGCATTCCAGAATACATATCGTGTATGGCACGTTATCCCATCAATTATACCAGAGTATCAACAGCCATATCGGCGGCGGTTTAACCCGAAATACCATGACCAGCGGAAAGGAGGCGTCGTATTCGTATGATTGGGGAATCAATTACACAAAAAAAATGCCCTTTTCGGGAAAACTTCAAATCGGTTACAAACGCGCCCACGGCCGAACCGACCGTAAAATACAAAGTACCATTTATCCCATTGTGGCGGAATATCATTTAATTTTCGGCGAGCAACCGGTGTTTTTAAACGAACGCAATATCATCGTGTCTTCTATCATTGTTTATAACGAATCAGGCGATCTTATTTATGAAGAGGGCGAAAACAAGGACTATACTATCGAAGAGATTGACAACATGGTCTTCATTCAACGTTCTCCTTTTAGCCGCATTAAACCGGAACAGGCTATTTTGGTTGATTATCAATTTCGCACCTTACCTTCCGTTACGTTCAGAACTGCTCTTAACAGCTTTAATTCTTCCCTGTCTTTCGACTGGCTGCAACTCTACTACAGAGTCAATCAACATACACAAAGCCTGTTAGGGGGCACGCCCGAAAACGCCGAGTTTATGCAGAATATCTTTTTTCAGGTAACGGGGGCGAAACTTAGCTTACGTGGAGAAAAAACCGGCGTTTCCCTGTTGGCCGAACAACGGCTGTATCAAACGCAGAAGCAGGATTACCAACAGCTACAATTACGAAATTCATTTTATATCCGGCTTACTGAATTTTTAATTCTTTCGTCAAAACTATCCTTCATTATGCTGGAATACCCCAAATTAGATCAGAATATGAAAATTTACTCAAGTCGTCTGAAAGTTCAATGGAATCCGACCACTGTGTTTGCTGTGAGTGGTTTTGCTGGGATACGTAAGCAGGAAAGAACAACTAATATTAACATGCAAAACCTGGAATTCGGCGGTTCGGCGCAATGGTTCTGGCGAACCATGCGTTTAAAGATACTCTATCGCACGCAGGACTGGCTTTACGGTGAAAGGAAAACTGTTTTTAACCGTTTTATAGTTGAGTTTCAACGATATTTCTGACGGACGTTAATTTTTAATTGGAAATTTAAGATAACGTATCGAAAACAAATTTATGAGTACTAAAAATATGGCGACAAAATGGAAATAAATGTGCAAAAACAAGCCCATGTATTTACTGTTCTTTTTTTAAGTCTTCTGTTTTGCTCTATTTGGGCTGGAAGCCCCAAAAAACACTTTGTCCAGGCGGACCAGTTATTCACGGTTGAGCAGTGTATAAAAAATCCGCTGCGTATGGCCGCCGACAACTCCGGGAATATTTATATATGCAACGGTCATAACTATATATGCCGGTATGATTCCGGCGGTAACTATTTAGGCAAAATAACTACTGCCAGCCCACCTTTAGCCGTTGCAATCTCAGGCGCTTCTCTCTATGCCAGTATGCGCAACTTCAACCAGATTACACAGATGGATACCAGCGGAACAATCATTCGAACTTTCGGGAACTTTCTTTTAGCTTCGGATATGGCCTTTGATGGAAATCAGCATCTCTACGTTACCGATAGCAGGCTTAAACAGGTTTTCGTATTTGACCGGGCGGGTAATTTGCTAAAATCCTTTGGAAAGGATGTGTTGGTTTTTCCAACAGGCATCGCAATTGATGAAAAAAACCAGCTTGTGCTTGTTACGGAGCACGGCGGCATTGCCCCCGCCGACACGGCATTGCCCATAGCCGCCATTCATGTATTCGACAAACAGGGCAACTGGCTGAGGGGGTATGGCCAATACGGCAATGAAGACGGACAGTTTGTTCGAATGCAGGGCCTGGCCGTGGATCAATTAGGCAGAATGTTCGTAGCCGATTCTTACCAGGGCATGATTCAGGTATTAGATAAAAACGGCGCTTTTTTAGGCCTGCTTGGGCAGTTTGGATATGGCCCGAATAAACTCGCGCAGCCGATGGATGTTATTCTTGACAAAACGAATCATCTTTGGGTAACCTCGTATAATTCCAATGCCGTTTTAGTATTCGATATAAAGGGGCTGCCAACCGTTTTAAGCGATGATACGCCTCTTGCCGTTCCCCTTAAAAATGAGCTTATGCAAAACTATCCCAATCCTTTTAACAGCGGCACCGTTATCCCCTTTTCGCTCGGTCAGGACGGTTCTGTTACCATTAATATTTATAATTGCGCCGGACAAAAAGTACGCTCCGCTTGTCTGGGAGAATATCCAAAAGGTTCCTATCCGGTTAAAGGAAAGGCCTATTATTGGGATGGAAAAAATGACGCCGGCAAAAGCGTTGCCAGCGGTTTGTACTATTATGAAATACGTTTGCAAAACTATCACGCCGTTAAACGAATGCTGCTGATTAAATAACTAATAACGGATGAAAAAAATACTATGAAACGATCGCATCTTGTTCCTTTAAGTTTTTTAATAATGCTCTGCGCCAGCATCGGCCTTAGCCAAACAATTTCACCTGGCGCTATATTACAAAAAACGCAGAAAATCACTAAAACGTTGATGGATACGCCGCACTGGGGTAACGGAATAGAATGCAGTTCCTGCCATGTAATACATAAAAGCCCCGGAGCGCAACTGACCAGCGCCGCAGGCAATTCCAATTTGTGTATGAGCTGCCATAATCCTGTCGGCATGGCCGCAGACAAGCCGTTTGCCGAAAGCGATCGCGCTGTCCCCGGAACTTCGGGAACGTCTCACTCCTGGGACGTTAGTGCGAAAAATACAACATACGGCGCCCAAATTCCAACAGATGAGGAGATGTCCTCCCGCGTAATGGATGGCACGATCGTCTGTTCCACTTGTCACAATCAGCACGATCAAACCTATCCGCCCTTTTTACGCACATCAAACTACCAGAATGCCATGTGCAAAGATTGTCATGCTGTCCGTAATGTGGGTAGTTACCGCACTGACGCCAACAATAAAGGCAGCCATCCTGTGGGCCTCGTATATCCAAGCTCCGACAGCCGCTTTTATTCCGCTCCTACCGATACAAATTTAACTTTAATCGATCCGGACCGTGTAGAATGCACTACCTGTCACGGGGTTCACTATACAAATTCCGGCAACGCCAATAACGGCGATGGCGACGGTTACATTTTACATACTGCCAACAACAACGCCATGTGCCTGGCCTGCCACACTTATCCCGATCATGAAGGTATGAATTGTCTGCGCTGTCATCAGCCGCATAATCCCAATCGAACAAATATTTTTCTTGTCCGGGACAGCGTATCTACGCCCGAAAGCGGTATTTTACCCGTAATTTTCAGTGCGGAAACAGGACAACACTCTTTTGCGGACGGAGACGGTACCTACGACGGGATTTGCGAGGTATGCCATACTAATACCAAACATTTTCGGAATGACGGTTCAGCTCCGCAACAAAATCACGAAAATTTGGGTGGTAAAGCAGGTAGCAATTGTACCTCCTGCCATCCGCACAACAACGGTTTTAAACACGGCGGCCCCGGCAAGGGCTGTAAATCCTGCCACGGTCACGACGCCGGCTATGAGTACGAACCCGGCCAGTTTAGCGAAGGCGCCGGAACCACACAAAGTCATTCCACGCATACGGAAAATGATGCCGATGACGTAAAAGGCCCGTTCATTACTTGCGATGCTTGTCATGACACTACCAACTATCCCTATTTTAAATCCGGAACGGACAGCAATAACGACGGCTTTTTTGATTTGTCCGAAACCGATATTTGTAACACCTGCCACAGTCCGGGAGGCACGTACGACGGCGTTAACGACGGCGCTCTGGGATCAAAATCCAATTGGAAAAACGGCATTTATCAGGGCGATAGCCTGCCTGCGGGTAAGGAAAAATGGTGCGCCGGCTGCCATGATGAAATTCCGGCACACAGTAAAATTGACGGCGGCATAGCCGCGCCAAATGTGGTTGGCGATGAAAATGCCCAGTATCCTTACGGCAGCGGATGGGGATACTATAAAACCGGACATGGCTTAGCCGGAGGGGCTTATCCCCCCACAGGCGCTCCGGCCGCAAATTTATCCTGCGAGGCTTGCCATAATTCACAAACCGGACACATTGATCATCTGCACCGTACCTATACAGCCGGCGCCGATAATTACCAATCCGCTTACCGGCTGAAGTTTGGAATGGATATTCCGAGAACCGACAGCGGCAATCCCATTTCGGACTTTGAACTCTGCTTTCAGTGTCACCCTTCGGATAATTATTTAAACCGCAGTAATTTCACTACCAATTTCAGGGATGACAACGACGGCCGCAACAGTCATGCCTATCACCTGGATACCGGCGGCGGTTACCGCGACCGCTGGGATTCCGATTGGGACGGAAGCTCCGGCGACTCACAGATGAGTTGCCCGGCCTGCCATAATGTGCACGGCTCTCCTTCGGCGGCCATGATTCGTCACGGAGAATTAATCAGTACTGCCGGTACAAATGATAAAGTACCGTCCATTGATTTTCAATATACGCCTGCAGATACCTACCCCGTTCTAAAAAACAGCAACGGCGGTAAAACGCGCTTTATCGGTTCCGGTCCGGGAAGTGTCAGTAAAAACGGTATTTGCAGCATGTGCCACAACGATAATACGGAATACCGCAGGACCCCGACCGATCTTTATCCCCCTCAAATTTCAGAGGCGCTTGGCGTGGTCGATAGCGATACGCTGCATGTTCATTTTTCGGAAAGTGTGTACAGTAATTCTGATGCCAGCGGCGATTTAATCCCACAGGATTTTACGCTTTATGATATTGACGATAACAGGGATATTACAAACGTAATTCATACCGCCGGCCAGAGCAGCGCTTTATTAATTTTAAATATTCCTCTGGATTCTAAAGACGATTTAGATACGGATGAAATTTCCGCGGCTACACCTTCTTCCATTTATGACGCTTCCGGGAATGCTATGAATCTTGATCATACAACTATTCAGGAAAACATCCCGCCGGACGCGCCGTATAATATCAGCCCTGCCGACGGAGCGACGGGAATACCGCTCATCCCTACACTTGAGTCGTCCTATTTTTACGATTTCAATGCACAGGATACGCATCAGGCCTCCCGCTGGCAGATTACTCAGGCAGCGGGCGATTACACCACTCCGCTCTACGAGCATACCGGCACGACCGACCTGACCTTCCACACGCTCAATAGCGCGCTGTCGGCATTTACTACTTACTACTGGCATGTCCAATATCAGGATAACAACGGCGCCTGGTCGGCATATTCTCAGGAAACTTCGTTCGAAACAGGCGCGGCAACAGATACGGTGATTATCCATCCCTCCGGACTGGCTTCCAATCCCGGCGGATTCAGCACCGAAGGCGGCGGCTGGGGAGACATACTTGATCAAAACGACGGCGACGCCAGCATTGCTTTAAAATGTTGTACCTCCCCGGGCTGCATCTTCTCGGTTGATATGGACGATTACCCTGCCCTGAACGGGACAACTATCGAAAGCTTTACTATTAATGTTTATACGCGATATTCTACCCATCCGGAAACCGGTACCGATTCCGGGAATATGAATATCGGATATAAAACCGGCAGCAATACCGTATGGCTCGGCGATACGTTTGTGGATACGCCGGATTATCTGCTCATCACATCCGAAACCTTTACAACAGATTCCGACGGCGGCGGGCTTGACCCCGATGATATAACCAATATGCAAATATTCATAGAACGCAACGTCGGCGGCCCCACGGAATTGCGCGTAACAGAAATCTATATTAAGGTAGCCTACAGACAATGACGCTAAAGAAATAACAGGATCGAATAAAAAAAAACGGTTCGGCAGTCAAACCGCTGAACCGTTTTTTTATTTGTGACTATGTTTACTTAATGCCCTATGTTTCAGGGGCTAAATTAATCGGCGGATAAAAGAAACGGCGAATCAATTTAAATAATTAATAGCCGTGTCGATATTCTTAATCACATCGTAAATAGGCAACGTACCGGCCTGCGCGCTTAAATCCAGTAAAAAGATATCGTAATTTCCGTCCCGGTTGGAATGGAACAACACTTTTTGTCCGTCAGGCGAAAACACAGGATTCAAATCGTCTGCCGGATTAGAGGTCAACCGCTGCTGCGCCGAGCCGTCATTATTCATCAGATATATTTCATAATTACCGTCGCGGTCGGAGAAAAAAACGATTTTATCGCCATTTGAGGAAGCCGCCGGTGAAACGTCGTTGGCATCGGGATTAAAGGTGATTTGCCGGACGTTGGCGCCTTTAAAATCCATGGAATAAATGGCGTATTTACCGTTGCGATCCGAATCAAAAAAGATAGTTCCCTTCTCTTCCGTGCTACCCGGAAGCACGCAGGGGTCGCCGTTATTAGACTGTGTATCGGTTAACATCAACTGAAAACGACCGTCATTTTCCATAATAAAAATATTGCCGAACAATTGATAAAAAGGCACGTCGCGCAAATCGTTGCGTTGAGAGACAAAAACAATATACTGGCCGTCAGGCGAATAGCGCGGACGCCAGTCATCGGATCCATTGGTGGTTAAATTGGTCTCGCGTCCGGTTTGCAAATCCATTACGTAAATATCGCGGCGCTTTTGATTAAAATCCACATCGCGGTGGTCTTCCTTGGTGGAAGTGTAGATAATATTGCTGCCGTCCGGCGAAAAAGAGGGATTTTCTTCCTGCGAAGGAAAGTCGGTCAGTTGGCGTGTGGTCTGGGTGGTCAAATCATATTCAAAAATATCCCAGTTGCCGGTTTGATCCGATTGGTAGATGATTTTCTGGCCGTCTGCGGAAAAATTGGCAAAGGCTTCCTGCGCTTCGCTGCCGATGATCTTTTCCACTTTAAAAGCGTCAGAAAATTTAGGCGCGATGCGGTCCAGATAATTTTCGCCGTCGGCGCTTTGCAGCACTGCTTTGTATGCATTATAGGCGCGCAGTTTATCACCGGCGCTGAGCGCCGTTTCGGCGTACTGGTATTTGGTTTCGGTATCGTTGGGGTCGATTCTCAGCGCTTCTTCCAACACTTTCATAGATTGCGTATCATAGCCGTTATTATGGTACAGTTCTGCCAACTGCCGGCGATACTCCATGTTGTTGGGTTTCTCTTCGATTTGTTTTTGCAGCGCTTCGGCCTGCGCCTGCAGCTGAACGTCTTCGAATTTTGCCTCGCTCATACCGCCGCTGGTTGCTTTGGAACCCGAGCAAGACCAAATCCAGGCCGAAATCAGTATTATGCTGAAAATTTTCATAAAAGTGCGCATAATAACTCCCTATTGCTATTGGATCAATTTAATACGTTTTTTGGCTTCTTTTTTAAGCACAGCGTCAATACCAGGCCTGCGCACAATTTCGCGGTACATGCGCACCGCATCGTTAGTGCGCCCTAATTTTTCGTAACACTGCCCGGCATAGTAAAACGCGCTGGCTTCCCACTGTAATTTAGTCTGTTTGGAAAGTAACGGAATTTTTACGAATTCCGCAATAGCATTTTCATATTCTCCGGCTTTCATCAGGGCGTCGCCGATATAAAACTGAATTTCCGGCTCGCGCTCGGCGTCCGCTTCTAACTTTATCTTTTTTAAATAGGCTACCGCTTCCTGAAACTGATTCAAATTAATATAAGCCCGGGCAATGACGATCTTTTTATCCAGGCGGTCGGGCGCCTCAGAAAATTCTTGCACATATTTTCTGGATAATGCCTGCGCGGCGTCCCAAAATCCCGTAAACGTGTAAGCCTTTATCAAATTACCCATGATAGTCGCCCGTAACTTCCGCTCGTGGCAATAGTTCAGGGCGTTTTTAAACATGGTGATGGCATTGTCATATTTTTCGCCGCGATAGTACAAGCTACCCAGCGTATTCAGGGCTGCGGCCAACTGATTGCTTTTGGGATAATGGGCAAAAAACTTACTCAGAATATTAAAGGCGCCGTCCACTTTGTTCAGCGTAATGTAAGTAATCGCCAGATAATAATCCGCATCATCTGCATATTCGGACGATTTGTACTTTTTCTTAACCTCTTTAAACGATTGAATAGCTTTATCGAAGTTTTTTTTCTGGCGGTAGTATTTACCCAATTCTACAACGAAACCGGCCAGTTCGTTTTTATGGTCGGGAAATTTCTTTTTAAATGATTTAATGGCGCGTTTGCTCTCTTTTAGCTGGCCGTCGCGGATTAGAGCGATAATGTAGCTACTGCTGATTTCCGCGCTTTTTGCGCTATTCTTCTCTAAGGCGGCTACTTTCTTGTAGACAGCAACGGCTTTTTTATACGCGCCTTGATCAAAATAAATGCGGCCAATGGATTCCTGTGCCGCCGGATACAACAATGAGTCCGCATAAGATACCGCGCTGAAAAACTCGGAGGCAATACTTAGCTGTCCTTTTTCGTAATAAAGCTGCGCCAGACGAAAACGCGCCTGATTGCCCAAAGAGCTGCCTGCGGCTAATTGCAGAAACAAGCGGTATTTGCGCATGGCTAGTGCGGTTTTACCCAACCCGTCGTAAGCCTTGGCTAAAAAATAAATATTCTCAGCGGCATTGGGCGGTAAAAACTCATAACGTAAAACCAAATCCGTTACAAACGAAGCGGGTATCTGCTCCGTCAAATACCGAACGGCTATTTTGTATTTTCCGGCCTGAGCGTATAACTGGCCTATCTTTTGCCGCGCGTCGGGCGCCAATTCCGAATAATAGTAGGTTTTCAGTAATTTGTCATATAATGTACTGGCAGCCATAAACTGCTTTTGCGTTTCATAGTAGCGCGCCACTTCCCACAGGGCGGCGGCGGCATGAGGAGAGTACGGATAGTCCGCTGCCACCTGTTTAAAATAGACCAGCGCTTGCTGCTCATTTTCTGATTTTAACAATTTGCCTAAATAATATAAATAATCCGGATGGTATTTGGATTCCGGAAAATTATCCTTTAACAACTGAAAATACTGGAGTGATTTAGCAACGGTTGCGCTGTCGAAAGCCATGTCCATGGCCATGGTGCGGTACCACGCTTCCTTTAAAGGGCTGTCCGGATATTTTTGCAGTAAAGCGGAGATGTATTTTCCCTCGTTGGCAATACCGACCGAATCCATTCCCAACGTGGTTTTCACGAACAGCCACGAGGCTTCATCGGGAGCTGAGCAACCGCCGCTATCCGACAACGCCGACCTGAATTGTTTGAGAGCGGCGGATAAATAATCGTGAATACTCCCTTTGCTTACTCCTTTTTGCCGGGCCAAAGTGAGATAAGTTTTTCCCAAATACAGATGCATATCGCCCTGCAGCTTCGAGCTGTCCTGCATGGCGCCTAAGAGCTGCCGGGCTGCTTCGGCAAAATCCTTTAAATCATTAAAATAGATTTTTGCCAATTCCAACTTAAGCATATCCTTCGGAGCATTATTTAGCATCTGGCCGATAAGAGCCGCCTGGTGTTTCTGCGCCAAATCCTGATTGACTATTTTAAACGTTTCGAGGTAGTCTTTACTTTCCTGCGCTTTGGCATAGTAGGCCGAAGCGCCGAATTCGCTTATTATTTGTCTGTAAATGGACAGGCTCTCGGAATACTGATCCGTGTGTTCATAGGCCTGAGCTAAATAAAACAGCACGGCGTCTTTTTGCGGAAAATCTATCTGTGAAAATCGGTACGGTTTAAGAAGATGCAGGAGTTCCTGCCAGCGTCCGCTTTGCTGCAAGGCGTTACTCAGATAAACGATTAGAGTATATTTTCCGTTAGAATTGCCTTTTTCTTCCCGGTTAAGTTGCGCATAGACAAAGGAGATGATTTCTTTTAACCGGCCGTCTTCTTTTAGACAGTCCAAATAGCGTTCACGGACAATTTGGTAAAGCGGGCCGTTATGCCGCATATCGGGCTGCAAAAACCGGTTCAATGTTTCCGTAGCTTTTTGATTTAAATGCAACCGGCGTTGACTAAGCGCCAGTTTAAAACCGGTTAAAAGCCGGACGGAATCGGGCAGATGGTAATGCAGAACCTGTTCATATTCCTGTCCGGATAGCGAAAATTTATTGTCCAGATAGTACAAATCTCCCAGCAATAAATGCACTTTGAGTGCGGTTGCCGAATCCTTGATTGCCGGCAAATACTGGATTAAAATTTGGCGTGCTTTATTCCTGGCGCTATTTTCAATGTAGGAAGCGCTTAAATCCAGCAAGGCGCTGTTTTTTATTTGGCTGTTTTGGGCAGCCTTTAACACAGCGGCAAAGTTCGTTTGCGCCTGTTCGGTTTGCCCCTGTGCTGCCGCCAGCTTGGCCAAAACCAACTGTGCCTCGATGCGTGTCTGGTCGTTGGGCTGACCATTCAGAACATTATCCAATAGCTGCTTAGCTTCCTGAAATTCTTCCGACTCAAAATGACAGAGCGCTTTCTTCACCATAGCCGGAAAATAATAAGAGCTCTCACTGTAACGCTCTAATAAACGGCCAAAAACGGTTTTCGCCTGATTATAGCGTTCCTGCTGCAAATAAAGAACCCCGGCCATGAACATGGCTTTAGGAGCCAATGAATTTTTCGGATATAACAGTGGCACGGTTTCGTAGGCCTTAATAGCGCCGTCCACATCGTTTGTTTTTTGCGCGCACTCGCCCACTTTTAACCAGCCTTCGGCCGCCCGGGCGCTCTTTGGGAACTCCAGCGCCATGGATTGGTATTCGCGGCGGGCGCGGGCAAATTGTTTTAAATGAAAATAGGATTCCCCTGCGTAAAAACGGGCTTCCGCCGCTTTGGAGCTTTGGGGATAGGTAGAATAAAATTTAATAAACTGCTGAGCGGACAGGTCATAGAATTCCTGACTGTAGAGCTTTAAGGCGTAGGAAAAATCACTGCTTTCACGCTCTACCTGCGCCCCGGCGATGGAGATAAACAGGAAAACAACGGCTAATAAAGCGAATTTCTTGATCATATGGTTTAACTCAACTTTACTTTCATTTAAATGCTAAAAAACAACATCACCCTGACAGTCCCCTTGGCGCAATAGCGTCGCAGAGGGGGAATAATGTTGTGTTGTGTACTCTATGTATGCCCGGTTAAGTCGGGCCTGACATAACGCATTCCCACCCAGAGAAGGGTCACACTGACAAAGACAGACTGGACGCCCGATCAAGCCGAACATGTCACACTACTCAAAACTAATAATTTTTAGAAACCTTTGAAAAAATCCATCTGTGCACAGTCATATATGTTCCATTTTAATTAATGGTATGTAAACGCATAAAAAACAGTCACCCTAAATTCAAGTTATTTTTAAAGTTATGCCCCTCACACCTCGGCTCCTCTCTCCCAAACTTGGGAGAGGGGACGGCCGCAAAAGCGGCGGCTTTCGCCGGGGAGAGGGTAAACAAAACTTAATTTTTCAAAGGTTTCTTTTAATTACTTTATCCCTCTAACGGCGTAAGATTAGCGTACTGTTTAACCAGCTTTTTGATTAAGTCGTTCTGTGTAAAATGAACGGTTACCTTCATATTCGCGCCGCGGCCTTCTAACTTAACGATTTGTCCTTTGCCAAATCTGGCGTGGTAAACCGGCTGTCCCACGCGGTAAAAAGAATCTTCGGAATCCTGTGAATCACTGCTGCTGAAATATTCTGTAATTTTTTTTCTGCGGGGCGAGGTCTTGCGCCGCGGTTTAACGGGCTGCGCCGTGGTTTCCATCGAAAGCAGCTCTTGCGGAATCTCATTTAAAAACATGGAAGCCTGCGTATCGATAGAAGAACCGTAGCGGCTACGTCTGCGGGCATAACTCAGATAGACCTTTTTTTGCGCCCGCGTAATCCCAACATAAAAAAGACGGCGTTCTTCTTCCAATTCGTTATCGCCGTTTTCTGTGCTGCGCTGCAGGGGGATCAGGCCGTCTTCCACGCCACAAATGTAAACCACCGGAAATTCCAGCCCTTTGGCCGCGTGCAGGGTCATCAGAGTAACGGCGTTGGATTCAGTATTCCAGGTATCCACATCACTCAATAAACTCACCTCTTCTAAGAATGCGGACAGGCTGTCGTCGCGGTCTTCCTTACGGCGTTCATCTACAAACTGCTGAATGCTGGTAAATAATTCATCGATATTAGCAATTCTGCTTTCGGCTTCGTACTGGTCGTACTCGGTTTTATAGTGATGAACCAAACCGGTTTCCGTAGCTAATGTGGAGGCCAGCTCCACGGCGGAAAGCTCGCCGCTTAAATCGATAAATTTTTTAATCAGTTCGTAAAAACCGGTGATATTCCCCTTCATGGCCGCCGAAATAGAGGCAATTTCATCCACGCGGCGCAGCGCTTCAAATAAAGTGATGTTTTCCAGCTCGGCAAATTTTTCCACTTTGGAAACCGTAGCTCCGCCGATACCGCGCAAAGGAAAATTAATGATCCGTTTAAGAGAAATACTGTCCGCCGGATTGGCAATCAATTTTAAATAGGCCAATAAATCTTTGATTTCCTTGCGTTCGTAAAAACGCACGCTGCCGATGATGGTATATGAGATGGCGTTGCGCCTTAAAAAATCTTCGATGATACGGCTTTGGGCATTGGTACGGTACAAAATAGCCAAATCTTTAAATGACCGTTTTTGCGTATACATTTCGTCGTGAATAATTTCCACGATATGTTTAGCTTCGTCCTTTTCGTCGGCCGCCACATACAAACGCACTTTATCACCGCTCTCCCGCGACGTCCACAGATTTTTACCGATGCGTTGTACGTTGTTTTTTACAATGGCGTTGGCCGCATCCAGAATATTTTTATCGGAACGGTAATTTTCTTCTAATTTGATTACTTTAGCGCCGGGAAAATCTCTCTGAAAACTGAGGATATTATTAATATCTGCGCCGCGCCAGCCGTAAATGGACTGGTCTTCATCGCCTACTACATAAATATTTTTATGTTTTTTAACCAGCCGCTTAATCAACTGGTACTGGGCATGGTTGGTATCCTGATATTCATCGATCATTATGTACTGAAATTTATCGGCGTACTTATCATGAATTTTTTTATGACGATCAAATAATTCTATGGGCTTGATCAGGAGATCGTCAAAATCCAGAGCATTGTTTTCATGCAGCATTTTTTGGTAGGTCTCGTAAATCTCCGGCAACATTATGTCCAGGCTCTCCTGGCTCTGAGTTTTTAGATCATTAGGAAATAAAAACTTATTTTTAGCGCGTGAAATGCGGCTTTGTACTAATTTGGGCGGAAATTGCTGCTGCGAGATGCCCAGCGAACTCATCACTTTTTTAATGGCACGCACCTGGTCGTCCACATCATAAATGCTAAAATTTCTCTCAAAGCCCATGTGTTCTGCCTCTATGCGCAGAATTCTGGCCGAGATACTGTGAAAAGTGCCAATCCATAAAGGGACGGTTTCTTTGGAAAGAAGTGTGGAAATGCGCTCCTTCATTTCCCGCGCGGCTTTATTGGTAAAGGTTAGAGCCAAAATATGCGAGGGCATCACCTTTTTTTCTTTAACCAGATAAGCGATCCGATAGGTAAGCGTGCGCGTTTTTCCGCTGCCGGCACCGGCCAGAACGAGCACTGGTCCTTCCACCGCTTCCACTGCCTGACGTTGAACGTCATTTAAATCTTTTAAGAAATCATTTTTCATTTAAACTAATCCTGTGTCCTTTTCTTTCGTTTTTCTCTGGCCACCTGTCGGCGAATTTTATTAAAACGGGCTTTAGCCCGGGCGTGCTGAGCGGCGGTAACCGCAAACACATGGCTGCCGTCTCCTCTGGCTACAAAATATAAAAATTTTGTTTTAGCCGGAAAGAGAGCGGCCATTATCGAGGCCCGGCCGGGATTGTTAATGGGACCCGGCGGAAGGCCATAGTGCAAATACGTATTGTACGGCGATTCGATTTGCAAATCACGGTAGAGCAAACGGCGCGGCGGTCCGGGAACAATAAATTGAATGGTCGGATCGGCCTGTAAGGGCATGCGTCGCCGTAAGCGATTCAAATAAACCGAAGCAATGACCGGACGCTCCTCGTTTACGATAGCCTCTCCTTCTACGATGGAAGCTAACGTCAAAATCTGATGAATGCTGAAATTGCTTTCTTTTAAGGCATGCCTTACCGAATCAACTTCGAAGATGGCCAAAGTGCGCCGCACTAAAAAGTTCAATACCTGCGCTTCAGGCATGCCATAAGGCAGCGTGTACGTATCCGGCAGTAAATATCCGGTCAGCGTCGGCGCCTGCACGCCTATCTTATCACAAAAAGCCGCGTCGTTAGCCAGGGAATCCAGTTTCTTTTCCGATAATCCCAAGGCATGACTTAAACGAGCGCAAATTTTTTCGGTCGGCCAGCCCTCAATCAAGGTTAAGCGAACATCCGTTTGTTTGGCTTTGGTTAAGAATGCCGCTAATTGTGCGCTAGTCATTCCTACCGGAATGCGGAAAAGGCCAGCCTTCATCTGAGTATCGTAGCCCAGCGTCTGCGCCCAGAAAATAAATAATTTTTTATTTTCCAGCAAACCGTGCTTTTGCAAGCTGTCGGCAATTTGCGTCAATACGGCGCCGCGCGGGATCACGATCGTTTCCCTCACCTCCGAGATATCTTCCTGCGGAAGGGAAAAATAACGGACAAGTTCAACTGCAAAGAACGATAGCAAAAAAATAATGATTAAAACGCTTTTCCATTTCCCTGATAAATTATCTAGCATCCGTTTCTTTAACGTGTTTATTAATATTCTCCTGTTCCAGACGACGCGATTCATCAATGATGCGTTCGTATAAGCGGGCAATGGCCTCTGTGCTTAAGGGGCCGGGATTTAGCGCCTGTACGTTGGCAACCACCTGTTCTTCCCTGCCCGGCGCATAAACGGCAATTTGCAGCCGGCGCTTTATCCGGCCTATCTGATCGGCCAGCGCTGCCCGCTGGTTCAGCAAGCGGACAATTTTCCCGTCAAGTTCATCGATCTTTTGTCTTAGAACTTCGATATCGGCCGAAGCATCCTGCATTTGTTTTCTCATTCACCAGCCGGTTTCTTCTATTTACATGGCTAAAGACATGGAACTACTTTTTGTTTAAATTTTTTTCTGAATAATTCGTACTGTCATTTCGCTGATTTAATATGAGGAAAATATACAAAATCGCCAATAAAGTCCACTATCTTTTTTGAAAATATTCAGCTGCCAGCGATGAAAACTTATTCTTCAGCGCTCATTTCCACAAGGAGCCTTAGTTTTTCTTTGGCCGCTCCGCTGTCAATGGATTGCTGCGCCAATTCAATGCCCTCATAAAGCGAATCGACTTTACCGCTAACTTTAATGGCGGCGCCGGCATTCAACAGCACCACATCGCGCGCCGGACTTAACCGGCCATCCAATACGCTATGCAGATATTCCACGTTCTGCTCGCAGGATGTGGATTGAATGTTTTGAATAGGCGCGCTGCGCAGGTTAAAATTTTCCGGGGTAATTGTATATTCATATATCTGGTTGTCTATTAACTCGAGGATGTAAGTTTCTCCGGTAATACTAATTTCATCCAGCCCCTCGGCGCCGTGTACCATCATAACCTGTTCGGCGCCGAGTTCGCGCAATACCTGAATGAGCGTTTGCATCAAGGAAGGATCGTAAACGCCTACTACCTGGCGCCGAATCCGCGCCGGATTAGTTAAGGGGCCTAAAATATTAAACACCGTACGCGCGCCTATCTCCTGCCGCGGTCCTAAGGCATAGTGCCATGATTTATGAAATTTGGGATCGAAAAAGAAGCCCAGTCCGATTTCTTTTAAGCAACGGCGAATTTTATTGCGCGGCATATCGATTTGAATGCCTAAATTTTGCAGTAAATCTGCGCTGCCGCATTTACTGGATACGCTGCGATGGCCGTGTTTAGCGACGGTTACACCGGCCCCGGCGGCCACTAATGCGGCGGTTGTGGAGATATTGAAGGTACTGAGATTATCTCCGCCGGTACCGCAAATATCCACCATATTTTCCTGCTTCACCTTCATGCTGGCCGTGTGAGTCATGGCTTCGGCGGCGCCGGTGATTTCATCCACAGTTTCGCCTTTAATACGCAGCGCCACCAGATAAGCCGAGATTTGCGCATCGGTAGCTTTTTTATCCATGATTTCATTCATGACCAATCGGCTTTCGTTGCGCGTCAGGTTTTCGCCGCGCATTAATTTGGCAATCGCTCCTTTGATCACAGGACTGCCGTCATTATTTATTTTTTTCTTCATATCAGCGACCTGCTTTAAATTGCTTTAAAATGGGTAAAATGCGATTGTCCTGCCGGATATCTTCCGTTACGGGAATGGGTTGACAACGCAATTGATTCCCTTTTTTACTAAAGTTGATTTGTATATCATAAATAAAACGGGCGTCCACGCCGCCATAAACGATAGCCGGCTTTCGCTCTAACTGGTATTCTTCCAATTGAGAGTGTGCGGCAAGAATTAAATTAACTCGCGGATGTGTTTTAACGAAAGCCTGTAAACTACTGTTACTGCCATGAAACACCACAATCAGAAAGTTCTCCGTCGATTTTTCAGAATATAATTGTTCGAAGCGCGGGTAGTCCATGCGCATGTGCTTTTTATCAAACGGGATCACATCAAACGAACTTTTATCTAAATAGGTTAGGATTTTAACCTTTTCTCTGCGAAAGTGAATCATGCGCTGTTTAGCGGTTTTCTGCCCAATAAACTCAAAGTTACTGGTAACCACCGCGCTCCAGGCGGTTAGATTGTGCTTTAAAAAATCCGCCCCCTCCACAAACTCCTGATCGCCCAGAGATAAAATATCCGGCTGCAGGATGTGGTATATTTGCAGCAGGGTCAAATTCAATTTCTTATAGGAATAGGGATTAAAAAAATCACCACCGTCGATAAGCAGCAATTCAGGATTTTTTTGGCGCTTTTGCGCAACGATGGTATTGATTCTGGCCAGTCCGCCCAGAGAGGGCGCTCCACAATGGCAATTTTCCAGCAAAGCGTTGGCATTGGCAAAAAAGAGTATCTCCAGCGAGTCTGCAGCCGGGTCATGCGCAGTGATGGCAGATGCCGGGTAGCCTGGCCGGAATAAAACCAGACCGGCCCAAAGCATAATAACATATGAAAATTTAAATTTTCCCTGCACTGTTCAACGACTTCTGATTTAATATGGAATTTGATTTGAGCAACTTTGTACACATTTATAAACTGCTATAAAACTAACGAAATACTCTGTTCCATTTATTGAAACTGTTAAAACGGCTTCTATATTATTTCAATTTATTAATAACCCGCGATTTAAATTGTGGGCTAAAATGCCAAAAAATTCAGAAAAAACGTTTTGACGTTCTTTAAACTCCTTTTTAGAGTAAACTATATATTACTGCGCTACTCATTAGATAAAAAAAACTCCGGAAATTTCCGGAGTTTCAAGTTATTTCAGAGCGTTTAGCGCGCTTTCCGTATCGGGATAATGCGGGAAAACATCAGCCAGCTTTGTAATTTTCAGGAGATTTTTTATCCGTTCCGAAACATGGGTCAGCGCCAGCTTTCCGCCGTTATTTTTAAGCGTGGTGATTACGCCAATCAAAATTCCCAAACCGGAACTGTTCATCCACTCCACGTTACGCAAATCAATGATTAGCTTTTTCTTGTCTTCATCCAGCAAGTTATGGATGGCCTCGTTCACTTGTCCGGCTTCCGGGCCGCCCATAATCTTTCCGGACAACGAAATAATGGTAACGCCCTGTTCTTCTGATACGGAAATACCCATAATAGTTTCCTTTCCTACAATCGCTTAGGCCTGACGCGTTTTCCAATCCAACACAATAGGACTGGCAATAAAAATAGACGAGTAAGTTCCTACTGCGATACCTACTATAAGAGCCAGGGCAAAAGAACGTAACACCTCGCCGCCGAAAAAGTAAAGAACAATCACCACCAGCAATGTTGTGCCGGAAGTAATGATTGTACGGCTTAAGGTTTCATTAATGCTGCGATTAATAGTTCCGGTCAGGTCGCGCAGATTTTTCTTTGAGGCCTTCATATTTTCGCGAATACGGTCGTAAACCACAATTGTATCATTAAGCGAATAACCGACGATAGTCAGCACAGCGGCAATAAGCGGCGCGGAAATTTCTATATTCAAAACGGAAAAGACGCCTAACGTTATGGTTACGTCATGAACCAGGGCCACAATAGCGCCCACGGAAAATTTAAACTCAAAACGCCACATGACATAAATCAAAATCAAAACCATTGCCCAAAAGATGGCCAGCAAAGCGTCGATGATCAATTCGTGCCCTACCTTTGGCCCAACCTTCTCCACGCGCATTACCACAAAATGATTACCGGGAATGGCTTTTTGAATGACGTTTTCGATATCCGTTGAAATTTCTTTAGCTGTGCGCGTCAAGCCGGCGCGAATGGCCACCTCGTTTGTTTCGCCAAAATGTTTGATTTCTGCGTCGCCAAAACCATGGGTCGACAAGGCTTTACGTACATCCTGGATTTTTACGGGTCTATCAAATTTCAATTGAATCAGTGTGCCGCCCGTAAAGTCAATATTATAGCGCGGGCCGCCGTGTAAAATCAGCGAGATAATTGAAATCAAGATCAACGTTCCGCTGAAGATATAGCCCAGCTTGCGCTTGCTGATTATATCGTAATTTGGATTTACAAAAAAATGCATTTATCCGTTTCTCCTCTGCTTCAAAATCGTAATTATATGCTTAATTTTTTAATGGGCCATTTCTCCAGAGTAAAATCAAAAACCACTCTGGTCACCACGATAGCCGTAAACATACTGGCTATAATACCAATCATAAGAGTAAGTGCAAAGCCCTGAATGGGACCGGAGCCGTAGGTATATAAAACCATACCGGCAATAAAGGTCGTAACATTGGCGTCCAAAATGGTGATAAACGCCCGGGCGTAGCCTAAGTCGATGGCCGCCCGAATAGTTTTGCCGGAGCGTAATTCTTCACGTACGCGTTCAAAAATAAGCACATTAGCGTCCACAGCCATACCGATGGTCAGAATAATACCGGCAATACCCGGCAGAGTTAAAGTGGCATGGAAATAGGCCATCACAGCCATAATAAAGACAATGTTTAATGTAAGAGCCAAATCGGCCACCACTCCGGCCAGTTTGTAATAAAACGCCATGAACAAAACAACCAAAAACAAACCCAGCAAGGCAGAAAAGCTTCCGGCGTTAATAGAGTCTCTTCCTAATGAAGGACCAACGGTGCGTTCTTCCATAAAAGTTACCGGCGCAGGCAGGGCGCCGGCTTTAAGCACAATTGCCAAATCCTTAGCTTCGTTCATGGAATCCATTCCGGTAATGCGGGCGCGGCCGCCGGTAATTTTGACGCGCAACTCCGGGGCCAGATATACTTTATGATCCAGAATGATGGCCAGGCGTTTGCCGACATTGGCGCCGGTAACGCGGGCAAAGACGCGCGCGCCTTCGTCATTTAGCGTTAATGATACTTCAAATTTCCCGATGGATGTGGGATCGTTGGGGTTTCCGACCTGCGGACTGGCGTCGACAATGGTGGAGCCGGTAAGTTCCACATGATTATTCACCAGATATACCTGATAATATTTGCCGTCGTATACCGGTTTGGCGCCCCAGACAAATTCGGCGCTGCCGGCTGTTTCCTTGATAATCTTCTGAATTTGCGGCAGTTTGAGTAATTTACGGAACTTGGCTTCTTTATCTACCGGAACCAACAACGTTTGTTTATCACGGGGATCGAGAAAAAACAAATTTTCTTCGAACAATTCCGCGGTACTGTCCTTTTTAGCTACCTGAGACGTATGGTGCTTAGTGGAATCAATCCCGAACATTTTTTCCAACGAAGTGGTCGTATCGCCCTTAGCCTCCGCTTTCTTTGT
Organism: uncultured Calditrichaceae bacterium; assembly: GCA_964536685.1. Lineage (GTDB taxonomy): Bacteria > Calditrichota > Calditrichia > Calditrichales > Calditrichaceae > CAZIBE01. The sequence goes on along the minus strand of CAZIBE010000036.1, from coordinate 4,404 downwards.
GGCGGCAGTGGTATCGCTGGGCAAAATTTTCGAATTGATGAATTTATTAATTTTTTCGGCCACTTCGCCGCTTACGATATTGTCTTTAAGCAGTTTAAATTCCAATAACGCCGTCCGCCCAATAAGCTTGCGCACACGGGTCGGGTCCGTTACGCCGGCCAGCTCGATAATGATTCTCGTATCGCCCTGCTTTTGGATAATCGGTTCGGAAACGCCAAATTCATCGACGCGGTTACGCAGAATTTCCAGAGAGCGGCTAACCGCCTCTTTGGTCTGTGTGTGTAAGAAGTCTAATACTTCGCTTTCGGTGCGCCGTTCGCTGGAAGCATAAAAACGGGCAATATTAAGTCCCTTTTCCTTTAGCTTGCGATCAAATACCGTAATAAAATCTTCATCGGTTTTTGCTACTTCGGCCTGAGTTTCTTCCAGCGCTTCAGTGAAATCTTTGGTCTTATTCTTAGCCAGTTTGTCGAGCAGTTCTTTGACGTCAACGCCTAACAGCACATGCATGCCACCCTGCAAATCCAGCCCAAGATTAATGGTTTTGGATTTTAAGGCAAAAAAGGCTTTAAGATCGTTAAGTTTCAGTTCCTGCTTTTCTTTGGAACTCATCGTGTTGAATTTATAGGTGGGATAGAGATAATAAACTGCGCCTAACAACACAATCAGAATTACAATAAACTTTGTTGTCGTTTTAGATTTCATTAACTCCTCTTACCTCCTGACAGTAATTTATTAAAAAAATAATTTAAATTTTAAAAGAATAGAAATTTAGGAGTAACAACGAATAAAGTCAATTAAAAATCAGTCCCGTTGTGCATTGGCGATATGTGTATTTTTTACTGTTTTAATCTACTCTTTAAAGTAGAATCGAAATTGCGTCGATAACTTTTTAAAAATGTTTTTCGGAATGTCTGAGCAAGGCATAGAATACTTGATTGTAAAAACTATCGAACAACCTTAGCCGGAGTAATAAACAGTATATGGCATTGACCTATGAAATATTAAAAGGATATGATAATTTTTGCTCTTTACAGAATGCCTGGAATGAACTTCTTAACAAATTACCTTTCTACCCTCCTACGGCCACCTGTTGTTGGTTAAAAGCATGGATTGAAGCTAACAAAGAAACCATCAAGGAAATCTATGTTATCCTCATCCGTGATTATTCCGGAAATGTTGTCAGCATTATTCCAATTTATTGCCACAATTCTAAAATATTTTTTTCCGCATGAAGGTACTTTCTTTGATGGGCGGACGGGAGCAAATGATGGCTGATCTTATCATATTGCCGGAACATCAGCAGACAGTGCTTAACTTGTTGATTAAAATTATCTTTATAGAATTCAAAGCATGGGATATATTTTCTTTCCGGCATCTGGATTACTCCAAAGGCGACACGATTTCTTTAGGACGCGTATTACGCAAAAGAAAAATCGTGCATAGCTCGGAATCGCGGCTTAAAATCCCTTATTTAATTCTTGAAGGCGATTGGGAAAGTTATTATGCCGGCAGAAAAAAGCGTTTTAAAAAGGAAATCCGCCGCAAAACCAAAAAATTAACGGAACATGGCGCTATTCGATATAAAGTAACCGAATCGCCCATGCCGGCCGAGCAGCTTAACACATTTTTTAACTTGGAGCACAAGGGCTGGAAAGGGAAAAAACAGTTCTTCTATTTTGAGCCGGCCTCATTTATTCAAATTGTACACTAAACTGACTTCTGTAGAAAATGATGTGTTAACATTGTGTAATTTTAATCTCTTTTTAGATGATAAGGTCATTTCTTCATCCATTTGCTTCAAAACCACCTTAGGTTTGTATGTCTTTAAAATCACCTATGAGGAAGAGCTGGCTAAATGTTCGCCGGGATTATTGCTGCGTTTATATGAACTGCAGTATGCCTACGGGCAGGGATTAAAAATATATGATTTTTCCGGGCCGGCAGCGCAGTGGATGAATTTTTTCACCGATCGCAGCCACTATTCATTGGACGTACTTATTTATCAGCGGCATCTTGTTTCTCTAATCCGCTTTTTAGGCTATACAAAACTCAGTTCGGCATTCAGGCGCTGGCCAAAGATAAAAAAATTCTTTCAAACGTACATAAGTGAATAGGCGTTTCTATCAGCTATCAGTTTTTAAGAACCAGTAACGAATACAGAGTGAGGATTAAAGAGTAAAGAGTATAGAATTACCAATCGCTGTCAATTGAACGCCTACCGCCGGTATCTATTCTCCGAGCATCTGCAAAAAAGCCGCTTCATCTATTATCGGCACATTCAGCTTTTGCGCTTTTTCATATTTTGATCCGGGCGCCTCGCCGGCTAAAACATAGGATGTGTTTTTTGAAACGGAAGAAGTCACTTTACCGCCGTGGCGCTCAATGAGCTCTGTGGCTTGTTTCCGGCTTAATGTAGGCAGCGTTCCGGTAAGCACAAAAGTCAATCCCTGTAAAGCGTCCCCCCTCTCTGCAGTACGCTCTGCTTCCATCTTCAGTCCGGCTTTTTTTAAGCGCTCTATAAGCTGCAAATTTCGCTTTTGGACAAAAAAACCGGCAATACTAATGGCCATTTTTTCGCCGATGCCTTCCACGGCGGTCAGCTCTTCCGGACCGGCTTTCATTAACCGTTCCATTGATGTAAATTTTTTAGCTAAAACTTTGGCCGCGGTATTACCGATAAAGGGAATGCCTAATGCGAAAATCAACCGGTCAAAGGACTTTTGCTTACTCTTTTCAATTGCCTGCATTAAATTTTCGGCGCTTTTTTTACCCATGCGCTCCAGGGCTTCTACCTGTTCTGCTTTAAGCTCGTAAATATCCGCCACATCTTTAAGCAAGCCCTTCTGAACCAGCAACTGCACCAGCGCGATACCTAATCCTTCGATATCCATCGCCGTGCGGCTGGAAAAATGCTCGATGCGGCGTATAATTTGCTCCGGACAATAATAATTGGGGCAGCGCAGCGCCGCTTCGCCTTCCGGCTGAACAAGAGGCGTTCCGCAAACGGGACAGATTTCCGGGATTTTCAATTCTTTGATTTCCGGCGTTCGTTTTTTCAGATTTACGGCGACAACCTTGGGGATGATGTCGCCGCCCTTTTCAATAAACACATAGTCGCCTACGCGAATGTCTTTGCGGGCAATTCCGCCGGGATTGTGCAGCGTAGCGCGAGAAACAGTAGTGCCCGCTAATTGCACCGGTCGCAATTCGGCTACCGGCGTTACAATACCCGTTCGACCGACCTGCCAGGTTACCTGCAAAATACGGCTCTCGGCCTGTTCCGCCTTAAATTTAAAAGCGATAGCCCAACGGGGACTCTTTGCCGTGGAGCCTAACGCCGCCTGCTGCTCCAGCGAGTTGACTTTAACTACTACACCGTCAATTTCGTAAGGCAGGTCGCTGCGTTTAGCTTCCCATTCATCAACATATTCCAGCACCTCTTCGATATTACGGCAAATGCGGTAATGGGGATTCACATGAAAACCGTAGGATTTTAAACGCTCCAGATTACCGGCATGAGTGTCGCTTAAAAAGGCCGTCTCCTCGGTAAAATAATAATAGCTGAACATGGCCAGTTTACGCTCGGCCACGATGCGCGCATCCTGTATTTTTAATGTACCGGCGGCGGCGTTGCGCGGATTGGCAAAAAGATTTTCGCCCTCCTCAGCCCGTTTGCGGTTGATCATCTCAAAAGAGTTTTTAGGCAGATAAACTTCGCCGCGCACCTCAAAACCGGCCGGAGCCCCGTCTTCGGACATAATTCTCAGAGGAATGCTGCGGATAGTGCGTACATTGGGCGTGACATCGTCGCCTTGTATCCCGTCGCCGCGCGTGGCCCCGCGTACTAACAGGCCATTCTCATACAACAAACTGATAGCCACGCCGTCTATTTTCAACTCAGCCACATATTCAACAGGAGAATCCGGCGGCAGTCCGTTACGCACACGCTGATCAAAATCAACAAATTCCCCGGCATTATACGTATTAGCCAGCGACAACATGGGATAGCGGTGCTTGACGGTGGGAAATTCTTTTGTTGGTTGACCGGAAACGCGCTGGGAGGGTGAATCGGGCGTGATTAACTCCGGATGCCGGCGTTCCAGTTCTTCCAGCTCCTTCATTAGTTGATCGTATTCGAAGTCGCTTACCGAGGGTTGCGCCAGCACGTAGTATTCGTAATCATAGCGCCGGATTTGCCGACGCAGCTGTTCAATTTTATCCTTAACGGACACAGGTTTACTCCCTAAATTTAGTCGCGACAAATTTAAACTTCAGCCCGCCGGTAAACAAGAAAATTCCCAAGCGGATATATAACGCCGGGCAGCTGATAATTTTTCATTATGAATTGAAACCTTTGAAAAAATCCATCTGTGCACAGTCATATATGTTCCATTTTAATTA
>CAZIBE010000035.1:0-34128 GCA_964536685.1 uncultured Calditrichaceae bacterium | reverse complement strand
AGTGAGAGACCTTTTTAGAGTGAACTCATTAATAAAAATGGAACATATATGAATCTGCGCTGATGGATTTTTTCAAAGGTTTCCTTAATAAGATTCACTTCTGTTAGATCGTATTCCGATTGTAGATTAGAAAAAAAACCATTTTGTGCTTTTTCTTCAGGCAGGGATTCAATACCTTGAATTCCTACAGCTGATATGCCACGAGTTTCACGCACTCTCTTCATCCTCAGGTTAAAAGAAACCCTCACCCTCGTTTTTCTGTGTTAGCTAATTAATTTTCCTGCCTGTTCATATAGCGCAACAACTCAGCTCCGCCACGTTTTTGCTAAAAGTGACAGCGGCCAGCTTGATGCCTTCGGAGAGAGTCAGGTAAGGATGAAACATGTTTTTAATTTGTTCCACAGTGACGCCGAATTTAATGGCCACGGCTATTTCCATCAATAATTCGCTGCCTTCTGGCGCCAGGATGCGCGCGCCGATCAGTTTGTCGCTTTGTTTGTCGCGGATCAGCTTAATGAAACCGCGTGTATCTTTAGCCGCCAAAGCACGCGGTACATATTTTAAGGGCAGGACGGAGCTTTCCGCTTCAATCCCCTTGGCTTGCGCCTGTCGCTCGTCCAATCCCAAGCCGGCCACTTGCGGGTCGGTAAAGATCACCCAGGGCAGAGTCATGTAATCGCGTTTCTGACTATTGCCGTTAAAAACGTTAAGAACCGCCAGTTTACCCTCGTAGGCGGCGGTGTAAACAAACATGTGTTTTCCCAATACATCTCCGGCAGCGTAAATGTTTGCTGCGGATGTTTGCAGATGATCATTTACTTTAACAAAGCCTCTTTCATCTAATTCCACACCGCCTAGCTCCAAATCCATATTATCTGTATTGGCACGGCGTCCGGTCGCCACCAGAATCCTCTCGGCTGAAAAAGTTTGTTTACGGCTGTTTATCAGCGTTTCCACCTGTACGCCTTTTCCGGTTGAGTAAACCTTTTGTAAACGATTGCCGGTTACAATACGCAGGCCTTCTTCCTCTAAGTAGGCGGTCAGGGCATGGGTTAAATCGGGACTTTCGTCCGGCAAAATACGATTCGAACGCTGCAGTACGGTTACCTTGCTGCCCAGGCGGGCAAACATCTGCGCTAATTCCAGCGCTATGTAACGGCCGCCCAATACAATCAGCGATTCCGGCAGGTCGTCCAGTTCAAAAGCGGATTCATTAGTCAGGTAGTCCACTTCATCCAATCCGGAAATATCCGGAATGGAAGGCCGGGCGCCGCTGGCGATTAAGAAGGCGTCCGCGCTGAGTATTTCGCCGTTTACTTCAACGTTATTGGCTTCCGTAAAACGGGCGCGGCCTTCGATCAAGCTAAAGCCGGGCAGGTCTTTGACTACATCAACATATTTTTCTTTGCGCAGTTGGCCGACCAATTGACTTTTTTGATCAATTACTTTTTTAAAATTCTCAAGCCGGCCCTGCGTTTCGACGCCCGTAAAGGGATTGTTTTGCGCCCGGTGCAGCGCTTCCGCCGCCCGAATCAGATTTTTAGACGGCACACAGCCAACATTTACGCACGTGCCGCCAATGGGCAGGCCGTCGTTAATCATGGTCACTTTCGCGCCGTTGGAAATGGCTTCCGTCGTAGCCGCAAATGCGGCCGAACCGCCGCCGATGATCACTAAATGCTTTTTCCCGGGTTCTTTATTGCTCTGGGACTCATCGAGAATGCCAGTTGCGCGATAGTGGCCGGTGTTGTTGACCAGTTGCTCAATTGTCCGTACATCAATTTGCGCTGTGTTAAAAGTTACTTGACCCTGCCCCTGCGGATAGCTGACCTCTTTTTCCAGGATGCCATCAACAGTCAACGCTTTTTCCACGCTACGTGCACAGTGGTCGCAGGTCATGCCGCTAATTTTTAACTTTATGGTTTTAATCATGTTGGTTTTTCCCTTTCAAATCTCTGATAATAAACTTTGCTTTAATTCAAACTTTCCTGTTTAATTACCGTTGAAGGATACCCGGCGTTAGTGGTTGCTTCGATCATCTTTTCTACTGAAACTTTTGCGGGATCAAACAGCACGACCGCTTTTTTCTGCTCGAGACTGGCTTCGGCCTGAATGACGCCGTCCAGATTTTTCAGTGCTTTTTGAACCGTGAAGGGGCAGGCCGGGCAATTCATGCCGGGCACATCGAGCGTTACCCGGGCGATGTTTTTTGCCGAGAATACGGAGACCCGGTCGTTATTACTTTTAACAGAAGCTGAAACGCCGGCAATATATGGAACAGAGAAAAGAATCAGAATTAACAGGGTTACGCTCCATAAACTGATTTTGTTGATTTTATCGGATTTGGGATTAGCGCAATAACTGCCCGGTTCACACTCTTCGGCTCCGGGCTTACGATAGATGCGGTAAAACGCGTAACCCAAAAAGATAAATGTAATGCCCATAAAATAGGGCCGGAAGGGCTCCAGCGCGGTCAGGCTGCCTACCCAGGCGCCGCCTACGCCCAGCGCCAGCAGCACCAGCGGACCAATGCAGCAAACGGATGCGGCAACAGCTGCTAAAATGGTGCCGGTTAAACCGCGTTTTGGATTTGGCCGTGCATTAAATTGTTTAAATTTCATAATATCACCTTTGGTTAATGAAATACTTTTTCGACTGTTTAAATAGTATAACAAACCGTACCATGGTACAGTGTTCCCGATAGTTAAAATTTTTTATTTTTTTTGTAAACACTTGATTTGAGCGCGCTGCGAACATAAAATTTTTTTTAGATTAAATTTTTCGTGTATTTATTGTATATTTTCAACTGAGCCAATCGGGGCATTCTATGGGCGGCAATTTATGGAAACCATTTTTTAATAAATGAAATAGATATGGTATCCTAATAAGGTTAAAAATAAATATTTCGGAAGGAAGAAAATATGTTGTCGGATATAGATGATTTCATATTGAAAGCGCTGCCGTTTTTAAATAAGGCTTCGTCTGCCTTACTGAATGATCTTAAGAACAAGACGAATCGAATTAAATTAACCGCCGGCAACACTATCTTTTGGGAAGGCGATAGCTGCCACGGTTTAGCCGTCGCCCTGTCCGGACAGGTGCGCGTGTTCAAAATCGGCGAGAATGGCAATGAAATCACATTGTATCGTTTTGGGAGCGGGGAAGGATGTATCTTAACGGCCTCTTGCATATTGAACAGGGGTACTTTCCCGGCCATTGCCCGTGTGGAAAGGGATGGAGAGGCGCTGTTGATCCCGGCACCGGTTGTACGGGAATGGGTTAGACAATTCGAAGAATGGCAGGATTTTATTTGCGGATTGCTTGCCGGACGTCTGGGGGATATCATCGCCACTGTGGAAGAAATCGCTTTTAAGAGAATGGATGTAAGATTAACAGGCTTTCTCCTCAGCAAGGTTCATGACGGACAAAATCCGATTGAAATCACGCATAAAGAGATAGCGGCGGAACTGGGCACGGCCCGCGAGGTCATCAGCAGGATTCTAAAGGATCTGGAGATGCGCGGACTGGTACACCTTTCCCGGGGGATGATTACAGTGGCGGATCACAACGGGCTGAAACAGATGATTAGAAAATCACAACTTGAGTGACTTTGTTACATACTTGTGTGATTTATTTTTTTATGTTTTTAGCGGTTGACAAATATATTTATTAGGAGGCTGTTAAAATGAAACACAATGTAGGCAAGGCAGACAAAGTTGTACGTGTAATCGTTGGATTAGTCATTCTGGCTTTGGGTATTTACTATAAGAGCTGGTGGGGAGTCCTGGCTATTATACCTTTCTTTACGGCAGTAGTAAGCTGGTGCCCGCTCTATTTGCCTTTGGGCCTGAGCACCTGCAAAACCGAAGATAAATCGGTATGATTTTAAAGGCAAAAAATTAGTTTTCAGCTTCAAAGGCTTCCAGAATGGGGCATTCGTCTGCCGGACCGTTGCCGTGGCAACTGGCAGAAAGAATCTTCAGGGCGTTTTTCATGCGCCTGAGTTCGCGCAGTTTGTCATCAATAATTCTGATTTTTTCCTGGGCTTTACGCTGCACCTGGGCGCAGGTGGAGCTGGGAGAAACGCGCAATTCCAGCAATTCCTTGATTTCTTCTAAGGTGAACCCATGCCGTTTGGCGGTGAGAATGAATTGCAAGCGTTTTAAATCGTTTTCAGAATATTGGCGGTAGCCGCCGGCGCTGCGCTGCGGAGGGGGTAACAATCCTTTGCGCTCATAAAAACGGATGGTTTCCACATTGACTTTGGCTTGCGCAGCCAGTTGCCCGGTGCTGAGCAGGGGCATTCCTTTTTTAGACGTCATAAGTAAATCTGTCCACGAATTAACACAAAATTAGATTACTTTTTTGGAATTTCATTTCTTCATTTTACGTTGTTTATTTTACAAATGCACGTAAAAAAGAAAAAAGAGTACGAATGTGAAACGACTCATCCTTATTATCCCGTTCCTTTTGCAGACCCTGCTATTTGGTCAGCAGAGCAAAACCGTTGTTTTCCCCACAGCGGACGGCGGGGAAATCATAGCGGATTTTTACCCCGCTGGCAATAAAGCCGTAGTGCTGGCCCACGGGGCGATTTTCAATAAAGAAAGCTGGTCGTCATTAGCAGTAAAAATTGCCCGGGCAGGCGTTACGGTTTTAGCCATCAATTTTCGGGGCTATGGCGATTCCCAGGCAGGTAAACGAACATCTGCACTTGAGGAGGATGTTTTGGGCGCATTGCATTATCTGCACCGAATTGGTTACGATACGGTCTCGGTTCTGGGTGCGTCTATGGGCGGCGGAGCCAGCGCCCGCGCGGCGGTTAAGGCGAATCCCGGGCAACTTTTTCGATTGATTTTATTATCACCGGTATCCATACCCCATCCCCAAAAGATGCGTGCCGGAGAAATTATTTATATCGCCAGTAAAAAAGAAGGTATGGCTGTTTCTATCCAAGAACAATACGAACAAGCGCCGCCGCCGAAAAAAATCTACTGGATTGAAGGCTCTGCTCACGCCCAGCATATCTTTAAAACCGGGCAGGGGGAAAAGCTAACGCGGCTGATCTTAGCTTTGTTAAAAGAATGAGTTAAAGAAAACAGCATTCTGCAAAAGCAGTCTGTTCTATTTTTTAAACCGCCGCTTCGCCGCGTTCGCCGGTACTGATGCGTACCGCATCCTGTGTACTGCAAATGTAAATTTTACCGTCGCCGTGCAGGCCGGTACGCGCCGCCTGTTCGATTGCCGCTATGATCCGTTCAAGGGTTTCGTTTTTACAGAAAATTTCTATTTTCAGATGCCTGACAAAATCGCTGAGCTGTTCTTCCAGCGAAGTTTCCTTTTTCCGGCCCCGCCCAAAGCCTTTGATCTCCAGCACCGTTATTCCGGTTAGTTCGTCAATTTGATGTAAAGCTTGTGTCACCGCATCCAGTTTGTGCGGTTTGATGTAAGCGATGATATGTTTCATTCTTTTGCTCCTTAAAATTTTCAGTATCCCATATTTTTAATTAGGAAGCAGGAACTGGGAACTAAAAAATTCCCAGTTTCCAGTAGTCAATTCCGCCATCAGTCCATTTGTACTTCACTTTCCGTGTCGATGGCAAACCATTTGTAAATGGCCGGGATAACCAGCAGTGTCAGCAAAGTGGAGGTAACCAGTCCGCCCACGACCACGGTGGCTAAGGGGCGCTGCACTTCGCTGCCCACGCCTGAGGCAATCAACAACGGTATTAATCCCAATGCCGTGGTTACGGCGGTCATCAGCACGGGACGCAAACGCAATAAGGCGCCTTTTACGGATGCCTCGTCTATTGGCATGCCGTCTTTTAGCAACTGATTCAGACAGGTAACCAGCACCATACCGTTTTCCAGAGCGATGCCGAACAGAGCAATGAATCCCACGGAAGACGGCACGGAAAGGTTCTGCCCCGTAAGCCAAAGCGCCGTTACGCCGCCTACCAGTGCCAATGGGATGTTTAGCAAAATAAGCAGTGTATTTTTAAGTGAGCCGAAACTGGAAAAGAGCAGAACAAAAATAATAATCAAAGTAACCGGAATGACCACGGCCAGCCGTTTGTTGGCTTCCAACTGCAAGCGGAACTGTCCGCCCCAGGTTACCAGATAGCCCGCCGGCAAATGGACATTATCGTCAATAGCCTTTTGTGCTTCTGCCACAAAGGAACCGATATCGCGGTTCATTACGTTACTCTGAATAGTAATGAAGCGCTGGCTGTTCTGGCGTGTAATCTGGCGGGGACCGACGATTTCCCGGATATCGGCCACTTGTTGCAAGGGGATAGGCGTTCCTTCCGGTGTTTCTATTAAAATTTGGGTGATATCCTGTGCCGTACGGCGGAATTCCGGTGCCAGCCGTACCAGAATATCAAAACGGCGTACGCCTTCGAACAACTGACCGGCAGTTTCGCCACCAATTGCCGCGCGAATCACCTCCTGCACGTCTTCCACATTCAAACCGTAACGGGCGATGGCGTGGCGATCGACTGTAATGAGTAACTGCGGCGTTCCGCTGACCTGATCCGGCTGAACGTCTGCGGCGCCCGGTACACGCTGAACCACACGGGCAATTTCATCAGCTTTTTCTTTAAGCACTTCCAGGTCGTCTCCAAACAGTTTTATAGCCAGTTCGGCGCGTACGCCCTCTAATAGTTCATCTACGGTCATCTGGATGGGCTGTGTAAAATTGGACAGCATGCCGGGGATTTCGCCCACCTGCCTGCGGATTACCTCTTCCAGATCATACTGCGTTTTAGCCGTGCGCCATTGTTCCTTGGGTTTGAGCAGGATATACATTTCGGCGCTGTTGATGGGATCCGTGTGCGCCCCCACTTCACCACGACCGATGCGCGTGACTACATGGGCCACTTCCGGCACATGCATTACGCGCCGTTCAACGATTTGAGTCAGACGCGTGCTTTCAGTTAAAGAAACAGAAGGGGCCATACTCAGGCGCAGAATGATTGTGCCTTCCTGCAGAGTGGGTGTGAATTCCGAACCCAGCCGCGGATAGACCAGCGCGCCGGCAATTAATAAAAGAGCTGCCAGGATAACGGCCATACTGCGCCGTTTCACGAAAAAACGAATGATCGGAGAATATAGTTTATTTAATAAACGTACCACGGCCACATCTTTAGGAGGTTCGCCGTCTTTGAAACTCTTTTTTGGGCGGCGCATCAGCAGGTGCGAAAAAAGCGGCGCCAGCACAACGGCAAAAATCAGCGAACCGAGCATGGCCAGCGAAACAGTGTAGGCCAGCGGTTTAAAGGTTTTACCCTCCACGCCCTGCAATGTAAACAGAGGTAAAAAGACCACAATAATAATAGTAATGGCAAATAAAATGGGCCGTACTACTTCGCGTGCGGCACGGGCTACCACATGGATGCGCGCTTCATCGCGCCGTGGACTGCGCAGCGTACGATCCACGTTTTCCACCATCACAATAGTGCCGTCAACCATCATACCGATGGCAATGGCCAACCCGCCGAAAGACATGAGATTGACGGAAAGGCCCAGATAGCGCATGCCGATAAAAGCGAACAGAATGGAAAAGGGGATGGACAGGGACACTACTACGCTGGGACGAATGGACCCCATAAATATAATTAGAATAAGCGCCACTAACAGGATTCCCTGCAGCAAGGCGTCGGTTACGGTATTCACCGCTGCTTCCACCAAAGATTTTTGCTGATAGTAGGGAACAATGCGGATGCCTTTGGGAAGCATTTTATTGATTTCAACCAGCTTATGTTCCACTTTGCCGATTACCGTTGAAGAATTGCTGCCATACAGTTTAACCACCATGCCGGCTACTACTTCTTCGATACCGTTGCGGGTTTGTACGCCACGACGCACAGCCCCGCCAATCTTAACTTCGGCCAGCTGCTTCAGGTAAACCGGCGTGCCGTCTTCGGTTTTAATGACAATGTTCTGAATATCTTCAATATTGGACACCAGACCTACGGAACGCACAATAAATTCTTCGGCATTCTTTTCAATAAACTGCGCACCCACATTCAGGCTGTTGGACTTCACCTTTTTGATGATATCCTGAATGGTAACATCATAGCGCAACAGGGCGTTGGCATCCACGGAAACCTGGAACTGTTTTTCCCAGCCGCCGATACCCAGCACTTCGGTTACGCCGGGTACGGTTTGCAGCTGGTATTTAATCAGCCAGTCCTGTACGGTGCGTAATTCCGTTAAGGAATATTGGCCGGTGGTGTCTTCCAGATAGTAAAAAAGAATCAATCCCATGCCCGTAGAGATGGGACCCATCCGCGGATCGCCAAAACCTTCGGGGATTTGTTCGCGCGCTTCCTGCAGCCGCTCGTTTACCACCTGGCGGGCAAAGTAGATGTCTGTGCCGTCCTTAAAATAGATGTTGACCACGGATAGTCCGAAGTTGGACACCGAGCGGATGGTCTCCAGTTCGGGCAGGCCGTTCATGGCCGCTTCCACGGGAAAGGTTACGTATTTTTCGATTTCTTCCGGGGCCAGGCCTTCGGTTTCAGTAAATACCTGAACCAGCGAAGGCGACACATCCGGGAAGGCATCGATGGGCAGCTGCTTGTAGCTAAACCAGCCGCCGGCCATAATTAACGCAGCAAGCGATAACATCAACAGTCGGTTGCGTAATGAAAATTCTATAATTTTATTCATCTATTTTTTCTCCTGATTTTTTTCGCCGCCGAATAACACTGAAGTACACCGATTTTTTTATTAATTTTGGCAACTAATTCATTTAATTCTTTCTTTTAATTGCTCAAACTGATCTGATCTTTTTTAAATCGTTTCTAATCTTATTTCGGTGTCTTTCGGTGATTTCAGTGGCCGAATGCTCATTTTAATGTTCGTCTCCGTCACCGAATTCACTCTTCAACAGCTCCGCTTTGAGAATGAACCCGTTTTTGCTGACGTACGTCTGTCCCTTTTTAAGTCCGTGGGTTATTTCCACAAACCGGTCGTTCTCACGGCCAACCGTCACCGGGCGCGGTTCAAATCCTTCTGCGCTTTTGACGAAAATAACGGTCTGATTATTCAGCGTTTCCGGCGCCGTTTTTGGCACCATAATCGGTACGTTCAGACTCTCGGTGATAATCCGTCCGTTAACAAACAAGCCGGGTTTCCAGATGCCCTTGCTGTTTTGCAGCGTTACGCGCGCTTCGGCCGTACGGGTGGCTTCGTCGATAATAGGCGAAATGTAGCTGATGACGCTTTCTACCTCGGGCAGGCCCTTACCGGCCGAGATAAGCACTTTTTGGCCTTTGTGCACGTACGGCAAATCTTTCTGGTACACTTGCAGGTAAATCCACACTTTGCTCAAATCGGCAATCACAAAGCCGTGCCTGCTGTCGTCCACCATTTCGCCGCGGGTCATGTGCATTTCGATCACCGTACCGTCGATTAGCGATTTGATGGCATAGTCGGACATGCTCTCGTTGCTTTCGATGATGGCCAGCAATTCGCCTTTTTTGACCTTGTCGCCGATGGTCTTGTGTACGTCTTTGACAATGCCTGGGAAACGCGGGTGGATATGGGCCAGATTATCCGGAGGAATGATGACCTCGCCGGGCAGAGATACGTGAATCTGTAATTTGCCGGGACCAGCCACGGCCGTTTCCACGCCAAATTCTTTCATCTCATCGGCTGAAATTTTTACGATTTTACCTTCGTTGTGATGTTCTTCAACTTCTTCAACGGTTTTGTTTTGCGGCTTTTCCGAAGAACTGCACTGCCATAAGGGCATGGAGAGAAAGACGATAATAAAGAGTTGTAAAAACATTTTTTGTTTATCCATTGTTAATTTCCTTTTTTACCACAGAGTGAACTGAACGCACAGAGTTATCATTTTTACTCTGTGTTCTCAATGGTCATTTTATTTTTTCAATTGATTGTCCGATTAATCGTTCGATTTGCGTGCGGATTTGCTGGTAATCCGTTAAGTTCTGTAAATATGCTTCTCTGGAAGCAAACAATGAGCGCCGGGCGTCGAGCACATCCAGAAATCCGAATTTGCCCTGTAGATAACCTTTGTTGATTGTTTCAAATGCCTGCCGCGCCTGCGGAACAATTTCTTCCTTTAACGATCGCAGCGATTCGTACGCGGCCAGCAGCATCTGGTATTTCCGGTTGAGAAGGGTCTGCAATCGCAGGCGTTGGCTGCGTTCCTGTACGGCGCTTTGTTTAAGGCGCACGGCCGCTTCCTGCACGGCGCCCTGATTGCGATTAAACAGCGGCAGGGGAATGCTCAGTCCGGCCACAAATGCTTGATCGCCGCTTTCGTTAAATTTGCGCCAGCCGGCGCTAAGTACGGGATCGGGAATGCGTCCGGCCCCGGCTAATTTCTGCGCGGTTTGTCGTTGTTTTTTTACAGTTTGCCAGCGCGCCAAGTCAGGATTTTGCTCTAATAGTTTTTGCAATTTTTCAGCGTCCGGCACAGTTGCCACCAGCTCAAAATTCCCCGCTGCCTGATTAAAGACAGCCTGTGGCGAGCCCCAGGTGGAGGCTAATTCCTGCCGGGCGGCGTTAAGTGCTTTTTGCCTGCGTTGCAGGGCAATGCGGGCGTTGGCCACTTCCACATCCGCCCGGGAAAGCTCTGCCGGCGAAAAACGTCCGGCCTGTACGCGCCGGGCAATGTTTTTCCTGAACTCTTCGGCCAGAGCCAATAAATCCTGATTGAGCTTCACAAATTTCTGAGCGGCCAGTACTTTGTTGAAGCTCATTACCACATGCGTAAAAACATCCAGTTGTACGGCCTGGTATTTGTAGGCCGCCAAGTCCGATTCTAATGCTGCGATGCGCGTGCGTTTTTCCCTTTTACCGGCCAGTTCGATAAGCTGTCCCACCGAGACGGTTGTTTCCGTGGACTTAAAAGCGGACTGTGCTCCGCTGCCGGCGAAGTTTTCCATTTCCACGTCTATTTCCGGATTAGGAAACAGCGCAGCCTGCAGAGTAGCGGCTTCCCGGGCGCGAATTTCCAATGAGAAAACGAAAAGTTGCGGGTTGCGCTTTAAGGCCAGGGACAGGGCTTGTGGGAGTGTCAGCGTGCCCTGTGGCTGTTTCGCAACAGACAGGGACAGTTCTGCTGCAGGAATCTGTTTAATCAGCGGTGCAGGTGTCGGTCTTTGCGCGCCGGTTCGGGTAGCGGCACAACTGCTGATGATCATGGCGGCAATGCCGAGCATGCGAATAAATTTCATATACGTTCTCCATTATTTATCGAGTTGGTTCTAAAATTAGCTTTACCAAAGAGTACATGATTGAGCACAAAGTTTTAGATAGAGCAATAAAAAAGGATGTTAATTTACGGTGATTAAATCAATTGATTAGTACTTTTACTCAGCAAAAATAAATCACAATAACATGAAAAGTGCTGATATTCCCTCACCCCTTTAATTCTCCTCTCCCAAATTGGGAGAGGGGCCAGCCACAAAAGTGGCGGCTTTCGCCGGGGAGAGGGCAAACTATCAAAAATTAAATAAATTAAAATGGAAATTAGCTGAGCAAAAGACATAATCAATAAATCAATGATTATTGGAATTGCTTTAATTTCTGTGCTCTGTGGTTATAAAAAAATAATCAAATTAAGAGGACAACGTTGCGAATGGTGTATTGCTGGGAAAAGGAAGAGAATTCGTTATTGATTACAAATGAGAAAGAAGCCGTCTCATTTTCACTTGTAGTGGGAATAAAAAATGCGGTGTAATGGCGTAAGAAGATCGAAGTGTGTTTTTTGAAAATTACCTGTTGTACATGCTGAAACAGGGGGATATCGACACAATCGTTATTATGATAGGTGTGTCGCAAGGCGCTAAGCGCTGTAGCCGCCTGCTCAGCGTGCGTGAAATCGGTGCGTACAGTTTTCATTTCCAGACGTACGTGATCTTCGGCCACACACAATACCAGTTCCGGGATTGACATAGGCAGCGTGAGTGTTTGCAGCACAAACAGTGCGTTTAATACAATGTAGCTTATCTTTTTTAGTTTCATCAAGCCGCTTAATTTTTTTAACACTTGAACAAGTGCTCAAGTGTAATAAATTATTAAACAAAATACAAATTTATTTCCCTAATTCAGAGATAAATTTTTTGGGAGGCAAATTTTCTCGTATCCGGTTGGGTCGTTTTAAAAAAATTGGGAACGCCGTCTTCTTCAATGAAAAAAGGAAACACAAACGATTCGGACCAGTCGTAATATCGTAAAAGGTTTGAGCACCCACGGGCCTTCAGAAAACAACTTTTAGTGTACATTAAAAAATTGTCTATGTTTTACCTAAAATTTTCTCCCTGAAGCAAACAAAGATCATAACGATCAAAAGCCGGTAAATAAAAGAACTTGATTTTTTAAAAAAACTTGCTTTCAGCGCTTCTTGTAGTTATAATGCCCGAAACACGAAAGGAGTACACCATATGATTCTGCAATCGCCGACAAATCGTTTTACCGGGCCATCAAGTTCCGATCGCCAATCCTTCGTTAAACCTTCCTTTTTAGCTCCCCTTTGTTGTTGCTTTTGTTGTTAATACGCTCAACTTTTATTTCCCAAAATTTAAATAAATAACCGATTTCCCCTGTTTTGTATTGCAAAACGGCGCCGCTGTTTTTGTAGATACGGATTTAGACATGGGATTTTATGCCATTAATCTGTTTGCGCCAAGTACGCAAATAGGCGTATCAAATAAAATTTCCGAAAAGGAAATAACCCAATTAAACGGATTTTACCGAAAGGAAAATACCATGGATAACATTTCGTTTTTTGCAAATCGTTTATTCGATATACATAAGGAACGTAAAAATTCATTCCCCGCTGCACGCGCTACCCAAGATTTTACGAATGAACTTTTGGGATTGCTCTTCCCGCATTTTTCGCATCAAAAAGAATATTTGAGTGCGGGAGAAATTCGGCAAAAAATCGACCGGCTGCGCAGAGAGTTGATCGGCTTACTGTTTCCTTTAAAGGAGCGCATGGAGTCAAATCCCGGGCAGATTGCCGAAATTCTCTTCGATCGTTTACCCGAAATTTTTGATTTACTTTGGTCAGACGCCAAAGCTATTTACGAAGGCGACCCCGCCGCGGAAAGTATTGATGAAGTCATTGCGGCCTATCCCGGCTTTTATGCCATTTACGCTTACCGCATTGCCCACATTTTTCACATGAGTAATGTGCCTGTTCTGCCACGTTTGATCACCGAATATGCCCATTACAAAACAGGCATTGACATTCATCCCGGCGCTCGGATCGGGACTTCTTTTTGCATCGATCATGGAACGGGAATTGTCATTGGCGAGACTTCTGTAATCGGCAACAATGTAAAAATTTATCAGGGCGTTTCGCTGGGAGCATTGAGTGTTTCCAAGAAATTAGCTAAAACCAAACGCCATCCGACCATCGAAGACAATGTGATCATTTATTCCAATGCGACCATTTTAGGCGGCGAAACTACGATCGGGCACGATAGCATTGTCGGCGGAAACGTTTGGTTAACCGAAAGCATTACGCCCTACTCGATTGTGTACAATACATTCGAGAGTAAAATTCGCTCTAAAAAAATGATTCAGGAACAAATCATGTTTCACATTTGAAAGGACAAAAATCATGAAAGTTCAAAATGTTTTAAGTCAAATCGGTGGAACACACCATGTGCGATTAAACCGGTTATTCCCTTCCGAACATGAAGTTTGGTTAAAGTTGGAACGCACCAATCCCGGCGGAAGCATTAAAGACCGCATAGCATTGGCCATGGTGGAACAGGCCGAAGAAGAGGGTCTGTTGACCAAAGACGGGGTTATCATTGAACCCACTTCCGGCAATACCGGTATAGGCTTGGCCCTTGTGGCTGCCGTGAAAGGCTATCGATTAATTATCGTCATGCCCGATTCCATGAGCATGGAACGCCGTCGGCTAATGGCCGCCTATGGCGCGGAATTGCAACTAACACCCAGTGAAAAAGGAATGGCAGGCGCCGTCGAAAAGGCCAAAACGCTGCAGGCAGAAATCCCAAATTCATGGATGCCCATGCAATTTGAGAACCCGGTAAACGTGCGCATTCACAGACAGACAACGGCTCAGGAAATTATCGCGGATTTTCCGCAGGGGCTGGACTTTTTCGTGAGTGGCGTGGGTACGGGCGGTCATATAACCGGAATTGCGCTTGAGTTGAAAAAGGCTTTTTCTGGCATTAAAATCATTGCTGTGGAGCCGGATGAATCCGCCGTTTTAAGCGGGAATGTTCCCGGCCCACATAAAATTCAGGGCATCGGCGCCGGGTTTGTGCCTTCCATTTTACGCACCGACTTACTTGACGGTGTTTTGCGCATCACAGGCGACCTGGCTTTTGAGTTTACCCGTCGCAGCGCCCGGGAGGAAGGTATTTTGGCCGGAATTTCCACAGGCGCTTCGCTGGCGGCCGTGGGGCGGCTATTGCAAGAACAGCAAAAGCCGGTACGCGTGCTTACCATGAATTACGATACAGGAGAGCGATACTTATCTCAGCCTGATTTGTTTTAGATGTTCGGGGTTACTGTCAGGCAGTCGATCACGTCGAATGGCGGAGCAGTCTCCCGACTGGCTACTGGAGTGGCTGACGGATTTTGGGATGACCCATCTGGTGATACCCCGGGGCGCTGATAGCCGGTATTTTCAACTTGTCCCCGGGGTTATTCATTATACAGTTTTAAAAGCGGCAGGCTTTAGACCAGCGTTTTTTTGTCGCATTGATTTTGTTCAAACTGCACGGTAACATGCGATATTTCGAAATGGTCATGCAGTTCTTGTTTAATTGTATTTAAAATGAAGCCGGTTGCACTCACCGGCATGTCTTCCACTTCTACGTGGGCTTCAAAATGGATATCGTGTTCATCAAGGCGCCATAAGTGTACGTGATGCACATTCTTTACCTGGGGAATGCTTAAAATTGTGCGTTCGATTTTTTCCAGCGCAATGTCTTCGGGACTGGCCATCATGATCACCTGCAGCGCTTCTTTGGCAACTTCGTAACTTGCCTTTAAAATGTACAGCGAAATAAGTACGGTCAGCAAGGGATCGACCCAGTAAATATTATAGAAATAGATGGCCATGCCGCCTAAAATCACCGCCACACTGGAGACCGCGTCGCTTAGCAAATGCAAATACACGGCGCGCAGATTCATACTGTTTTGGGATCCCTTACGCAGCAAAAGCGTACCGGTTACATTGGCCGCCAGACCGATGGAAGCTACAAGAATCATCAGACCGCCCGTAATGGGCTGGGGATTCATAAAGCGTTCATAGGCTTCTTTAAGCAGGAAAAAACTAATGATGATTAACGTGGAGGAATTAATGATTGCCGCAAGAATTTGCGCCCGCTTTAAACCAAATGTGTAATGAGCGTTTTTTGGCCGGCGGTTCAGGCGCAGGGCTATGTAGCTGATGATGATGGCGATGCCATCGCTGAAATTGTGCAAAGCGTCCGAAATCAGCGACAGGCTTCCCGATAAAATTCCGCCGGTGATTTCAGTACCGGTGATTAAAAAATTAAGCATCATGGTGGCAAACAAACGCTTGCCGGAAGTGCTTTCGGTTACATGGTGATCATGCCGGTGTGCCATTGTGCCTTTCTCTCAATAATCAATATTCCATATCCAATGTTCAATAAACAATTTTATTCGTTTATTTATTAAAAGGGTCGCTTTTTATGTTCATTATTTTTTTTATGAATAGCCGCTATCTTTAGATAGTGGCAATTAAAAAACATTATTTAGGACGGATGTGTAATTCCAATTAATTGAACATTCTCTTCTAATAATGGTTTGAGCTTATCCTTAGAAATCAGTTTTGTCCGTTGAATGATTTTTATCCATACATAGGTCTCTCGTAACTCTTTTAAAACAATTTTCAGTTTATGAATAAAATCAGAATTGGGTTCAGCCCCTTGCGCCTCTCCATAATTGGGAGCAGGTGAAGTTCCGCTTCGTAATAATTGTCCTTTAATATGTTTGCCGGCTTTTGACTCAGGAAGCGTTTCGGAAAGCTGTTAATACGCACAGCAAAATCGATTAATCTGTCTTGCAAATCAAAACCTATCTTATCCATTAACAATATCTTTGGGTTTAACTAATCCAATTCCTTTGGAAATTGGAATTGGTTATTGGTTATTGATCTTTTTTATTCTTGTACATGCTGAAACGCTGTTTCAAGTAATTCTGAAATGTGTTCATCATCCAGCGAATAGTACACCTGTTTGCCCTGTTTGCGGTATTTGACGATACGCATGTTGCGCAATATCCGCAACTGGTGCGAGATAGCCGAAATGGAAACGTCTACAAGCGCCGAAATATCACAGACGCATAATTCTTCCAAAAGCAGAGCCTGTACAATACGCAGCCGGGTGGGATCGGCCAGTGCCTTAAACAGTCCGGCCATATCACTGGTTTCCTGCGAGCTGGTTAAGTTTTGATTTACACGATCGACCTTTTTCCGGTCGATGATTTCCACCGAACAAACGTCATTTTCTTTCATAAAGAACTTCTTTTTGTTTATAGCCAAATTTGAACAAGTGTTCAAATATAAATATTGGATTGAGAAAAAGCAAGTCGGCAAATAGGGAGATTTAACGGGCTGTTCTGTGGCTAATGAACCAGGCCTCCAGCCCGGGCTGTTTGGTCATGCCGTTTTGCAGATAAATATAACCGCTTAAACGGGCGTAGTTGTCCAAATCGGAGGCGATCAAAAAGGTGCCCTCGTATTGCTGGCCGTCTTGGTTAAAACGGATACGCAACACCTTAACATTGTCTGCTGTGGCGTTTTCGATCCGGCCGACAGCTTCAATGGTCTTGCCGCCAATAGTGCGGAGAATGTGCAGAGCGCTTTGATTTAAGGCAGTAGATTTTTTAGGAGTTGCTGTGGTTTCGTTTTTAATTGAAACAGTAACCGTACCGCGGTAAGTTGAGTCGGTATCGCACCAGCGGCCGATTATGCTGTATTGTCCGGCAAGAAAGCTTCGTAAAAACTGTGCTTGCTCATCCTGCGCCTTGAGGAACTGCCCGGCGAATATAAATAACAGAAAAACCCCCAAAAATATTTTTTTGGTCATGGTGAATTTCCTCCACAGATTTTACTTCAACTTAATGAACCACCACTAACTTGCCTGTTTTGAAGAACATATTTCCCGTACCTAAGGTTCTGGAGGTCACGCGGTAAAAATATATACCGGAGGCCAAGTCGCTTAAATCAGTGGTTACATCAATCTCCCGGCCGCCTTCTGCCAGCCTGGCGCCCAGCCAGCAGACTTTTTCGCCCAATACATTAAACAGACGAATTTCCACTAAACTGGGATAGGTTACGCTGTATTTAAAAGTTGTCCGGAAACCGTTTATACTGCTCGCCGGATTAGGCGCATTTTGACTGATTTTAAGGCTGTCGCTGCCTGCCGTCCAATTATCCTCTCCGCCGGCAGCCATCAGTGAATCCAGATAGGGGTAAGCGGACTGTAGATTAACGATGCCCCAGCCGTAATATTTATCAGGATTACCGGCCTGCGAAGCCGTCTCATGAAGCGTTTTTATGATTTGATTCGGGGTGGCCGCTGGAAAAGCTTCCAACAGCAAAGCCACGCTGCCGGCCGTTAAGGGGCAGGAAAAAGAAGTGCCGTTGCCGTAGGCAAAGGATTCAGCGCTTCTGTAATCGGCCAATTTTACGCCAACGCCCATAGCCATCACATCCGGTTTTATGCGTCCGTCGGCTGTAGGTCCTACAGAGGAAAACCCCGCTCTATAGCCCTGACGATCCACCGCCCCGATGGTCAACACGCGGCGCCCGTCGGCAGGGGCAACTAAGGTGTTATAGTTAGGGTTATCTCCTTCGTTGCCGGCAGAGTTTACAACAACGATCCCTTTTGCTGCCGCTTGGTCGGCGGCGATGGTAGTAACTGCCGTAGCGCCGTCCATATCTTGCCAGGTGTACCAATCGATATAGCCCAGGGAGCTGCTAACCACATCAGCGCCTAAACTGTCGGCCCATTCAAGGCCGGCGACCCAGTAATCTTCCTCCGCCTGAATTTCATCGCCGTCTAACTCTGTGCGCGCCAATAAAAAAGAGGCGCCGTAGGCCGGGCCGATCAATTCTCGTTGCGTATATCCGGCGATGGCCGAAAGCGTCATGGTTCCGTGCCATCCGATATATGCTTTGAGTTCGCTGTCATCTACGCTTTCGTCCTGATTGATGAAATCCCAGGTTTTTACTACATGCAAACTGTCAAAAGTACGATGGAGTTTCCACAAATTAAAGCCGTCGTCCAGCATGCAAATCAAAACGCCCTTGCCGCTCAGACCTTTTTGATGTAAAAAAGGAACGCCTATTTGTTCAAGCTGATCCAGCGATGTGCCATAAATTAAGGTGTCGCTACCGTTATTCTTAAATAAAGCATTTTGCGTCGGCGTTTGCAGCGGCTGCGGAAAATGAGAAGTATACACATGGACAGGAGCCACGTGAGCTACGAAATCCTGCGAGCTGATTTTTTGCAATGAATCCCGTTCGACGTTGACGCTTACCGCATTTAGCCAGCGTGAGGCGGCGCGCAGGCGCTTAACAAATGGACGAATAGCATCAATATAGGGCCGGTAGACGGGATAATCGCTGTAATCGGTAAGCGGGGCGCCGGGATGTATTTTAGCACGACGCTGCAAAGCGCGTGGAGTTAGCAGCTGTTCAGCGCTTATTTTTTGCAGCCGGGCGGCAGGCCCTTTATCCTTAAAATAAATCCAGGCCTTTAAGGCGCCGTCGGCTGTTTTATGATAACCGCTGGTATCATTTTGACCAAACAGAACGCCAACTAAAAGTAGCCCTGCTAAAAAGACAATACGTTTTTTTACAATGGACGTCAAAATTGCCTACCCGGTTAATTTTTTATCTGTCAAACTTAGCATAGTCTCTTATTTAAGCAAAACAAGTTTCCTGCTTTAACGCAATCCCCGATCTGTGGAAAACGTGTACTAATAAAAGCCACTCCGAAAACGGGATGACGTGCGTTTATTGGATCAGGATCATCTTTTTAGTTTGAATATACCTGCCATTAACAGTTAAGTTGTAATAATACACGCCACTCGCAAAGCGGCTGGCATTCCATGCTACTCGGTGGGTTCCCGCCGGCTGCCGTTTAGAAACCAAAGTGGCTAGCTTTTGTCCTAACATATTGTACACCGATAGATTAACCCATGCCGCATCTGATACCTGATATCTGATACTTGTTCTTGGATTAAAGGGATTCGGATAGTTTTGAAAAAGAGTAATCGTTTGAGGCGTTTGTCCTTGCCCGCTAATCATCGTTGAAGCGGCATCGATATAATCCAAAGCGCCGGCAATATCGATAATGCCCCAGCCCAGTAAATTGTCGGGCGCATTAGCCTGCGAAGCGGTCTGGCGCAGCGCATCATGAATTTGGAAGGGCGTTAATTCCGGATGGGCGCAAAGCAGCAAGGCGGCGGCTCCGGCGGCTGTAGGACATGAAAAGGATGTGCCGCTGGCGTAAACGAATCCGGTTGAATCGTAAGAAGATGCGGTATAACAAGACGAACCCATGGCTGCTAAATCGGGTTTAATACGGCCGTCGGCGCTGGGTCCTACCGAAGAGAAGGAAGCCCGGTCTCCGCTGCTGGTGACGGCGGCTATCGCCAAAACATTGTTGCCGTCGGCCGGCGCAATCAGCGTGTTATGGTCGGCGTTGTAGCCTTCATTTCCGGCGGAGTTCAGGAGCAGCAGGCCATTATCCACGGCTTGATCCGCCGCCACCGTAGTAACGGCGGTTTCACCGTCCATATCCTGCCAGGTGTACCAGTCGATGTAACCCAACGAGCTGCTTAACACATCGGCGCCCAGGCTGTCGGCCCATTCCAGACCGGCCACCCAGTAATCTTCTTCCACCGGCGTTTCGCTGGCGTCCACCTCGGTTTTGCCTAAAATATAGGTGGCTTTAAAGGCGGCGCCGATCAGCTGGCCGGGCGTGTATCCGCCGATGGTAGACAGCGTTTTGGTGCCGTGCGTGCCTTCGCTGGCTTCAAATTCCGAATCGTCCACCGACTCGTCGTCGTTAATGAAATCCCACGTAGCCAACACATCTAAGCTGTCGAAGGTAATATGATGGTTGAGCAGATTAAAACCGTCGTCCAGTAAACAAATAAGCACGCCTTGTCCGTAATAGCCCTGCTCGTGCAAAATGGGCACATTGATGATAGCGGCCTGATCCAAAGATGCGCCGTAATCCAAATTAATATTGGATTGATTCGCGGCAGCGGTTATTTTCGTGTTTACGGATTTGTCTTCGTTAACTTCCGGCCCGTTGCGGCGGAAGCACATGACCGGGCGGATTTCCTTAACAAAGGGCAACTTGCGCAACGCTTCTAATTGTTCAGCCGATACTTCCACACTAACCGCGTTCAGCCATTTGGATTTTGTGCGAATTTTTTGAACAAGCGGTTTAATCTCCTGCAAATACGGACGGTAAAGCGGCAGGTCGCGGCTGTCGATAACAGCCTCGCCGCGCACCTTCATCCTCCGTTTAATAGCCCGCTGCGTTAAATAGCTCTGCGCTTTCTGTAATTGGCTGTTTTGCTGGGGGCCCTTATCCTGCAGGAAAACCCAGGCCTTCAGGGCGCCATCCGGCGTCTGAAAGAAATGGTTGCCTAACGACTGGGCGGAAACCGAAGAGACGCCGCTAAAAAATAAAAATAGCACAGTTAATAGAAATAATTTTTTCATCGGAGTTCCTTTATGTGAAAATATACCTTTTTAATTCCGGCAAACGGACTTAGCGGTCCGAACTGTAAAAATTGATCATCCGCTGAATAGCTTGCTGGCAGACGCGGCAAAAGCGCTTTTCACGATTGGAAAACATCATGCAATTCAGCATGGGGCGGTACAGACCTTTGGATGAATATCCGGCGCCTTCGAAGAAGCCCACTTTATCTTTTAACGGATGATTTTTGATGAAATTCCTTAAGTGTGCTTCCAATGTTTGCATGCTGTCGCGTAAAACGGGGAGCATTTCCCCTTTTTTACAGGCAAATTCCAAATCGCGTATCTTTCTTCTTAAAGATTGACGGTGCGTGCTCAGGCTGTCGTAAGCGGCTTTATTCCACGGTGTAGGAACCGCTTTACCGGGATTTACTTCATTGGGCCATTTCAATTTAATGGAGTCTAACAGAGCGGTAATGTTGGGTTCCGTGGGTTCAACGCCTTTGGGATAAAATTCGTTGTAACTGGTGGACGAAGTGTAGTACTCGTCGGCCAAACCGGCAAAGGAATGGCCAAACTCGTGAACAAAAACCAACTCCGTAGCCGGACTGTGGGCCGTAAATACGGCGAATTGATTATAAATACCGCCGCCGCCGTAACGTTTGCTGTTTACCATAATAAAAATGGCGTCGTACGGCGCCAAACCGGCCAGGTTGCGCAGCGCGCGGTTATCTTCCGTTAACAGATATCGCGGCGAATCAAAGGCGTTAAAGGAGGCATTTAAAACGGTATTCCTGTAAACGCGCCGCCGGGGTTCGTCCACGCCGCTTTGTTGCGAGGGTGAAAACACACCGTAAATATTAAAACGGTCTTTACTTTCACGATAGGGACTTACCGTGAAAAGCAGTTTGGCTCGTTCCTGTAAATCTTTTTTAAACAGATCGAATTCTGCGGCGGTGTAACCTTCGCTGATAAATACCACATCCACATGGTTGTGCGCGGGGCCCTTTTTTTGTACGGTTATTAGCTGTGCATTTTGGGCCGGATTTTCCCGAATGATGTGGTAATCTGCGGGATCGATTTTTTGAACGAAACGCGGGCGCAAAATATTTTGTTTGTCGCGTACCTCTATAACCAATAGAAATGGGCTGGTGGGCAGCGGAAACAGAACGCTTTCATGATAGGTGCGCTTGTTACCGTCCAGTGCCTGCCGTGTGGTTTGATATTCGCCGAAGTAACTGTTAAAACCGCGTGAGAAAATGAGGCGGTTGGCGGCCACATCGTAAATTTTCAGATAATACTTGCCATTATTAAATTCATCGATTAAATGGTGTGGATTGCCGGCCCAGCTGCCGTAACGGTAAATCTGATCCACGGTAAATTCTTCCTCTGCGGCATTGCCGGTATGATAATAGTCCACACGCATGGTGGTATCCTGAAAAAAATCGATGAAGCGCAATTCGGCGCCGGCGAGCGGATTGAAATTGAGTGTAAAAAGGATAAACAGCAGAGATATTATCGTTTTCAAAAAGGGAATCTTTCCATGCTTTAACTTGTTTTTGTTAAAAGATAGAAATAAAAGGGAGAAAAGAAAAGAGATAATTCGAATAAAATCGGAAGGATTCAATGATTTTTTAAAAATCATTTCTTGTTAATAGGGGAAGTATTTATCTTTTGCAATAAATATTGAAAACGGTTTTCTATATAATATTTTCGAATATCTGTTTCCAAAACAGCTCCTAAAGAAACTTTGAAATCCCGGGGTTTAAAACCGTTCAATCGTTTCAGCAAATCAGCTTTTTGAGATTCGGAGAGCAATGGGAGTGGAACGCCTTGTCGTAAAAAAATTCAATGTCAAATGCGTCGCGAATTTCGCCCCGTTCTATCAATGCGGCAATCTTATTATCCAAAGCTTGCTTAAGTGTGTGGGCTTTTAATAAAACTTGTCGTGTACTAAACTGTGAGTATGCAATTTTTTCCTCTATATTCCAGTCTTTTATTTCCCGCCGAATTTCAATTTTCAATCTTTTAGGAAAATGAGGGGAACGTAATTCAACTAATATTGAGTTCACTCTAAAAAGGTCTCTTACTGTCATTTTCCCACCACGAAGTGGTTTCTTTCCCGTAGGGATCACTCCGTGGCGGAAAACGGGACGGCCTTTGCCGCGAGGAGCAAGGCGACGAGAAATCTATTGTTTTTATTGAGAATATAAGATTTCTCACTGCGTTCGAAATAAAGTTTGCGGGCAATTTTCGTGTAGTTAAAAATATACCTGATATGTCAACACTTTTAGTTCTTTTTATGGCAATTGATTCAAGGAAGTTTTGTTGCATTTGTGTAGAAATTTCATAATAGTCTAAAGCGGTCATTAACGAAATATATGATGGCGCCTGAATCAAATTGGCAAATGTAAACGTTTGCCCGGTTGATATTCCCGACCAGTTCTCCTGCAAAATATAGAGGTTACGTTTTAGGCGGATTAATATTCCGGCTTTCACATAGCGGGAAGCCACTACTTTTGCGGAATCCGTTCGATGCAATATGCCAGCAGATTTTATTTACCGCAATTTGGAAATTGAAGAGTAGGGCTATCAAAAAGTCGATCAATTCTGATAGAGCTTTTTTGATCCAGAGTGGTTAACAAACTATTTGTTTCGTTCCTTGAAATCACGGTATAGTTTTTTAGCCGATTGTTGCAGCGTAGTACCGGCCTGTTGCAAATGACGCCGTTTACGGTAGATGAAAAACAAGCCGATAGCCGCCGGCACGAGCACATTTAAGGTAAATACTAAAAAGGTTACGCCGGCGGCCAGCGGAGCGGCAATGCCTTGGCGTGATAAATAAAAGGCTGCTACATTTTCGCGCACACCCATGCCGGCAATGGAAATAGGCAGCAGTCCGGAACTCCAGATAAAGATGACTGCTATAACGGTAGTACCCATGCCGGCGGTGCTACGGTCATTCAAAAGAAAATAATATTGCAGCATTAGCGCCAGCAGCAATCCACCGGTATATAACAGGATAGCGGTAAAGGAGCTTGCATAATGCACGTCTTTTTCTTCGAACTGACGCAGCCAGCGGTTGCGCAAAACCCGCGGCAGAAAATAAATTAAAACAACGCCCGCGCCGGCAATGCCCCAAAACAGGATTTTAGGCAAACCAAAAGCCACGGGCAGAGCGGCTAATAGTAGAATTAGTTTAATATACGCTTCGAAATACTTTTCCATGCCAAAGGCCATCACCTTACCGCTCTTTTTTCCCGGCAGTAAAAATACTTTGGCAATCTCGGCATGACCGCCCGGGATCATCAGACGGAAGGCAAAACCGGCAAAAAATGCCGGGATTACATCGTGAGGATTAAAATCGGCGGAATGCGCATGAACCAGATATCGCCAGCGCCGATATTGAATAGCTAAATTCAGGGCGGCTAAAAGAAATACCCATAGTAGGGTTTGCGACGTAATGTCTTGCACCGCCCGCAGAATGGTGCGCAAATCGAAGCGCCACACCAGCCAGCCTAACAAGGACAGGCCGATTAGATATTTTCCTACAAATAGCAGGCGATCTTTTATTAATGAGGTCATATTATTTCCAGTCGTACAGATGCAGCCAGCCGATGCCGCCGAGGATCATCACGTAAACGGGATAAATGATTTGAATCAGCGGAAATAACGGAATAATTTGTTGTGTTTTAAATATAACTGCCGCGTGCGTTAGGGTGATAAACTCCAGGCTCAAGCGTACGGCCGTAATGATCAGCCAGATGTTCAGCCAGCGGGCGTCGAACAAAGGTAGCGTGTAAAACAGCAAAAAGGCCGCAAAAAGCGCCACGGAAAAAGCGGCCGATTTTAAACTTTTATCCAGAATTTTACTGTTCTTACGGATTTGCTGGTAGAAAATCTCCCGTGTAGTGGCGGGCGGTTGCGTGTAAACAAAAGAGCCGGCGTCGGCGCAGTATTTGATTTTACCCTTACTGCGGTCGCGCATGCGTTCGGTTAAATGAATATCATCGCCGCTTTTAAATTTAGTCAGCGCCCGGTAGCCGCCGATGTTGTCATAAGCCGTTTTGCGGAAGGCCATATTACGGCCTACACTACTGATGGGGAAGCCCCAAACCGTAGG
This sequence comes from uncultured Calditrichaceae bacterium, assembly GCA_964536685.1. Classification (GTDB taxonomy): domain Bacteria; phylum Calditrichota; class Calditrichia; order Calditrichales; family Calditrichaceae; genus CAZIBE01. The sequence goes on along the minus strand of CAZIBE010000035.1, from coordinate 9,286 downwards.
CGCAGCTACCACAATGGCCGAGAACAGATTGTCAAATTTTAGCCATTTGTCCATAAAACCGCCGATGTTTTCTAGCGGAGAAAAGCCTAACACCATATCCGTTTGCCGGTCAAAATGGACGGTCATACTTTTTAACCAGGATTGCGGCACACGGCAGTCGGCGTCGGTAGTGAAGATGATATCGCCTTTGGCTGCGTCGATACCTTCGGCCAGGGCCATCTTTTTGGCGTGAAACTTATCGCTCTGTTCCGTGCGTCGCAGCACTTTCCAGTTGGCCTGGCCGGCAGCGGCCTGATCTAAAATATGCGGCGTATCGTCGGTGGAAGCGTCGTCCACAAAGATGACTTCGAATTTGTCCGGCGGATAGTCCAGCTGTTGCAGCGATTTTAAAATGGGCTGCAAACGGCCCGATTCGTTTTTAGCGGCGATTACAATGGAAACCGTGGACGCTTCGCCGCCCTTCCATGGCATGGATTTCAACCGAAAAAAGGAGAGCTCCACTAAAATCACTACCAACAAATAAAAAACGCTTAAAATTAAAAACAGGAGTAATAATATGTGCATATTCATCTCTTAAATATAATAGCGGCATAATTTAGATGTATGGCTGATTAATTACAAGAGCTATGGGGCTGAACTTTAAAGATCCTCACAAGTGAATCAAACTAACGGTGAATTAGTTTGATTAAAACCTTTTGCAATTGATCCGCAAATCCTTAAATTTTGTAAGATTTTGAGCCAAAAAATATGCTGTCTGTCGGCAATTCATATAAATTTAAAAGAACTTAATCTATGATTTTAATAAATAATGAACTTATTATCCGTAATCTAATCCGTTCCCTTACTCAGCGCCGTCTGAGCAATTTGCTGAAAACCGGCAGTTCGCTACTGCTTTCGGCGCTGCTGCAAAAGAATATTCTGTGGGGGCGTCCGCCGGTGCTGACCATCGAACCCACCAATCTCTGTAATCTGCGCTGTCCGCTGTGCACTACCGGCAACGGTGAAATGACGCGGGCGCCCGGGAAAATGTCGCTGGACACTTTCCGGCAAATTTTAGATAAAATGGGTAAAGACATCTTCTTTTTGCTGCTATACCATCAGGGTGAACCGTATCTCAATAAAGATTTTTTGGAATTTATCCGTCTGGCTAAAGGAAAAAACATCTATTGCACCACCAGCACCAACGCGCACTATTTTAGCGAACAAAACATCCGCGACACCATCGCTTCCGGGCTGGACAGCATGATCGTTTCCATCGACGGCGTAACGCAGGATACCTATGAAACGTACCGCGTAAAAGGATCGCTGGAAAAAGTAGTGGAAGGCTCGCGCCGCTTCATGCAGATCAAAAATGAATTAAAAAGCAAAACGCCGCTAATCGCCTGGCAGTTTTTGGTGATGAAGCACAACGAGCACGAACTGCCGGCTATCAAAAAACTGGCCCGCGAGGTAGGAGTAGATCGCCTGCTCATTAAAAATATCGAAGTGCGTACGCCGGAAGAGGCTAAAATGTGGCTGCCGCAAAACGACAAATACCGCCGCTACCATTTTGACGAACAGCATTTTGAAGTCAAAAACAGCCGTAAAACCGCCTGCCCGCGTCCCTGGCTTTCCACGCTGATCAACTGGGACGGTTCGGTGGTGCCCTGCTGTTTTGACAAAAACGGCGAATATGAAATGGGCAACATTACTACTGTGGAGGATTTGGACGATATTTGGCGCGGAGAAGCGTTTGAGGCTTTTCGCACGCGATTAGTGACCGACCGCCAAAGTATCGATATGTGCCGTAACTGCAACGAGGGGCTGGGCAGTTTTATTCAGGAGTTCCACCCGTTTAAAAAGAAGGGCGTTCGGGCAACCGTAAAGAAACGAACGGTATGAAGCTGTTAAAATTAATTTTAGCGATTGCCGTATATTCAAAATTTTTGCAGAGACTATTAACCGGCCTAAGAACAGCTTCAACTCTTGGATGCCGAAAACGGTGCGCACCGTGAGTGTTTGTTGCCTGGGCGGTAAGCGCGGATTGAGTCTATCGTTAAACGTAAATGGAACTTAAAATGATGATATTCCCCGGCCCACCGTTGCCGCTGAGAAACAGTCGGTTTTGCCAATGAGGCGTCTTTTATATTCTTATCCGTGGATAAGGAACGAGTTCAAAGTTTAAACACGAGTTATCTGCGCTGAACCGTTCCCTATGATTTTTATTTTGGCCGTTTTTTAATTTTAATTATATTCATCTCTTTCCTTTACTACAGATCATCCGGTTGAGTAAATAGCAAGTGGGAGTATTTCATGGATACGCAAAGAGGACAATGGGGATCTAAAATCGGTTTTATTTTAGCGGCGGCCGGCTCGGCAATCGGTTTGGGGAACATCTGGCGTTTTCCCTATGTCGCCGGTGAAAACGGCGGCGGCGCCTTTGTGCTGGTTTACCTGTTGTTTGTTGTCATCATTGGTTTGCCGTATATGTATGCCGAACTGGCGTTAGGACGCTATGTGCATAAAAATCCCGTGGGCGCCATCGAAGCCATTAAGCCCCGTTCGCCATGGAAAGGCGTGGGCTATCTGGGTGTGCTGACCGGCCTGGGCATCCTGTCGTTTTATGGCGTAATTGCCGGCTGGACAGTGGGCTATATTTTCAAGATGCTGGCCGGACAGCCGGGCGGATTTAATACCTTTATCGCCGATCCGGTGTTAGTGCTGCTTCTGTTAGCCTTGTTTATTTTTATTACAGCCTTTATTGTACACGGCGGTGTCTCCGGCGGTATCGAACGCTGGTCAAAAATTCTAATGCCCTTTTTATTTTTACTGATGCTGGCCATCATTATTTATGCCGTATCCCTGAAAGGCGCCTCGGAGGGACTGGAGTTTTATCTGAAGCCGGATTTCAGTAAGATTACCGGTAAGGTTTTATTGGCGGCTATGGGACAGGCCTTCTTTTCCCTCAGCCTGGGCATGGGCCTGATGATCACCTATGGCAGCTATATGCCCAAAACAGAGAATATCATGACCTCCGGTTTTTTTGTAGCCCTGTTCGATACGCTGATTGCCATTATGGCCGGATTGATTATCTTTCCGGCGCTGTTTGCCATGGGGCAGAGCCCCTCGGCCGGTCCCAAGCTGGTGTTTGTGGTTCTGCCGGAACTGTTTGCCCGCATGCCCGGCGGCATGATTGTCGGCGCCTTGTTCTTCCTGCTGCTATCGGTGGCGGCGCTTACATCTACCATCTCCCTTTTGGAAGTGCCGGTTGCTTTTTTTGTGGATGAAAAAAAGATTGCCCGTAAAAAGATAGTTTGGATTATAGCTTTTGTGGCCTTTCTGCTAGGCATTCCGTCGGCTCTGTCGCAGGGTGCGTCAAATTTCTTCAGCAATTTTGGGTGGATTTCCCAGCGTTTTACTTCCCCGGATTTTTTAAGCCACATGAGTTTTATCTTCGGCGATCTCTCCCTGGCGCTGGGCGCTCTGCTGCTGTCGGTTTTTGTGGGCTGGATTTGGGGCGCCGATAATGCCTCCGCTGAGATGGAACAGGGCAGCCATAGTTTTGGACGCATCAGAGGGTTGTGGAAATTTTTGATCCGCTATTTGATCCCCTTAGTTGTCTTTGTGATTCTCTTGAATATTTTCGGTTTGTTTGGTTAATAATTTTTATCATGCCCGGCATGCGGATGCACTAAAACAAAATTTTTCACAGGAGCTTCCATGTCCTTTTTTGATCAGTTGTTACAGTGGACTACCGATCTGGAGCTGGTTTTGTGGGGACCGGCCATGATTGCGCTGTTAATCGGAACGCATCTTTATCTTACTTTGCGCACGCGCGGCATTCAGTTCCGGCGCTTCTGGACCTCGCTAAAACTGATTTTTAAAAAGGAAAGCCGCTCCGAAGAAGGCCAGGGAGACATTTCGCCCTTTGCCGCTCTGATGACCGCTTTGGCTGCTACCGTAGGAAACGGAAATATTGCCGGCGTGGGCACGGCCATTGCTATCGGCGGACCGGGCGCGCCGCTGTACATGTGGCTGGCCGGATTGTTTGGCATGGCCACCAAATACGCCGAAGGCTTTTTGGGCGTGCAATACCGCGAAGTGGCGCCAAATTTTACCATGGCCGGCGGCCCCATGTACTATTTGAAAAACGGTTTAAAAAATAAAAAACTGGGTCGCTGGCTGGGGGCGGCCTTTGCGCTGTTTGGCGCCATTGCCTGCCTGATTGGTACGGGCAATATGGCGCAGTCCAATTCCATGACCATCTCACTGGCTAACAGCGTTAATCGCTGGTTCCACGGCGGCGCAGCCGGGCAACAGGCGCCGGCCGCTTATTACTATATTTTCGGCGGCATTATCGCCCTTTTAGTGGGTATGGTTATCATCGGCGGCATTAAAAAGATTGGCCGGGTTTCCGAGCGTTTGGTGCCTTTTATGATTGTTTTTTACATCACGGCGGCTCTGATAATCATAATTGCTAATTTTGATAAAATTCCCGCAGCCTTCATTTTAATTTTTAAGTCCGCTTTGGGTTTTCAGCCTTTAGTGGGCGCTTCGGTAGGATTGGCCGTACAAAGCGGCATCAGCCGCGGACTGCTTTCCAACGAAGCCGGCCTGGGCTCGGCGGCTATCGCTCAGGGCGCCTCGGCCAGCGATGAACCGACCACTAACGGATTGATTGCCATGACCGGCGTTTTTATCGACACCATCGTCGTGAATACCATGACCACCCTTTCTATCGTTCTGACCGGCGCGTATATGCAGACACAGTCCTGGCAGGGTGTTCAGGCGGCTAATAATATCACCAGTATTTTAGTGACCCAAAAAGCCTTTAATTCGGTGATCCCTTTTGGCGTCGGCGGTTTTATAATCGCTTTTTCTTCCTTTTTATTCGGCTACACAACGCTGCTGGGTTGGTCTTATTACGGCGAAAAGTGCATTGAATATCTGGGTGGGATTAGGGTGATCAAACCCTACCGATACACATTTATCGCCTTTTTATTTTTCGGCGCTATTCTCACGCCGCTGGCCGGAAAGAGTTTTAACTATTTGAATATCATCTGGAGCGTGGGCAACATCGGCAACGCTTTAATGGCCGTACCCAATTTAATCGGTTTGATTTTTCTTGCCGGCGTAGTGGCCGGCATTACAAAAAAGCGGTTGTATGCCAGGGGAGAGGGTTAACTATCGAAAATAAATTAAAGAAACCTTTGAAAAATTAAGTTTTGTTTACCCTCTTCCCGGCGAAAGCCGCCACTTTTGTGGCCGTCCCTTCTCCCAAGTTTGGGAGAGGGGAGCCGTGGGCATAACTTTAAAAATAACTTGAATTTAGGGCGACTGTTTTTTTATGCGTTTACATACCATTAATTAAAATGGAACATATATGACTGTGCACAGATGGATTTTTTCAAAGGTTTTTTAAAATGAAAATTTGCTGAGCAAAAGACAGAATCAATATTTTAAATATTTTGTTAGAATAAACGCATTTAGCGCTTGGATAGATTCTTTCGTATGTGAAAAGCCAAGGGTTTATTTCTAATAATAGGCGTTGAATAATCAATATCCAACATACACCGATCAATTATCATCTATCTTCAGGATTTGCGCAGCGCCGGAATGTTGGTCTGGGTGGTTTTATCTTTACGTGGGAAATCCAGCACAAAACGCGTTCCCTGGCCCTCGACGCTCTCAAATGTAATACGTCCTTCGTGAGCCTCGACGATGCGCTTGGAAACCGCCAGGCCGATGCCGCCGCCGTCCTTTTTAGTAGTAAAATAAAGGGCGAATATTTTTTTCTGCACTTCGGCCGACATCCCGCAGCCGTTGTCCTGAATTTCCACTAAAATGCGGTTATGCTCCTGTTTACTGCGCACCAGCACCAGTCCGTCCTTGTCGATGGCATGGAAAGCGTTCAGCAGCAGATTCAGCAGCACCTGCTTAAGCTGATCGGGATCGCCGTAAATAAAATCCAGATTATCTGCTAATTGTTTTTCGAGACGAATATTGCGTTCAATGGATTCCTGCTGCACCAAAAACAGCACGTCGCTAATTACCGGATTGATGTTGATTAGCGATAAATCGCTGCGCGGAGAGCGGGCTAATGTAAAAAACTGATGGATGATACGGTTCAGACGTTTGATTTCGTTTTGCAGCACGTCCAAAGAATTCTGCAGCTTGTCTCCGCCCGGAGCTTCCATCTTCCGCAGACGATTGTTCAGAACTTCCGCGTGTATAGCCATAGCCGATAAAGGGTTTTTTATTTCGTGGCTGATGGAAGAAGCCAGCTGGGCGATTACGCCGAATTTCATGGAACGCTGCAGGTTGTTCTGTAATTCATTCAACATGCGCACATCCTTAAAGGAAATTAGTATGCCGCTAACTTTATTTTCTTCCTTAAAAATCTGTGATTGAACGCCTAACAGCAAATCCCGGCCGTCCGGCAGCCAAACGCTGATTTCCTTGTTTTCTACGGGCGCTTTAGCTTCCAGCCGGCGCTGTAAATAATAACGCAATTCGCGGTTATGGTGAAAAATTTTCGTGAAATAGTCGGCAAAATCGCTGTCCGCCGGACAGGCAAACAATTCGGCGGCGCGGTCGTTGTAAATCAATACGCGGCCTTCTTTATCCAACATGACCAAACTTTCATCGACGGCTTTGAGCATGGTGCTGATGCGTTTACGCGCCTTTTTGTAGCTTTCGTTCAGTACGCCCACTTTTTCTATGGTTTTATTCAGTTGCGAAAACGTATCAGTAAATTCATCTCTTTGGGAATACTGAATGCGGTAAGAGTAATCACCCTTATTCAGACTGCTGACCATTTCTTTGACCGATTCCAACGGCGCCTGATAGGCGCGCGAAGCCAGATAAAAACTCAAGGCCAACAGCAGACCAAATAAAAGTACAATCGGGATAAAGATATAGGACAGGTCTTTGTAAATATTGAACAATGCTTTGTGCGATAACACCAGCCGCAGGTAACCGAACACTTCGCCAGCGCTGTTTTGTAAGGGAATGATCACATCCAGCACTTTCACGTCTCCGGGCCAGGTTTTATGCAGTACGGCCGGCTCACGTCCGGTAAATTTTTGCAATTCCTGCGGGGATTTGTAGGTTTGTCCTTCTACCGAGCGATCGCTGCTCAATAAAATCTTCATTTTAGAATTTATTAGCAGAATGTGAATAATACTGCCCTTTTGGCCGGCCATGGAATGCATAAGCGTACGCAGGCGCTTTTTTTCGGAAGCGGTTAAACTCTCCAGGTTTTTATCGGCGCTGTTGGAAAGCGCGTCTTCCACAGCCCGCCCTAACAGCAGAGCGGTGCGCCGCACGATAGCCTCATTTAGATTGGCGTAAGTGCGGTAAATGAAAATGCCGCTGACAACGGTAACAGCAACAAATAGCAGCAAAATGAGCAGCATTTTTTTATAGAGCGCCTTCACTGGCTTTTTCCCCGGGCCGAAATGGCAGTTTTACTCAGTTGTAAGTTTTCTTCCACTAACCAGTAATAATCAAACAAATTGACCACGGCGCAGGCGTGATTGGGAATGATTAACAATGGTTGTCCAATGGTTATGTCTTCCTGCGGATTGATTGTAAGTATGCCGTGTTCTTCCGATAAACGTTCCACGGCGCCATCGACGTCCAAAACCAGCCCGAAACGGCCGGTCAGCGATTGGCCGTCTGTGTGCAAAGCTTTACTGCCGGCGTCGATGATCAGGCGATCCGCCGCCGGACGGGAAATCACGGTGCTTAGCACAAACAAACTGCACGATTCCATTGGCGTTTGATGGATGTGCATTTGCATGGCGTCGTTGAAGAGGTAATTGCCGGGGCGGATTTCGTTAACATCCGGATTCTGCGCGGAAAAAGGGACGGTAGGCGTGGAGCCGACGCTGACAGTTTGGATGGAAATTCCCTGCTTGACGAGCAAAGCTTTGGCGTGCGCCATGATTTGTCCTTCGGCCTGTCCGATTTGCTCAGCCCGGGCACGATCGTGTACGCCGTAAACCTGGCCGGCGTGGGTAAAAATGCCTTCCAGATTAAGCCACGAACGGCGTTGCACTTCCCGCGCCAGTTCAATCAAGGCCGCATTGGCCGGCACTCCGCAGCGCCGCAATCCACTGTCTATTTCGAGACGCACATTCAGCGGCTTTTGTGCCCCGGAAAACTCAGCGGATAAAAGCCCTATCTGCGCAGGATGGCCTAAGCCGACAATAATATGCCCTCGTTCGGCGAGCGCCTTAAGTTTTTTGATTTTACGGGGCTGAGTGATTTGGTTGGCGATAAAGATGTCGTTAATGCCGGCGTTAAGCATGACTTCGGCCTCGCTAAGCTTGGCCACGGTGACGCCGCGGGCGCCTGCAGCCAGTTGTCGGCGGGCCAGCTCAACCGATTTGTGTGTTTTGATATGCGGACGCAGGCGTACCTTGTTTTGCCCGGCTAAGCGCTGCATGGCGCGGAGATTGTTTTGCAGGCGCGGTTCGGCAATGAGTAAAGCCGGCGTATCGATTTGCCGGTGCAGGGCGGCCCTCTCTTCCAGGGAAAACGGAGACGAGTATTTCATCAAAAACACCTGACCGAAGCGCTATTCGCTTTCATTGGCCACTTTCTGTTTGATGCGTTCCCACAAGCCCTGTCCAAAGTAGTGGTCGGCCACCGTTAAAATATTTTGGATATATGCCAAAACATCGCCTTCTCCGGCCCAGTGTTCGTATAAAATATCCAGGTCGCCGTGATTGACGAAATCGTTGAGTACATAGGCGGCAATGGCCAGATCATCCATATAGCCGATAGGCCCTAAAATCGCTTCGGGAATAAAATCCAGCGGGCTGATGAAATAGGCGATAGCCGCCACTAATTTGACCTTTTTCTCCTTTGGCACGCGTGGGTCCAGCGTTAATTTTACCATCAGATGAAAAAAGTCGGGCGCCAACAGTAGCAGATGGCCGTATTTAAAATGTTTATTTTGCAGGTAAGTATTTATTTGACTACGGATTTTCTTGTAGAAATCCTGATGCTTCTGATCCATAACGATTATCCCTTTATCCAAAATATTCCACCTGAATTTTAATTGTTGCTGTGAAAAGAGTATTAAATTTTTTAGTGAATAGCAAGAGATAATGTGGGAAGAGGTATTTCTTTTGCGGTTGCTTTTTTGGGTGAGGGTTTTTGCCGCTTTTCGTCTATCATGGGGAATTTATTGACTTCCAAAATCCACGACCTTTTTTCTATTCTACGCTTTATCTTGCTTGTAGATTTAAAGTACTACCTAAATTTCTAAAGTAAAAAAATTGAAAGGCGTCCTAAG
>CAZIBE010000034.1:0-34336 GCA_964536685.1 uncultured Calditrichaceae bacterium | reverse complement strand
TAATTTACAATAACTTAGGATGCCTTTCAATTTTTTTGCTTTAGAAATTTAGGTAAAACTTTATCAAAAAAAATATATTCCTGAAAGGCTTGCCCGGCGCGGCGAAAACGCCGCGCTTAGGTTGTACGTTATTTTGTTATAAATCCCGCTTTGCAATAGCCATGAATCTAATCAACAAGCTTGTGGCGTCATTAATCTGCCGGATAATAAAAGTAAACCCACAGCAACGGAGGCGTTACTTTGAAAGGATTATTCCATTTGTTTATTATTAAACGGCATTCTAAATTAATTACGCGTTTTTTTAATGTAATACCAAATATGTATGGCGCATTTGGAATTACTGTTTACAGCATAGTTGTCCTATTGCTGTTTGCTACGGGGACAAACGGGCAGGCGCTGCGGTTTGAGGCCATTCCTTTGGAAAACCCGGATTTTATGTACAGGGAATTTCGTCCTTTTTTAGATTCCCTTTCCGCAAGCACGGGTCTGGAATTTGAATTAGTGGTTCCGCCTGAATACCGGCAAACGATAGCGGACATTGCCAAAGGTAAAGTTGATCTGGCATTTCTAAGCGGCACAACTTTTTTACTGGCTAATAAAAAGGCGACATTTCACGTGATAGCCGAAGTGCAATTCGAAAGAAATCCTCACTATCACTCCGTGATAATCACCAGAGATGATTCGGAAATTCATAAAATAACAGACCTGAAGGGAAAAACTTTTGCCTTTGGTTCGCCTTTATCCACTTCCAGTACGCTTTATCCAAAATATATGATTCTTAAAGCCGGGCTTTGTTTGAACGATTTATCTAAGCGGGTCTATTTAAAACATCATAACCGCGTGGTTCTAAGCGTGTTAAACGGTCGCTATAATGCGGGAAGCGTGCGGAAAAAGATAGCGGATAAATATAAAAAATTCGGCTTGCGTTATTTATCCATATCAGAAAGCATTTCAAATTTTTGTATTGCGTACAACAATTCTTTAGATCGGAAATTAGTTCGGAAAATTCAAAAAGCGCTGTTGGGAATGAGGATTAAAAATAGTTATTTCGATTATTTCTATCCCGCAAACGATAGTTTATACGACGCTGTAAAAAAAATAAAACAATTTGTAGACGAACGTGAAAATAAACATTAACCTGCGTTTTAAGATAACTATAGCCATTCTGGGGTTATGGGCGCTGACCATTATCAGCGGAGCTTCAATGATTTTGAAGCAGAATGAAGTGATTTTTGCGCAGAAATATCATACAAGGCTTAAGCAGTTATTGCATAATAATTCGAAAGCTATGCGCGAAGCGTTGCTCAATAAAGACGATCTACAGTTGAATTATGCGGTGTCCTTTTTACATACAGAACTTGAGCCTATCGAAGTAATGGCTATTGATTCCCGGATAAAAAGGATTGTAGCCAATTCAAATTTTTTTCATTTGGGCCGTTTAGCCGAAAGCTCCGTTTATGAACGAATCAATAAGAATCAGCAAGATTTAATAACTTTTGAATGGTGCGATACGCTTTACTATGCCTATCCCATTCGCATCGGAGAATATAAGATTGGCGACTTGGTAATGCTGACCTCGAGAGGGAAAGAGGCGCGTCTTTTAGATAAAGATTTACGTCCTACCATTAATTCTATCCTGCAGGTCAGCCTGTTTACTTTTTTGATCGGTATCCTGGGCGTCTTTCTGCTAACCAAACAGATTTTAAAACCGCTGGATTTTATATCTCAGGGAATACGACGCATCAGCCGCGGAGATCATTCTTTCCGGATTAATATGAAAACATCCGATGAGTTTGAGCAGGTAGCGTATACTCTAAATTCTATGTTAGATCGTATAGAGAATAATGAGCAAAAAATTACTTCGATGAATATAGATCTGGAAAAGAAAATTAAACTGGCGGTAAAGCATTCGGTTGATTTGGAAAAGCAAATACAAGAATCGGAACGCATGGCCTCGGTGGGGCGGCTGGCGGGCAGTATTGCGCACGAACTCAATAATCCGCTGGCCTCCATTTTAATGTACGCCCGGCTAATCCAGGAAAAAGCAAAAAACAAGTTGGTTAAAGATAATCTGGAAAAAATCCTTCGTAATACGGTGCGCGCACGTAATACTATTAAAGATCTGGTCGATTATACCAGGCACAGTAAAATTGAGCGCAAACCGGTACATTTATCTGAACTTATTATAAATTGCGCCCAAACATACAGGAAAGAGATAGAAGAACGCCAAATTGATTTCCGCGTCGAATCTTCTCTGAAAAATGATTTTGTTTTGCTGGACGCCTTCCATTTTGAACGGGTTTTTAATAATTTAACACAAAACGCCATCGACGCCATGCCCGACGGCGGAACCCTCCTTTTCAAAATCAGTGAAAAGATAAAATACGTATGGATTAAGATAATTGACAGCGGGTCGGGCATTGTTGCCGAAGATCTGAATAAAATATTTGAACCATTTTATTCCACTAAAGAAAACGGCACCGGTCTGGGGCTGTTTCTATCTTACGAAATTATTCGCAGCCATCAGGGGCAGATTTCAGTACAGTCGAAACCGATGGAAGGAACTACCTTTATCATCAAACTGAGAAGGGAAATCTAGTGTGAACAGGCGATTGCTTATTGTGGACGATGAGCCGGATATTCTCGGAGCTATTAAGCAATCCTTGGCCGGTTTCGATTTACAAATCGAATCAACTCAATCGCCTTTGCAGGCAATCGAGTTGTGTAGGAAGCAGCGCTTTGATATTGTGATCACAGATTTTAAGATGAAACCGATCAATGGGATAAAGCTGATAGAAAAGATAAAAGACGAAGCGCCGCAAACGGAATTTGTTGTGATGACCGGATTTGCTTCCTACGATTCTGCTTTAAAAGCATTAAAATTAGGCGTATTCGATTATATCGAAAAACCGTTCACTCCGGAAGCCATCCGGCTTATAATCAAAAATTTATACCGTACTCTTGAGCTGACCGACGAAAATAAAAAGCTTAGCGCTATCCTGCAAAACAGGCAGAATGAAAAACAGCTAATAGGACAAAGCCCGGCATTTAACCAAACGTTAGAGATAATTCAAAAGGTCTCCCCCACCGATTCGACCATTCTATTATTGGGTGAAAGCGGAACCGGAAAGGAAATTTTGGCCGGAGAGATCCATCGCCTTTCTGCCCGGGCCGACAAACCGATGATTATTTGTAATTGTGCGGCTCTGCCGGAGAACCTTATTGAGAGCGAACTGTTTGGCCACGAACCGGGCGCTTTTACCGACGCCAAAAAACTGCACCGGGGCAGCTTTGAATTAGCAGACGGCGGCACCATCTTTTTGGATGAGATTGGCGAGATGCCCCGGAGTATTCAAAAAAAGTTATTACGCACTCTGGAAAACAAAGAGGTCAAGCGGGTAGGCGGCGAGCGGATACAAAAAGTGGACATCAGAGTTATCGTAGCGACAAACCGCGACCTTAAAGAAATGGTTGCGCAAGAGAAATTCCGCGAGGATCTTTATTACCGGCTGAATATCATTCCCATAAAAGTGCCGCCTTTACGAAAACGACGTGAAGATATTCCGCTGTTGGCGGAACATTTCTTACAGGTTATTGCGCATAAAACCGGAAAAATTAAACCAAAAATAAGTAATGACGCTTTGAACGTTCTAATGAATTACACTTGGAAAGGGAATATACGAGAGTTAAAAAATGTTATGGAACGAGCGGTAATTTTAAATGACAATTCTGTTTTAGACTTAACTTTTATTTCTTTTATTTTGGATGAGCATACGGAAAATGTTGATTCGCTTTTACAGCACCTGCCTGTTATGGAATTGAAGACGTTGCAGGAGAAATATATCCGGTTTGTATTGAAACGTTACGATCATAATCAAACCAAGGCGGCAAAAGCGCTGGGAATCGGCACATCCACTTTGTGGCGCCATCTAAAGGAAGAAAAATGAGATGGATATCATTTGATTCATTATGATCTTTACCCACTCAAAGCTCAAAAGAACCACAAAAAATAATTACGGCAATACTTTTGTATGGCTAATAAAATCAGAGAGATGATCTACTTAACGTTGCTCGTAATTATGAATTGTAATCGTATGTTTTCCGCGTGCATATGCATAATCAATATTCAGCCCCTTCTGCCGGCAGATGGATTGCACAATGGACAGGCCCAATCCCGGCGAATCCGGCGCCGGACGATCCTTTTTAAATCGTGCAAATAGTTCTTGGGGTTCATATTGCAATGGCGGACCGCTGTTAGCAATAGTGATTGATCTTGATGTGGTTTCGATTTCTATATAACCTTGTACCAGGTTGTGCTTTACGGCATTGATCAGCAGATTGGAAAGCAGTGTTTCGGCCATAAAGGGATTAAAATCCATAACAAAGCGGTCCTTAAGGCGGGTTGTAACTTTTAATTGACTCATTTGTATTAATTCGTCCAGATTTTCCAATTGCTGTTCAATCAGCGCGTTAAAATCAATGCGTTGCCTTTCATCAAACTCCCGATTCTCTATTTTAGTAAGCAGATTAAGCGACTGATTCAGACGCGCCAGCCGATTAACCGCATGGTATAGTGACTGAATGGTTTGCATCTGTTCCGCAGACAATGTTCGATCCTGGATCAGCATATCCAGCTTTGAGCGAATTACAGCTAACGGCGTTTGCATTTCGTGGGCGGCGTTTTCGCTGAACTCTTTTAGTGTATGGTAATCATCCTGCAATTTGGCAGCCATATTATTTAAGGTTCTGTTAAGTTGATTAAATTCGTCGATCTTTTCGGCAGGTAAATTTAGCGCCGTGCGACTGTTTAGATTAAATTTTTCCAATTTATTTAACGCCATATAGAAGGGCTTCCACAAGCGCCGGTCGCTCCAGTAATTGATGGCATTCAGCAGCAAAATCATGGTTACAAAAATAACCATCATCATTACGGTAATGCCCAGCGCCACATCATCTTTTTCAATCAGCGAACGGCGCAGGCTGATTCGGTAATTTTTATCGCCCACATGCGCATTAAATTGCAGTTGCGTAAACGGTACCAGTTCCTGTTCTTCCGGAGCGAAAAGCAGGGTGTCCTTAAAAGAATCTTGAATGGTAACCGAATCGGAGATGCGCGTAATTTCAATGTTTCCGGATTCTAAATGATCCTGCGGCAGGCCGGTAAGCTGAATCTGCTCAAGTATATTTTTCTTTTCGGCTTCCAGAGTTTCGCGTACTTCTTCGATAATTAGCGCTTTTAAGACTAAATAAGTGCTGACGCTACCCAGAATAAAAATTAGCGCAGATGACAAAATAAAATAGATACTGATGGTTTTTAAAAGCTTCATTTTCCTCCAAAACGATAACCGATGGCGTAAACCGTGCGCACATAATCTCCGCCGCCAGAGTTGATTATCTTTTTACGTAAATTTTTTACGTGCGTATAAATAAAGTCAAACGAATTTAACATATCCGCCTGTTCGCCCAACAAATGCTCGGCAATGGCTTCGCGCGTTAAAGTACGGTTGCGGTTGCTGATAAAATAAAGCAGCAAATCGTATTCTTTGCGTGTTAATTCTAATTGCTGTTCTTTTACAAAAACCAGTCGCGTATCGGGCAGCAGACGGATTTCATTAAAAATTACTTCCTGCTCGCCGTCAAACTTACGCCGCCGGATAATGGATTTGATGCGCGCGCTCAATTCCGGCAGATGAAAGGGCTTGGTCAGATAATCGTCTGCGCCGATGTCCAGTCCGTGGATTTTATCGTCCAGCGCATTTTTAGCAGAAACGATGATCACTCCGCTGTCGGAATGATTTTTCTTTAAGGTCCGCACCAGTTCCAGCCCGTTCCCATCGGGCAGCATGATATCGACGATGATGCAATCGTATTGATAGATATTAATTTTTTCCATGGCCTGAGCGTAATTATACACTGCGTCGCAGCGGTAGTCGCTCTCTTTTAAAAAGGCGGCCATCGAGTCGGCCAGTTCTTTTTCATCTTCGATGATAAGAATATTCATCTTGCATGCAAACTTTCTGATTACTTAGCTTAGACGCAATCTAATGTTAATAAAAGATACAAAGCAATTCTGAAGGAATTTTGAAGATGAAAATGGTAGTGCGAGTCTCCGCCTTGCGTCGCAACTCAGAGCGTTGCGCTACGCACCGGCTCCGGAGAGTTACGCTGCGCCATTACTCAATATTCCAAAATGGGCGTCAGCCAGCGTTCCGCGCGCGCGATATCCCAGCCTTTTCTGCGGGCATAATCGGCCAATTGATCGCGGCCGATTTTATCGACTTTAAAATACTGCGAACGGGGATGGGCGAAATAGTAACCGCATACTGACGAGGGCGGATCCATGGCATAGCTTTCGGTTATCCGGACGCCCGTGTTTTGTTCGGCCTGCAGCAAGTTGAAAATGGTCTCCTTTTCCGTATGATCCGGACAAGCCGGGTAACCCGGCGCTGGACGGATGCCCTGGTATTTTTCGCTGATTAATTCTACATTGGCAAGAGTTTCATCTGCGGCATAGCCCCAAATTTCCTTGCGAACGCGCTGATGGATAAATTCAGCCAACGCCTCGGCCAGACGGTCGGCCAGCACTTTGATCATGATGGCTTCGTAATCATCCTGCCTCTTCTCTTCCGTTACGGCCAGTTGTTTTGCGCCGCGGACGCTGACAACAAACATACCCAAATAATCCGCTAAGCCATTTTCCCGAGTGGCTATAAAATCGGCCAGCGCCATATTTTTACCGTTATGGGCCTTAACCGTCTGCTGGCGCAACGTGTGCACTGTGGCCAGCAGGCTGTGGCGTTGTTCGTCGTCATATAGCTCAATATCATCGCCCACGCTGTTAGCCGGGAAAATACCGGCAACGGCCGTCGGGCGGAAGGTCTTGTTGCCGGCCAGCTTTTTGAGCGTTTGCTGCGCATCGTTAAATAATTTGCGGGCCGCTTCGGCGTTTTTGCTGTCTTTTTCCAGTATTTGCGGATAGCGTCCCTTAAGACGCCAAGCGGTAAAAAACGGCGTCCAGTCGATGTAATCAATCAACTGCTCCAGATCAATATCATTAAAAACCGTAACGCCCGGTCGGTTTGGTTTAGTAATACTGTATTCCTGCCAATCCGCTATCAGACGGTTTTGACGGGCGGCTTCTATGGGCAGTAACTTTTTGGCAGCTTTTTGACGCTGGTAGTTTTCTCTGATACGGGTGTACCGTTCACGAGTTTGCGCAAGCAGTTCCTCTTTTTGTTTTGGATTAAGCAGTTGAGCAACCACCGGGACCGCCAGCGAGGCGTCTTTTACGTGCAGTACGCTGCCGGAAGGGTAGCGGTCAATAATTTTCAGCGCCGTATGTTTTTCCGACGTAGCGGCGCCGCCAATGAGCAGCGGTGTTTTAACATTCAGCCGTTCTAACTCGGCGGCCACATGTTCCATCTCTTCCAGCGAAGGGGTAATTAAACCGCTCAGGCCTATGATATCAACCTGTTCCCGCAGAGCCGTTTGAACGATCTTTTCGGTTGGCGTCATTACGCCCAAATCGATGATCTGGTAATTATTACAGCTCAGTACAATGCCGACAATATTTTTACCAATGTCGTGCACATCGCCTTTTACGGTAGCCAAAAGCACTTTACCGCGGCGCCGCACCTGCGCCGTTTGCTGCTGGGCTTCCAGATAAGGCGCCAGATAGGAAACCGCTTTTTTCATAGTGCGCGCCGATTTCACCACTTGCGGCAAAAACATTTGTCCGGAGCCAAACAACTCGCCTACTCTGTTCATCCCGGTCATTAACGGACCTTCGATTACCTTCAGGGGATCGTCGTATTTTTGACGCGCCTCTTCTACGTCTTCTTCAATGTGTGTAAGGATGCCCTTAATCAACGCCTGTTCCAGCCGTTCTTCTACCGGTTTGTCGCGCCAGCGTTCGTCCCCGGCCTGTGAACCGGCGCTTTGTTTAACCGAGGAAGCAAGTTCTACTAATCGTTCGGTAGCCTCCGGATGGCGGTTAAATAAAACATCTTCCACAGCCTGCAGCAATTCTTTGGGGATTTCATCGTACACGGTAATCTGCCCCGCATTAACGATGCCCATATCCATGCCTGCCTGAATAGCGTGGTACAGAAAGGCCGAATGCATGGCCTCGCGAATCAGGTTGTTGCCGCGGAAAGAAAAGGAAAGATTGCTCACGCCTCCGCTGATTTTTACATGGGGCAGGGCGGCTTTGATTTGCCGCGTGGCTTCGATAAAATCAAGGGCGTAAGTATTATGTTCTTTTATGCCGGTTCCCACGGCAAAAATATTGGGATCGCAGATGATATCTTCAGGCGGGAAGTCCAGTTCTTCAGTAATAATTTTAAATGCCCTACGGCAGATTTCCACGCGGCGCTGCAGCGTATCGGCCTGCCCCTGTTCGTCAAAAGCCATCACCAAAACCGCTGCGCCGAAGCGCATGGCTTCGCGGGCATGCTCCTTAAAAACCTGTTCGCCTTCCTTTAAACTAATGGAATTAATGACGCTTTTACCGGCCAGGCATTTCAGCCCGGCGGAAATTACCGACCATTTGGATGAATCCAGCATGACCGGAACCCGGGCAATGTCCGGTTCACTAATCAGTAAATTTAAAAAACGCACCATGGCCTGCTGGCCGTCAATCATAGCGTCATCCATATTGATATCTAAAATTTGAGCGCCGTTTTCCACTTGCGTCCGTGCCACCTGCAAGGCTTCTTCAAAATTCTCTTCGCGGATCAGGCGGGCAAATTTTTTAGAGCCGGCCACGTTACAGCGCTCGCCAATATTAATAAAATTACTGGAGGGCAAAACGGAAAGCGCTTCCAGTCCGCTAAACTGCGTAATATGTTTGGGTGCAGGCAGGAGACGCGGCGGAATATTTTTCATCACTTCGGCGAAACGGCGGATATGGTCGGGCGTGGTGCCGCAGCATCCGCCGACAAAATTAAGCAGTCCCTCGCGGGCATATTCTTCCAGAACATCGGCCATTTGTTGCGGCGACTCATCATATTCGCCCAAAGGGTTGGGCAGGCCGGCGTTGGGATATAAGCTGACATAAACCGGCGCCAGCGAGCTGATTTCCTGCAAATGCGGCCGCATCTGTTCCGGTCCCATGGAGCAATTCAGCCCCACGCTTAAAATATCATACTGCTTCATAGAAACCCAAAACGCTTCCACCGTTTGACCGATAAAGGTGCGGCCGCTGTTGTCCACTACCGTGACCGAAAGCATCACCGGCAGACGGTGACCGCACTCGGCAAAACAGCGTTCGATAGCATACATGGCCGCTTTAGCGTTCAGCGTATCGAAAATGGTTTCTACTAACAACACATCCGCGCCGCCGTCCATCAGCCCTTTAACCTGCTCGTAATAACCTTCCATCACTTCGTCAAAGCTTACTTCGCGGAAGGCCGGCTGGTCAACGCGTGAAGACATGGAAAGCGTGCGGTTGGTCGGTCCCAGCGCCCCGGCTACAAAACGCGGCTTGCGCGGATTACTAGCGCTGAATTCATCTGCCGCCTGGCGGGCGATTTGGGCCGCCGCCCGATTCATCTCGTACACTAGATCGCTCATCTGGTAATCGCGCATGGAAACGCCGTTAGCGTTAAAGGTATTGGTTTCGATAATATCGGCGCCGGCCGCCAAATAGGCTCGGTGAATTTCGCCAATGATTTGCGGTTGGGTCAGGCACAATAAATCGTTGTTGCCTTTGAGCGCGCTGGCATAATTTTTAAATCTGCTTCCGCGAAAATCTTCCTCTTTGAGCTGATAACGCTGGATCATCGTACCCATGGCGCCATCCAGAATCAGGATGCGCTTTGCTAACAATTTATGCAAAGGATGGTTGGGATAAAATCGTTTACTTGCCATTTTTTTATCTTCTATATTAAATATACTCGAATAGAAATGGTTTGAATACAACCCATTTCGTCCTGAGAGTTGAGTGTTTTGTACGAAATCCCGATTTATCGGGATGATACCGATTACCTTATTTGCGCCACAGGCGCCCTTTCAGGGTAAACCATTTACAGATTCTTACCGTCAAAAAACGTATAATTAACGACGAACAATTAAGAACCGGCAATTGCTGGCCGAAAACGGATAACTGGGTTCTTCCGGTTCCAGCTTCCAAATTTCTGACTTTGTCAGAGAAGATATGAAAAAATCGGACAAAATGGAAAAACCTTTATGATTAAAGCGTTCTTGCTAAGGCAAAACAGCGGAGTTGTAACGGTTAAAATCAGATTCCGAAAGCCGATAAACAGTGAATAGAGTGAAAAGGTCAGGCAAAGGCAAAACAACTATTTTATTCTTTTTACTAATTTTTTACGGAATATGGCCGAAAGAGATTAATAATTAAAGAGTTGCGCATGTTGAGGAGCTGAGTGGGAAAAGTATGACTGAAGAAGAAATCAAAGAAGTTGAATTAAAATATTTGGGCAATATTAATATCGGCCTGAGAAACTATCGCCACTTGTACGATAAGGGGCTGAAGCTGATCCAGAGCGAACCGCAGCCTAAAAAGCTGCTGATGGAAATTCTGGACGATTATCTGGAACGTTTGGAAGATATGCCGGCTATTGATTTATCTGTAACCAATTTAGATAAGCTGGATAAAAAAACCAAGGAACAGGTAAAAGCGTTAATTTTATTTGGCACGCAGGCCGCGCTGATTAAAGAAAATTCAGATACGCAGAAAGATCTGAACGAGGCTAACGCCAATTACCGCGATTTACTGAGCGTGATTACTCATGAATTTAAAAACAGTCTGACGTCCATTTACGGGTACAACCGGATTATTAAGAAACATGCCCAGAGCGGCACCGTGGATCATATTGTGGAAATCAGCGATAATATTGACCGTTTAACGCAAAATTTATTTGGTTTGGTGGAAACTCTGTTCAGTATGTCGCTCATCGAGGAGGGGCGGCTGGAGGTCGAGCGGCGTATTTTTGACATTATGCAGGACGCCCTGGAACCGATTATTACGGAAATGGAACCGCGTCTCTTTCAAAAAGGAATGCAGGTTGCGGTGAAAGCCGCCGAAAAGAAAAACATCTACTACGGCGATGAGCGGCTTTTTCAATTGGTTTTCAGAAATCTGATTATGAATGCCATACAATACGGCGAGGCGCACACCGATATTGAGGTGGAAATAAAGCGTGAAGAAAATTTTTTGAAAATCATCATTTTTAATTACGGCTCCGGCATCGAAAGAGAGAAGCTGCATAAAATATTTGAAAAATTTTCCCGCTTTCACAACACCAAAGAAAAATACAATGTGGGTATCGGATTGTATGCTGTAAAGAATATCATTCTTTTACATAATGGCAGCATCGAGGCAGAGTCGGAATTCGGCAAATGGATGCGCTTTATCATTGAATTTCCCATGGACTTTCAAATATAGAGAGATTGCTTTATGTCAGATTTAGTTCGTTTTCAGGTGCCGTGTAAAATTGAATATACTAAATTAGTCGAAGAAATTACGCATCAGGTCAGTACCTATCTGCAAACCGATCCCAAATCGGATTTTTCCCACCGGTTGCGCGCGGTAATGAACGAAGTGTTCATCAATATTGTCAAACACACCGAAACGGCGGCGCAGGATGAAATGGTGCGCTTTCAGTTTGAATTAGGTTTAGATCTGTTTACTATTTCCATTTATGACTACGGTCCGGGATTCCCTGCCAAAGGCCACTACCCGCCCTATCCCAGCGATTTAATTGGTAACAAATATAAATTGCGCGATGTGATTGACGGAACCGTGTACTTCACCGTGGTCGATCCCGTGGAAGTTTCCTTTTCTTTTGTAGAAACTCAGGAGTCGGACTTTAACCAACTCAGCGGACTGGACATGCTGGAAGATCATGGATTGGGAATTTCCATTGTTACGAAGCTGATGGATACGGTAACGTACTCCTATATTGGCCAGGGGAAATTTGACTGGAAACTAATTAAGCGTTTAGGCTAAATTGCCGTGAATTGTTTGCCCTGCAAGGGTAATTTCAGCGGCGCAGTTACCGTACTTAATTTTTCACTAACTCGTTTAACCAACGCTAAATACCGATCAGTAAATGGTTTACCCTGAAGGGGCGCCTGTGGCGCAAAAACGGTAATCGGTATCATCCCGATAAACCGGGATTTCGTACAAAACACTCAACTCTCAGGACGAAATGGTCTGTATTCAAACCATTTCTATTCGAGTATAACTTACTCTTAATACTATATCGTCCATTTCCCCGGCTGCGCTAAAAAAGAGCTTTGCTGAACTTGCCATTCATTTTTTAAGGTTGTAAATTCCAATATTGCAAACGAACTCTCTGAAGCCTGTGATTTTACCGGCTGAACGTCTGGCTTTTGATTGAATCCAAGTGTTCTTAAATACAAATCTAACTATTTTTAAAAGGAGAAAGTATGAGCGAAATTAAGCCTTTAACGATGTGGAGCGAAGACGAAAAGTTTTTCTTTGATACGGTACTTGATTTTGCTAAAGAAAAAATCGGCCCAATTTCGGCGCGCATGGATGAGGAAGCCAAAATGGACCCGGCACTGCTGCGCCAGTTTTTTGAACTGGGGCTCATGGGCGTTGAAGTACCCGATGAATACGAAGGTTCGGGCACCTCTTTTTTTATGTCCATTCTGGCCATCGAAGCGCTGGCAATCGTCGATCCTTCGGCTGCCGTGGTGGTGGATGTGCAGAATACGCTGGTCAACAACGCCTTTTTAAATTGGGGTAGCGAAGCGCTTAAGAAAAAATATTTACCTCAGTTAACCACAAAAAAAATCGGCGCTTATGCTTTATCGGAATCCGGTTCCGGCAGCGACGCGTTTGCCTTGCGTACCAAAGCGGTGGACAAAGGGGATCACTGGGAACTGACCGGACAAAAACTGTGGATTACCAATGGCAATGAGGCGGAAATTTTTATCATCTTTGCCAATACGAATTTTGATTTAGGCTACAAGGGCATTACGGCCTTTATTGTGGAAAAAGACTTCGAAGGGTTTGAAGTGGGTAAAAAAGAAGACAAGCTGGGCATCCGCGCCTCGTCCACCTGCGAGTTGATTTTGGACGGCTGTAAAGTGCCTAAAGAAAATATGTTGGGCGAAGTAGGCAAAGGCTATAAAACCGCCATTGAAACGTTAAATGAAGGGCGTATCGGTATCGGCGCGCAGATGATCGGTGTGGCGCAGGGCGCATTTCAGGCGGCGTTGAGTTATTCTAAAGAGCGCGAACAGTTTGGGCGTCCTATCTCGGGTTTTCAGGGCATGCAATTCCAGTTAGCCGATCTGGCTACGGAAATTGAAGCCGCCCGTTTGCTGGTCTACAATGCCGCCCGTTTAAAGGAAGCCGGTAAAAAATTCATTAAGGAAGCGGCCATGGCTAAATTATTTTCTTCGCGCGTGGCGCAAAAGGTCGGTTCGGCGGCAATCGATATTTTAGGCGGCAACGGCTTTACCAAAGAATATCCGGTAGAAAAATATTACCGCGATTCGAAAATCGGCACGGTTTACGAAGGCACCAGCAACATGCAATTGCAAACTATCGCCAAGATTTTATTGGCGGAATAGTTATAGCAGCCCCGAATTTGATCCGGAGAATGCTTCTCCGGCTTTTTTTAATACGAATTTGGAGTTTATATAATATGGGACGAAAAAAGAAAAACAAAAAGGCCATCATTCAAAGAAAAAACCAGAAACAACAAAAAAAACGCAAATTGACAAAAGCAAGACCAAAATATAGTCAGGCGTCCGCTGTATTGGAACGCCCGCCTGTCGCCGAAATGGAAGCGCCCGAAGGATTTATATCCATTAATATGAGCAACGCAGTGATGGAATATGCAGCGCCCTTGCTGGAAAAACAAAAATCGAAGGCAGACGAAGATCTCAATAAAGCCTTAAATACAGCCATGATGATTTGGAACCACGCTATTGAAGGTCCGCAGGGAGAGCGCAGGCCTCCGGAAAAAGAGGTACTCAAATCAATTCGAAAATCGTTTAAAATAAATGACGGTGAGGCTAAGGAACTGCTGGAAATGATGCTCAAACGCAAAGAATATCTTTTCCCTGAAGATATTCAACCGCAGGGTGGCATATTTATGTATATGCGTAAAACAAAACAATATACCATCGCTGAATTTGATTATAATGCCGTTCAGCTAAACGACAGGACCTATAATTTAGAAGAAGCGGATAAATTAATACTACAATCTATTCAAGAACTCGATAAGTATATTTTTGCAGATGCGGAAATTGATCAATGGGAAGATTTTTACTATGAAACGTTAGATGAAATTAAAAAAAGATTTACCTGCTGGTTGGATTTTAAAGGTCTTTCTGATTATAAAGGAGACTTTCCCTTTTATATAGAAATATTTTTAAACTTTATTTATATGTACGGACATGATCGGATAACAACCTTAAATAAAGTTTCACTTGACGAATTTGAAGAATTCTTTTTCGATTACGTTTTGCGCAAGGTGATAGTGGAACCGGAAGAATATGTTGCCTGGCCGCCGGCTCTGAAGTTGTTTTATGAATTTCTAAAGGACGTTGGCTATATGAAGGCCGTTACAAAGCCGGTTCGTTTGATTACTCTGATTGAGCCATATTTTTTAAAAGTTCTTAGAAAACGTTATTCTTGATAGATAGGTATTATCTATTGTCACATCCGTCCTAAATAATGTTTTTGAATTGCCGCTATCTTTAGATAGTGGTCCGTAAATGTCACAGAAGTGTTAAGGCTTTAGCCTAACACAGCAAAGGGAGTTATTATTTTAGGGCTAAAGCCCGTTATTGTTTGGATTTCATCACCCACTATCTAAAGATAGCGGCTATTCATAAAAAAATAAAAATCATACATAGGCATAAGGGTTGTTTTTGAAAATGCCTGATTTGTGTTGCTATCTTCAACAGAAACAACATGAATTAAGCCGTTTATATTTATTTAGGACAGCTTTGGTTTATGTTAAGCCTAAAGTGAGCGATTTTTAGGTAATTTTGGGGTAATGTCAATGGATACCCCTCCTTCGGAGCCTCTTTTCCCACCACGAAGTGGTCCCTTTGGGAAAGGGAGCGCTTTACGCCGCGGGTATGGCACGGTCCACCACATAGGTAATTGTGTCATTCCTTTTTGAGGCTTTGCTTCGGAGGCAGGAATCCAGACAAAAAAACTGTCTATGAATAATAAAATCGCTCAATTTAAGTTAAGGTTAGAGGGTTGGGGTACAACAGGATGCAGTGACTCTTCCGGTTGTTTCTAAAAATGGGGGTCATCAGTATTATCTATTGTACGGCGGTAAACAAATTAAATATACTGCGCTTTTCTTAAATATTAGTATTGTTTACTCAATAGTATCGCGATACCTGCGAAACTGAACAATGATTTCCTCGCTGGGAATAGTAAAACTTTTGCTTTGCGCGTCCAGCGGCAAGGTAAACAAAAACTCCTGGAACTCATCCGTTTCGTCCAGCCATGAAATCATTACACAGAAATTTGGCCACCCGTAATTATTTGTACTTTTAGCGCGGCAGCGGCGCGCCTGGCATACGCTTAAATTCAATTGAGCGGCGTCGCTGCATTGGCGCGTCAATTCCGGCTGCAGTTCAATTTGCGCCAGATTGTTTAATTGTTCGCCGTAATAACCGGTTAACGCTTTTTTTATAGCGGTCTTGTTCCCGCGGATCAGCGTACGCAGTTGGGCAAGCACGCGCTTTGTTCCGGCGTCGCTAATGCCTTTGGAGCTAAATATTTTCTGCATACCCCAGCGAATGAGAAAATACAGCCCATCTTGCTGCTGATAGCGAAACAAATGAAAGGTGATTGCTCCCAAACGAATCTGGTCGGCAGGTAACAGTAAACCGCATTGCTTTTCCAACAAACGCAGTAGCTCTCTTTTGTCTTTTTCAGAAAGTAGCTCGATTTCTTTCATGGTTTACCGTCCGCTTTACCTAAAATATACCACACTACAACAGGGGAATGCCACAAAAAAATAAAACTACCTGCGGGAACGGTTGCTTCTGTTGATTTGCCTTGCTAATTTCCCGAAGATTAATATACTCGAATAGAAATGGTTTGACAACAAACCATTTCGTCCTGAGAGTTGAGTGTTTTGTACGAAATCCCGGTTTATCGGGATGATACCGATCGCCTTATTTGCGCCACAGGCGCCCCTTCAGGGTAAACCATTTACTGATCGGTATATAACCTAAAGACTGGAACTACTATGCCTGATGACAGCCTGATCGTCGACCTGTACGAATTAACCATGGCCGCCGGTTATTTTGAAAAAAATTACAATCCCACGGTAACCTTTGAACTGTTTATACGCGATTTACCGGCCAACCGCAATTTTTTAATTGCCGCCGGTTTAGAACAGGCGGCTCACTATTTGTGCGATCTCTCTTTTTCGGAGGAACAAATTGCCTATTTAAAAACGCTGCCCAATTTTAAAACTGTATCTGCCGCCTTTTTTGATTACCTCAGGCGTTTCCGTTTTAGCGGCAATATGTACGCCATCCCCGAAGGTACGGCTGTTTTCCAGGAAGAGCCGCTGCTGCAAATCGAAGCGCCGTTAATCGAAGCGCAGATCGTAGAAACGTTTTTATTAGCCACCATTAACTTCCAAACCATGGTAGCCTCTAAGGCGGCGCGTGTGATTTACGCCGCCACTTTGGACGGCGTTCAGCGTGGCGTGATGGAATTTGGCAGCCGGCGGGCGCACGGCCCGCAGGCTAGTGTGCTGGCGGCGCGGGCAGCGTATTTGGCCGGATTTATGGGCACCTCCAATGTGCTGGCCGGTTACCGCTTCGGCATTCCCGTATTAGGCACCACCGCCCATTCCTGGACGATGGCCTTCGAAAACGAAAAAGAAGCCTTTCAGAAATATACCGAAGTGTTCGGCGAAGAAGCCACCTTTCTTATCGATACTTACGATACCGTTCAGGGCGTCAACAATGCCATGGCCGTTTCGCCCAAGTTTAAAGCGGTGCGCATCGACAGCGGCGATTTGCCTGCCGAGGCTGAAAAAATCCGCAAAATTTTGGATGATCGCGGCTACCGCAATGTTAAAATTATTTTAAGCAGCGATCTCAATGAATATAAAATAGAAGATATGATCCGTCAGCGCGCACCGGTGGATTTTTTTGGCGTGGGCACACAGGTAGCCACATCTTTCGATGCGCCGGCTTTGCAGGGCGTCTATAAAATGGTGGAAATCAAAGAAGCGGATAAAACCGAATACCGCGCCAAGTTTAGCCGCAACAAAGTAACCCTGCCCGGCCGTAAACAAGTGTGGCGCTTTAGCGACGATGCCGGTCGCCTGAGCCACGATTTAATCTCCGGAAAAGACGAAGATTTCGGCGGGCAGGCCGAACCACTGATCCGCCAATACATCAAGTACGGCCAGCTTATCCGTAAAACGGCCACGGTAAACGAAATCCGTCCGCGTGTGCAGGATAATTTTAAACGGCTTCCCGGTCAGATTCTCGATTTGCGCCACAAACAGCCCTATGCCGTCAAAATCAGCGGGGAACTTGAAAAGCTGTTGGAACATTTAAAATCTGAGATGTCCGCCGAGTAGCGTTTGCTGGCTCGCTCTGAGCGAGATTGTTCTTATGTTGAAATTTTAAAGAATAATTAAGAAATTAGGAAACAGAACAGAAAAGAGGAAAGAGTTTGGCGTTACGCGTTATCCGATATTTGCTTTGAACGTATAACGCTTAACGAATCAGGTTTAACGATTTGCAATAAAGAACCAAGTATCGGATCTCAAGGAAGTTCCACGAAGTTCCTCGGCTTTTTGGCTCTTTTAATCGTATAAGGTAGAGCAAATTGCTAAAAACTAACAGCTGATAGCAAAAGCAAAAGAGGCTTAATTATGTCTTTGGTCTTTTTGGATATTGACACACAGGTTGATTTTATCATGCCGGACGGCGCATTGTATGTGCAGGGCGCCGAACAACTGCTGCCGTTGTATGAAAAAATCAGCCATTTTGCATTGGATCGCGGCATTTCGGTGCTGGCTTCCGCCGATGCGCACGATGCCGACGATCCGGAGTTCGCGCAATTTCCGCCCCACTGTGTAAAAGGCACAAAGGGGCAGCTAAAAGTGCCTCAAACCCTGCCCGATCTTTTTTATGTACACGAAAACGACGGCGCTCCGGTGGATGAAGACCTGTTTAAGTTTAATCATGCCTTATTTGAGAAGCAGACCTTCGACGTCTTTTCCAATCCTAAAATTGAGGCCTATCTCAAACAGTGGCAGCCGCAAACGGTTGCCGTCTATGGCGTGGCCACGGATTATTGTGTGAAGGCGGCGGTAGAAGGCCTTTTAGAACGTCAATACCGCGTTTGGCTGTTGACCGACGCCATCAAAGCAGTACAGCCGGAAAAAGAAGCGGAAATACTCAAAAACTTGCAGGCGCGCGGCGTCCGCCTTACTACCTTTGAGCGGCTTAGAGAGGAAGTTTGAAAGCCTTGTTTTGAGCAGTTTTTTCGGGAAACAAATAAGCGCTATGGGCTGTTTATTTTTGCTTTGCGAACTCTAAGAGGATGTGAAAGCTATTTAAGCCTTACAATGCCTAAAAGACTGCGTAAGAATGCTATTTTAATTTGCAAATACTGCGTCATCTAACTATATTTGGCAATTGTGCTGAGTTGAGTGAAAGTGGGTCTGCGTAGCCCACTTTTTTATTATATGGAAGTTTTAATGAATTTAACAGAAAAACTACAAGCCGCCGCCGCAAAAATTTGCCAAAGACAAAATTTGCACCTGGTGGAAGTAAAAGTGCGCGGGAGCGTACGCCAGCCGCTGTTAGAAGTATTTGCCGACAGCGAACAAGGCATTACCCTGCGCCAGTGCGCAACTTTAAGCCGTCTGATTCAGGATGAACTGGACATGGACGAGACTTTTACTTCCAACTACCGGCTGAACGTTTCTTCTCCCGGTCTGGACCGGCCCTTGACCGAAGACTGGGAGTTTAAAAAAAATTTGGGTAAAAAAGTGGTTGTGGCTTTTACGGAAAACGGAGAAGCGCGTACGACCGAAGGCGAATTGAAGAGTTTCGACGCGCAGGAGCTGGTCGTGGAACAAAAGCACATTAACCGCAGCGACGTCACCAAGGTGAAAGTCAAAATTCAATGGTAATCTTTTGGAGGATGACAGACTGTCATGAATAGTGAAATTATGGAAGCCATCACGCAATTGGCCAAAGATAAGCGTATCGAAAAAGAGTATCTGCGTGATATGTTGGAAAATATCTTCATTTCGATGATTCAGAAAAAATATGGTTCCTCGGAAAACTTTGACGTCATTGTAAATATTGACAAAGGCGATATCGAAATCTACCAGGAAAAAACGGTAGTGGAAAAAGTGGAAGACCCGGTTACCGAAATCGATTTGGAGAGCGCAAAGCAAATGGACCCGGATGCAGAAATCGGAGAAGAGGTTGTGGAAGTAATCGATCCGGCGACCTTTGGCCGGCGCCTGATTATTTCCGCCAAGCAAAATCTGAATCAAAAAATTCGTGATTTTGAACGTGAAAACATTATTAAAGAATATGAGAACCGCATCGGTGAAATCATCATCGGCGATATTCATCAGATACAAAAGCGTGGTATTTATATCAATCAGGATAAGACGGAAGTGTTTTTGCCCCGTGAAGAGCAAATTCAAAACGAACGCTTACGCCGCGGTCAGACCGTACGCTGCTTGATAAAAGAGGTACGCAATCAGGGCAAAGGCCCGGAGATTATCGTCAGCCGCGCCGACAAACAGTTTTTAATGCGCCTGTTTGAATTGGAAGTGCCGGAAATTTACGACGGCATTGTGGAGATTAAAACCGTAGCCCGCGAGGCCGGCGAACGCTCCAAGATAGCCGTGGAATCCATCGACCGGCGGGTTGACGCCGTGGGCGCTTGCGTGGGCATGAAAGGCGTGCGCATTCAGGCCATCGTACGCGAATTAAATAACGAAAAAATCGACATTATTAATTATTCTTCCGAACCGGAAATTTTCATTACACGCGCTATGGCGCCGGTTAAGCCGGTCAAGGTGATTGTGAATTCCGAAGAAAAAATGGCGGTGGCTATCATCGAAGATGAAAAGATGTCGCTGGCTATTGGCCGCGGCGGACAGAATCTGCGTTTGGCCTCGGAGTTGACCGGTTATCAAATTGAACCCATTCGCGAATCCGAATATTATGCTGAAGGAGAAGAGGAAGAGAGCCTGGCCGTTGAAGATATGCAGGATATGCCTGAAAAGCTGAAAAATAAATTATTGGATGCGGACGTGCTCAATCTCGAAGAAATATTGGAATTTGGCAGAGAGGGATTGCTGGGGATTGCCGGCATCGGACCCAAAACAGCAGATAAGATTTTGGAAATCGCGCAGAAGTATTCTTCTGAAAAAACAGCCGATTCCGATGCGGAATAAGCTTTAATAGTAAATGGAGAATTGATGGCAGCAGGTAAAAAATATAAAATCTTTAAGATTTGTAAAGAACTGAATTTGGGGCACGAAACAATCGTTACTTTTCTGGAGCAAAAGAACATAAAAGTGCCCGGCCCAAATGCTTCAGTCAGTGAGGATATTTATCTTGAGATTTTAGAGCGCTTTGCGACCGATAAGGAAAAAGCGGAGGCCATTAAAGCCCGTCGCCAGGGTCGGCAAACCGCCAAATCCGAAGAGGGGACCGGGGAAGCTCAGCCGCAGGTTAGCGAGGAAAGCAGCTATCTGAAGGCGATTAAGCAGTCCATCGAAGAAGGCGTAGAGGCTATCGCCCGCGCTAAAGATCAAAAACCGGAAGAAAAGCCCAAACGGCGCAAGAAAAAGGTCGCTAAGCCCGAACCACAGGAAGTTCCCCAAGAAGCCAAAGCCGAGGAAGTTCTAAAAGAAGCAAAGGCTATCGTAGCCGAAGCGGAAGCGCCTCCTGCCGCCGGACAGCCGGTTATTGAAAAAGAGGAAGCTAAGCCTGCTCCGGCCGAGGCGCCCGCTGCCAAAAAGGAAGAAAAACCTAAAAAGGCTGCCGAAACCAAAGAAGAAGCGGGAACGGCCAAGAAAAAGAAAGCTAAGGGCAAAAAGAAGGGTAAAAAAGAGGAAGCGCCGCTTTCCGAGAAAGAACGCAAACGGCGCAAGGCCATGGAAATGATCCGCAAGGATAAAGGCGGCAAACGCGGTTTACGCATCTCGGAACTCACCGCCACGGAAGAGGGCGCTGAGGCGCGTCCCGCGAAGAAATCAAAAAAATCAAAACGGAAAAAAGTTGATTTAAAGGAAGTTCAGGATAACGTAAAAAAGACGCTGGCTTCCATGGAGACCAAAGGCAAAAAAACCAAGAGGCACAAAAGAGTTAAGGATGAAACCGGCGAAGAGATCGAGGAGAAGGTCATTAAAGTGGCCGAGTTCATTTCGGCTAACGAATTGGCAAATATCATGGATGTGCCCGTCTCCGAAATCATTACCAAATGTCTGGAATTAGGCCTGGTGGTTTCCATTAATCAGCGCCTGGATTTTGACACCATCACCTTGCTGGCCGAAGAGTACGGCTACACGGTGGAAGAGCAGTATGTTACCGATTTCCTCGAAGAAGAAGAAGAGGAAGAAGAGGAAAATGAGGCCGATCTCCAACCGCGTGCGCCCATCGTTACCATCATGGGGCATGTGGATCACGGTAAAACATCTTTGCTGGATTATCTGCGCGAGAGCAATATCGTAGGCGGCGAAGCCGGCGGTATTACGCAGCATATCGGCGCTTATGAATTAGTGTACAACAACAAACCGATTACCTTCCTGGATACGCCTGGTCATGAGGCTTTTACGGCCATGCGCGCCCGTGGCGCTCAGGTAACGGATATCGTTATTCTTATTATCGCGGCAGACGACGCCGTGATGCCGCAAACGGACGAAGCTTTGGATCATGCTAAGGCGGCCGGCGTGAAAATCGTTATTGCCATCAATAAAATTGATAAGCCCGGCGCCAATCCCGAAAAAATAAAACAACAGTTAGCCGAGCGCGATGTGTTAGTGGAAGATTGGGGCGGCGCTTATCAGTCCGCCGAAATTTCCGCTAAAACCGGTAAGGGTATTCCTGGATTATTGGAAAAAGTTCTTTTGGAAGCCGAGATGCTCGATTTAAAAGCCAATCCCAAACGGCGCGCTAAAGGCGTGGTCATCGAGTCCCGTCTGGACCGCGGCAAGGGCGCCATTGCCACCGTGCTGGTGCAGAACGGCACGCTGAAAATCGGCGATAATTTTGTGGCTGGTCATCTCTATGGTAAAGTGCGCGCACTGTTAAACGAACGCGACGAACGGATTAAAAAAGTCGGTCCTTCGCATCCGGCGGTGGTCGTGGGTTTTATGGGCGTACCGCAGGCCGGTGATATTTTCACCGTAATGAAAGATGAAAAAACAGCGCGCGAATTAAGCTCTAAACGCCAGCAATTACGCCGCGAACAGGAAGCCAAGCAGGTTAAGATGATGACGCTGGCGCAGATTTCCGAACAAATCAAACGCGGCGAAACCAGCGAGCTGGCCGTTGTTGTAAAAGCGGATGTGGACGGTTCGGCCGAAGCTTTAGCCGATTCGTTAATTAAGCTGAACACCGATCAGGTTAAGGTGGTGGTGGTGCGTAAAGCTGTAGGCGCTATTTCCGAATCGGATGTGCTGTTAGCCTCCGCTTCCAAAGCGGTTATCATCGGATTCCATGTGCGCGCTTCGGCTAAAGCCAAAGAGCTGGCCGAAAAGGAAAATGTGGATATTCGCGTCTACCGTGTCATCTACGACGCCATCAACGATATAAAGATGGCTATGGAAGGCCTGTTGGCGCCGAAGATAGAAGAGAATGTGGTCGGCCGTGTGGAAGTGCGCGACATATTTAAAATTTCGCGCATCGGCACTATTGCCGGCTGTTACGTGACGGAAGGGAAAATTTTCCGTAACAATAAAATTCGTTTGATTCGCGACGATGTGGAAATTTATCACGGCAATATCGCCTCTTTGAAACGCTTTAAAGAGGATGTGCGCGAAGTGGCTACCGGTTTTGAGTGTGGCATTCAGATAGAAAACTACAACGATGTTAAAGTGGGCGACGTCATCGAAGCGTACGAAATTTCGGAAGTGAAACAAACGCTGGATTAGCATGAATGTTGGCGTACTTTCAATAGAAATCCTAATTCCCGGCAGCAGTTCTTTGAAAGATAAACGCATGGTGCTTAACCGCATTAAAGATCGCGTACGCGCTAAATACAATGTATCCGTTGCCGAAGTGGATTTTCAGGATAAATGGCAGCGTGCGGCGCTGGGATTCGCCCAGGTGGGTAATAATAAAAAGATTGTCGAAGAATCGTTGAATACGATTTTCCGTCAATTGGATCAGGACGATCATTTTGAAATCATTAATTATCAGTTAGAAGTACTTTAATGGCAGACGACAGACGCATACGACGCGTGGCGGATACCGTAAGGAGGGCCGTCAGCGATATATTGGAATTTAAATTAAGCGATCCGCGCAAAGGGATGATCACCATAACGTATGTGCGCATTTCGCCCGATCTTAAAATTGCCAGCATCTATTACACGGTGTTAGGCGATCAGGCGCAGCGCCAACGTACGCAAATGGTGTTAGAGCGCTCCAAAGGCTACATCCGCAACGAACTAAAACCGATGATCACGACGCGCTGGCTGCCGGAGTTGCGTTTTTTTTACGACGAAGGTCAACGGCACGCCGAAGAAATCGGCCAGATTCTGCACAAGCTGAAAGATGACGGTAATTCTTAAAAAGGGACAGATGCCTGCGGCGGAAGAACTGTCTGACGGTTTTTTAACGCTGATCAATAAAGATATCGGCTGGACGTCCTTTGATGTGGTCAATAAACTGCGCCGCGTAATGAAAATAAAAAAGGTAGGGCACGGCGGGACGCTGGACCCTTTTGCCGAAGGGCTGCTGGTGTTGGGCGCCGGACGCGCCACTAAAGAGCTGGGGCGTTTGAGCGGCCATGATAAGCGCTACCGGGCGGTAATTCATTTCGGGCGAACCACGGACACGCATGATGTGACCGGGAAAACGCTTAGCGAAACGGATAGCGGCGGATTGGACCTGCCGCAAATTGAAGCCGCCATAAAAGAGCTGAGCGGAGAGATCATGCAGACGCCGCCCATGTATTCCGCAAAAAAGGTAAACGGCCAGCGCTTGTACCGTCTGGCGCGCAAGAATAAAGAGGTGGAACGCCAGGCGGTTCCGGTAACCATTTACGAAACGGTGATTAAAAACTGGACGCCGCCGCTGTTGGAGCTGGATTTGCTGGTCTCCAAAGGAACATATATTCGTTCCTTTGCCCACGATTTAGGGCAGTTGTTAAGGGTCGGCGCCTATTTGCAGGCGCTCCGGCGAACGGCCATCGGAAGTTTTACGGTTGAAGAAAGTTTTACGGTGCCTGAATTTATCGAAGTGTGGAAGCGGGAGTATTCTGAATAAGTATGGAAATTATATACGGCTTGGAAAACATCACCTCGCGCGTTCCCTGCGCCCTGACCATGGGCACCTTTGACGGCGTTCATTTAGGCCATTTGCAGATTATCAAACAGCTCAGGGAGGAGGCAGACCGGCAAAACCTGTGCGCCACGCTGATCACTTTTGAGCCGCATCCGCGCTTAGTAGTTAAGCGCTCCGGTTCATCCGGTATCCGCATTTTGACCACGCTGCAGGAAAAGATCGCCTTGCTTAAAGAGCAGCCGCTGGATCGCGTAGTAGTCGTTAAGTTCGATGAAGCCTTTTCGCGCATCGAGTACGAAGAATTTGTAAAAACGGTTTTACTGGATAAATTAGGCAGTCAGGCGCTGATTATCGGCTATGACCACGCCTTTGGCAAGAACCGGGAAGGAAATTTTTCCAACCTGGAAAAAATCAGCAAAAAATACGGCTTCACGCTGGACAAGGTAGAACCGTACGAAGTTGAGGGACAGATTGTCAGCAGCACCTTCATCCGCCAGTTTTTAAACGACGGCGACGTGGCCTTAGCCGCCAAATTGCTGGGGCGTAATTACGCCATCAGCGGTACGGTAATCAGCGGAGACGCGCGCGGAAAGATTTTACACTTTCCCACGGCCAACATCGAAACGCAGCACACGCAAAAGCTGATTCCCAAGCCCGGCGTGTACGCTGTGGATGTGCATTACGCCGGGGAATCGTTTAAAGGAATGATGAACATTGGCTACCGTCCTACCTTTCAGGAAGACGGACAGCTTTCGGTGGAAGTGCATATTATCAATTTTAACAAAGATATTTACGGAGAACAATTAACCATTTCGTTCAAGAAACGCCTTCGCGACGAAATAAAATTCAAGAGTAAAGATGAACTCATTGCTCAGTTACAAATGGATCGAGAACAAAGTTTAAAATTATAATTTTGGAGGTTAAAAATGGCTTTGACCAAAGAAAACAAAGCAGACATCATTAAAAAATTTGGCGATTCCGAATCAGATACCGGTAAAACGGAGGTGCAGATTGCCATCCTGACCGAGCGCATCAAGTACCTCACCGAACATCTGAAAACACACAAAAAAGATCATCATTCCCGTCGTGGATTGTTGAAGCTGGTTGGTCAGCGCCGCCGTTTGCTGCGGTATTTGACCAAAACAGACATTATGCGCTATCGTAAAGTGATTAGCGAATTAGGTATCAGAAGATAATTATTTGTAATCCCTGGAGGGGAAATGTTAGTAAAAAAATCAATTGAAATTAACGGAAAAACCTTATCTCTGGAAACAGGCAAAATGGCCAAGCAGGCCCACGGCGCCGTAGTAGTGCGCTATGCGGACACCATGGTGCTGGTTACTGCCGTTTCCGCCGAAGAGCCCAGCGATAATCTGGATTTCTTCCCGCTAACCGTGGAATACCGCGAAAAAACGTTTTCCGCAGGTAAAATTCCCGGCGGATTTATTAAGCGCGAAGGGCGTCCTTCCGAAAAAGAAATTTTATCCGCCCGCCTGATTGACCGGCCCATCCGGCCGCTCTTTCCGGACGGCTACCGCCACGAAACGCAAATCATCGCCAATGTCCTTTCTATGGATAAAGAAAATGACGCCGATGTGCTGGCCGGTTTAGGCTCCTCGGCCGCGTTAGCTATCTCCGATATTCCTTTCGACGGTCCCATTGCTACCGTGCGTGTGGGTCTGGTAAACGGTCAGTTGGTCATCAATCCCACCATCTCGCAAATTGAAGAAGCCGAGTTGGAATTAGTTGTGGCCGGCAATGCCGAATCCATCGTGATGGTGGAAGGCGAGGCTAAAGAGGTCAGCGAAGAACAGCTTTTGGAAGCCATCGACTTTGCCCATCAAACTATTAAAGAGCTTATTAACCTGCAATTAGAGTTGGCCGCGGAAGTGCACAAAACCAAACGGGAAGTAACGCCTCCGCAATATCCGGAAAATTTGGAAGCCAAAGTCGGCGAGCTGGCTATGGACGGCATCAAAGAAGCCGTGCGCATTACCGAAAAGGCCGAACGCCGCAAAGCGCTCAGAGCTGTGTCCGAAAAAGTTCAGGAGGCTCTGGCCGAAGAATATCCGGAAAACGAACGGGATATTAAAACCATTCTGCATGATCTGGAAAAAGACGAAGTGCGTTCCATGATCATCAACGAAAGCAAACGTCTGGACGGCCGCGGTTTAACCGATATCCGGCCCATCGCCTGCGAAACAGGCTTACTGCCGCGCACGCACGGCTCGGCGCTGTTTACGCGCGGCCAGACGCAGGCTTTAGGCGTGGTTACGCTGGGCACCAAATCGGATGAGCAGAGAATCGATGCTCTGGAAGGTGAATCGTTTAAACGCTATTTGCTGCATTACAATTTTCCGCCTTTTTGTACCGGCGAGGCCAAACCCATCCGTGGCGTCAGCCGCCGGGAAATCGGCCACGGAAATCTGGCGGAGCGCGCTTTAAAACCGGTTATTCCGCAAAACGGCGAATTCCCTTACACCATCCGCATCGTGTCGGAAGTGCTGGAATCCAACGGCTCATCGTCTATGGCGACGGTTTGCGCCGGTTCCATGGCTTTAATGGACGCCGGCGTGCCCACAAAGAGCGCCGTGGCCGGTATTGCTATGGGATTAATTAAAGAAGGCGACGAAATCGCCATCCTCTCCGATATTTTAGGCGACGAGGATCATTTGGGCGACATGGATTTTAAGGTGGCCGGTACGGAAAACGGTATCACCGCCGTGCAGATGGATATTAAAATCAAAGGTATTTCACAGGAAATTATGTCCTGCGCCCTGCAGCAGGCCAAAGAGGGGCGGCAACATATTATGGGTAAAATGAACGAAGCCATCAGCCAGCCAAATTCGGAAATCAGTCCCTGGGCGCCGCGCATTATGGAAATTTTCATCCCTGTGGATAAAATCGGCGCGGTCATCGGACCGGGCGGTAAGACCATCCGCAGCATCATCGAAAAGGCCGGCGAAGATGTAGATATTAACATCGAAGAAGACGGCAAAGTGACGATTGCTTCAGCGGATATGGAATCGGCTGAGGTAGCCCGTAAAATGGTAGAAGCGCTGATTGAAGAACCGGAAATCGGCAAGGCTTACAAAGGCGTTGTTAAACGTGTAAAGGATTTTGGCGCCTTTGTGGAATTTATGCCCGGTAAAGAAGGCATGGTGCATATTTCCGAATTAGATGTTAAGCGTACCAACAAAGTAACCGATGTGGTCCAAGAAGGCGATGAGATCGACGTGGTCGTTATCCGTAAAGACCGCGAAGGAAAAATTGCCCTTAGCCGTAAAGCTTTTTTACGTAAGAATGACGGGAAAGAACATCAAAAATAACGATGGATTCCCTAATCCGAAAAACCGTTCTTGAGAACGGATTAACCATTATCAGCCAGCAGATTCCGGCCGTACGCTCGGTTTCTGTTGGCGTTTGGATAAAAGCGGGCAGCCGTTATGAAACAAAAGAAAATAACGGCATCGCCCATTTTTTGGAACACATGGTGTTCAAGGGCACCGAAAAGCGCAGCGCTTTTCAGATTGCTCAGAGCATGGAGCAGTTGGGCGGAACGCTTAACGCCTTTACCAGCAAAGAATTAACCGTTTATTACACGCACACACTCGATTCCCACTTAACGCGCAGCATTAGCGTACTTTCCGATTTGGTCTGTCGTCCGCTCTTTCGCGAAAAAGACATTCAAAAAGAAAAATTAGTGGTCTTAGAAGAACTGAGCGCCGTAAAAGATACGCCCGACGAATATGTGTTTGATCTGTTTCAGGAAAAACTTTTTCCCAACCAGTCCATAGGCTATCCTATTTTAGGCACGGCAAACACCGTGCGCAATTTTAACCGCGAAATGCTGGAGCGCTTTTGGAGCGAGACTTACTGCCCGAACAACATCATCTTGAGCGCCGCCGGAAATCTGAAACACGAAAAATTAGTGCGCTTAGCCGAAAAGTATTTTGTTTTCAGAAATTACTGTTCCAAACAACACATACAACGTCCTAAGGCGGCTACGCATATTCGTTTGCAGCTTAAGGAATCCGTAAGCCAAAGCCACATCTGCGCCGGTATCGAAGGCGTTTCCTATCTCTCTAAAGACCGCTATCAGCTGATCGCGCTTAATTCCTATCTGGGCGGCGGCATGAGTTCGCGTCTGTTCCAAACCATCCGCGAGAAATACGGGCTGGCCTATACGGTGTATTCTTTTATTGATTTTTACCGCGATACGGGAATATTTTCCTTTTATATGGGCACGGAACGAAGCAAACAGGGACAGGCTATCGATCTCTTTTTTAATGAGATCGGAAAATTACGTAAACGTCCTATTCGCAAACGTACGGTGCAGATGATCCGCGAACAGTTAAAAGGAAATTATCTTTTAGGTTTGGAGAGCACTTACCGGCGCATGTCGCGGCTGGCTAAAAATGAAATCTACTATGGCCGGCAGATTGCCGTGGACGAACTGGTCAATCAATTAATCGGGAAAATTACTCCCGAATCCCTTTTGGAAATTGCCCGCAAAATCCTTATAATTGATCACTTTAATATAATAACGCTCGATCCTAATGCTTAAAATCGGATTGTTAAAAGACATCAAATCCGGTGAAGGGCGCGTCATGCTCTCTCCGGAAGGCGTAAAAGTGCTGGTTAAGAACGGCCTGGAAGTGTTTGTGGAAACGGATGCCGGCGAAGCCTGCCAGTTCGAAAACATCGATTACGAAGGCGCCGGCGCAGTAATTTTGCCCACCATGGAGAAGGTTCTGCAAAAATGCCAGTTGATTTTGCAGGTGTCGCCGCCCCAACCCATTGAATTTGAATTACTCAACGATTCCCATCTGATGTTTTCCTTTTTGAATTTATTCCGCAAAGGGGAGCGCTTACCCGCTTTAATGGAAACCAAAGCCAGCTATTTTAGTGTGGAACGCGTCCAGGACGAAGCGGGCAATTATCCTTTGTTAGAAGGAATGAGCGAAATTGTCGGTCGTCTGTCGGTGTTTCAGGCGGCGCAATTGCTTACCGTTCCGGCCGGCGGTAAAGGCAAACTGCTGTCCGGCGCGGCACAGGTAAAGCCGGCGGTGTTAACCATTGTGGGCGCAGGTCCGGCCGGCCAAACCGCAGCCGCGGCCGCTCTGGCGGCAGGAGCGGATGTTCGCCTGCTTTGCCTTAAGAAAGATAAAATATCCGAACTGCAAAGCAAATTTGCCGGCGCTGACATCCGCTTTTTTTCGCAGGAAACACTTGCCGAAGCGCTGCCGGATACCGATGTGCTGATTATTGCTGTTTTTTCTCTTAAAAAAGTATATGATTTTTCTATTCCCAAAGAAACCATTGCTCTGATGTCTAAAGGCAGCGTAGTTATCGATATTTCGGTGGATCAGTCCGATGTGGTGGAAACTTCCCACGTGACCAGCGCCGAGCAGCCAACCTACATTCTGGACGGCATCGTCTACTTTGGTCTTCCGAATATTGCCGCCTTGGTGCCGGTTACTTCCAGCCGTGTGATTACCAAACGCCTTCTGCCGTATATTAAAACCGTAGCGCAGAAAGGCCTTAAAGACGCTCTGATTGAACTGCCCGGACTGATTCCGGCGTTGAGCATTTACAAAGGTAAGATAACCAACCGCACCTACGCCGAATATTTCGGCCAGGAATTTTACAACATCTTTGAACTTTTAGAATTAAATCTGTAATCCATGCAAGTCCGACAGATTCCCATATTAAATTATCATAAAATCGAGCCGCAGTCCGATATTGGCATTACCTCGCGCCATCCGGATGATTTTGCCCGTGATATGAGCTTGGTTCAAGAGTTAGGCTACCGTACGATCACCTTCCGCGATATCGTCGAAGAACGCTTACCGGCCAAACCGCTGCTTTTAACTTTTGACGATGGTTACGCTTCCGTGGCCGAATACGCTTTACCCGTCATGCGCCTAAAAGGACTAAAAGGAGTAGTTTATGTGCCAACGGATTTTATCGGACGGGAAAATTTCTGGGATGTGCAATGGTCAAACAGACGCTACCGGCATCTTACGGAACACGAAATGCAAACGCTATTGGGGGCCGGTTTTGAGTTAGGTTCGCACGGCTGTAGCCACCGGGCGTTGACGACGCTTTTGCCAAAAGAAATATGGCGTGAGCTGCAAGAGAGCAAACGCCGCTTAGAAGAAATCAGCGGTCAGAATGTGTTTTCGCTATGCTATCCCTTTGGCCGCTTTAACGAGCAGGTTCTGGCTATGGCCAGAGAGAGCGGCTATCGTTTTGGCTTAGCTTCGGTGCATTACCGCCGGTTTGCAAACGGGCCGGGGAATTTGGCCCTGCCCAGATTCAATATCTATCGTTTTGACGGCGCCCGGAGCGTACGCCGGAAACTCAATATGAATTTTCGTTCGGCGCTGGCTTACCGCGACTGGCTTTTTCAGCAAGGCGCGCGCGCTACGGTTTGGTATCAGGGAGTGAAACAAAGGGGGAAGGATGAATCCGCAATTTAAACGCTGGCTGCCATTTGGCGGGCTTGTGGCTATAATTATTTTTACAACGGTGTATTTACTGGGAAGTCAACAACCCAGCGCTTATCTGCCGCAAACGGAGAATCCGGCCGTAATTTACAAGCAGGCCTGCAGCGGCTGCCACGGTGCCCGCGGGGAGGGCACAGGTTTGTTCTATCCGGCGCTGCATGAAGAAACATTTACGGCAAAAGAGATTGAGCGGAAAATCCGCGAAGGGGCTTTATTCATGCCGGCCTTCCGCCATATTAACGGCGATACCTTAAAGGTTTTAGTACGCTGGGTAAAAGACAAACAATTTAGCAAACGCTGATTTTTATTTTCCAACAGGGTTTAATTACCAAAGAGTTACCGGGTTTTGACATTCCCGCGCAAAAGGAGAACTAAAAATGTATTTTCCCGGAAGCGACGACCTTATCGCAGATAAACGTTAGCCGACGGATTCTTGCCGTCAGCTCTCTGCCCCTGGCGTAAATGGACACATTCGCTGAGACCTTGTAGCCAGCTTCGGGGTGGTTTAGTTATTATCCTCTTGTTTGGCGCCCCATTTTTCGATTACGCTGTACAGTTCCTGCAATTTGAATGGTTTGGAAACATAATCATCCATGCCTGCAGCCAGGCATTTTTCGCGGTCGCCTTTCATGGCGTTGGCGGTCATGGCGATAATGGGAATATCGTGGCGTAAAGTTTTATCCGTTCTTATTTGTTTTGTGGCTTCCAGTCCGTCCATTTCCGGCATTTGCACATCCATTAATACCAGATCATAATCGGCGTTCTTTAATGCTTCGATGGCTTTGAGTCCCGTATCCACAATATCTACATTGTAATTTTTCTTCTCCAGGATTTTTATGGCCAGACGCTGATTGATGAGGTTGTCCTCGGCTAAGAGGATATGCAGATTATGCCGTTTCTGTTCTTCCAGCGTGTGGCGTGTAATAATTTCTTTGGGTTTTTCCGTTTTTTGCTCAGCAGGAGAGGCCATGACCTGAACAATCATATTGTACAATTGCGATTGTTTAACGGGTTTTACCAGATAGCCCCTGCAGCCTAACTCGCGCAGCCGGGCGGCGTCGCCGCGTTTACCCATGGATGTTAAGATGATGATGTGTGTATCTTTTAAATTTTCGTCGGCTAAAATTTTTGCCGCCACTTCTTCACCGTCCATTTCCGGCATTTGCATATCCAACAGCACTATGGGGATGGGATTGCCGGCGGCGTGCGCTTCGTGCAGTTTTAAGATACCATCGCTGCCTTTTTCGTAAGAGTAGGTGGTAAAATTCCAGCTCTCCAGAATGCGCTCCAGAATGAAACGATTGGTCTTGTTATCGTCGATGATCAGCACGGGCAGTTCATCCAAATCTTCCGGCCGTTCGATAACGGTTTTCTTAATGGGCTTCCCGCGTTTTAGACGAATATTGAAGAAAAATTTACTTCCCTTATTTTCTTGGCTTTCCACCTGAATTTTACCGCCCATCAATTCCACTAACAGACGGGATATGGAAAGTCCTAATCCGGTGCCGCCGAATTTCCGTGTGGTCGTGCCGTCGGCCTGCGTAAATTTTTCGAAAATCAGCGCTTGTTTATCGGCTGGAATTCCGATGCCTGTATCGCGGACGCAAAAATAGAGTTCGATGTCGTTATTTTCCGCTCTAATCAGTTTAACCTCGGTAACTACTTCACCGTCTTTTGTAAATTTGATGGCGTTGCCGATGAGGTTGATTAAAATCTGACGCAAGCGGCCGGGGTCGCCGAATACATTATCGGGAATGTCGGGATCAATGCTCAAAGCCAGTTCGTTGTTTTTTTCTTCGGCGCGGGAGACTAAAGTTTCTACCGTGGTTTCCAGAGTAGTGCGTAAATCAAAATCTTCGTTTACTAAATCCATTTTGCCGGCTTCGATTTTGGAGAAATCCAGAATGTCGTTAATCAGATGCAGCAAAGCATAA
The DNA here is from genome assembly GCA_964536685.1 of uncultured Calditrichaceae bacterium. GTDB lineage: Bacteria > Calditrichota > Calditrichia > Calditrichales > Calditrichaceae > CAZIBE01. The sequence continues at coordinate 1,401 of CAZIBE010000034.1, read as the reverse complement.
GCGCTTTCGCGTACGGTAACCAAAAAATCCTTCTGTTCGCCGGTCAGGTTGGTCTCTAAGGCTAATTCGGTCATACCGATGATGGCGTTCATTGGTGTGCGAATTTCGTGGCTCATGTTGGCCAAAAATTCGCTTTTGGCGGCATTAGCCCGTTCGGCAGCTTCGCGGCTGGTGCGCTCGCTTTCGTTTAATCGGGCGTTTTCCAGGGCTACGGCCACCTGCCTACCGATAATGGACAAAATGCGCAATTCTTCTTTTTTGAATTGTTTTAATCCCCGTTTAAGCACTACAAATACGCCCTTAGCTTCGCCGTCAACAATCAGCGGCGTACCGATGAGTGACTCATCTATCCGTTCTTCGCCGGGCAGATAGTAGACTTTGGGATGGCTTTTAACATCATCGATCAGCAAAGGCTCTTTACTGCGGAAAATATAACCGATAATTCCCTTGTCTGTGGGAATGGCCTCGTTAGCGACCATTTCGTTTTCGTCATACGTTTCATTGGAAAATATAGGCGACAGGGTTTCCCCCTGATCATCGGCTAAATAGATTTGGTAGGCATCAAAACTTAAAATTTGCGAGAGTCCGCTGGCTACTGTTTTACCGACTTGTTCTAATTCGCGGTGTAGATTGATATTTTCGGTTATTTCATAGATGATTTCGAAATACTGGCGCCATTTCAAGATATCCTGATAGGAATTTCTTAATTCAATTTCGGCAACTTTGTAAGAAGTTACGTCCTGCAGATAGCCCAGCAAACATTTTCGATCTTCAAAATCGATCACTTTAGCCTTAAGCAGAACAAATTTCAGCTTATTATCCTTCGTATTAATCTGGTAGAGTGCGTCCTGAACCTGGCCTGTTTTGATCAAAGTGGCAACCAATCGTCCGAATTCAAAGGGCGGTTTCAAAAACAGGGGAAACGGTTTTTTGCGCATTTCCTCCAGCGAAAAGCCGGTGAACTGCTCAAAGTAAGGCGAAATATAGGTGATTTCCCCTTTAATATTGCAAACGAACAACGCCGCGGGCGTTTCAGTAACAATAAACGATTGGTCAATGGGGAAAGAATTTACATGATCCGTCATTGTAACCTCTAATCAGCATAATTAACTTTAATTTTTTTCGGCTGATTTTATTAAAACATGAGTCCTTTAAGCGATTATTGGGAAGGAAATGGACAAAATGGCAACGCCAAAATATCACCGCTTGTGGTCATCGCAATATGGGAATATGGCCTAAATGGGATAATTGTACAAATTAACCAATTTATCTCGCGAGCAAGTGTATAAATGAGGAGCTATGAACCTTACTTAACAAAATAAACCATTGAAAACTTGAGTCTGCTCTAAAAACCAGTTTTTGTCATTTCGAACGCAGTGAGAAATCTTATATCCTAAATAA
>CAZIBE010000033.1:0-35385 GCA_964536685.1 uncultured Calditrichaceae bacterium | reverse complement strand
GGAGTACTGTGAACCATACACATTCGGAAAATCTCCGTTTTCGGGTTACAAATTTCGTCCTTTAAAAATACCTGCCTGTGTTTGACGCTCAAATTTACGAAAGAATTCCATAAAAATATTTTTTCCTTTTGTAATTTATAACCAGATGTGTAAATTTTGCGCCTGTTAACCCATTAGAACAGGATGCTATGGACTGGACAATATATTTACAAAACCATCAGATTGTTTTGCTCTTTCTGGTGCTGACATTAGGCTTTCTTTTGGGACGAATTAAAATATTTGGCTTTTCGCTGGAATCTTCCGCTATTTTATTTGTGGCCATGTTTTTTGGCAATATGGGCTTCACGCTTAATCATGATCTTCAGGTGTTGGGGCTGATCCTTTTCATATACGCCATCGGATTGCAGGCCGGACCGACCATTTTTAATATGTCCCGTCAGCAAAGTATGCAGTTTAATTTTTTAGTGATTTTACTGTTAAGCACCGGCGCCGCGCTGACCTACCTGCTAACGCTCATCTGGCATGTGGATACGCCGCTGGCCATCGGCTTGTTTGCCGGCGCTATGACCAGCACGCCCGGTCTGGCCGCCGCCCAGGAAGCAACCGGATCCGTGCTGACCTCTACCGGCTATGGCGTAGCCTATCCCTTTGGCGTTATCGGCGTGATTTTGTTTATTAAGCTACTGCCGCTCATCTTCCGCACTTCGCTGAAGGCCGAAGAAGAAACTCTGCGCCGGGAAGAGGATTCTCAAAAAAAAGAAATTATCAATCAGCTTGTTTTGATCACGAATGACGCTTTGGAAGGCAAAACCTTGCAGGAACTCGATTTTAACCGCATCACAGGCACGGTGATTTCGCGCGTTGTGCACGATAATCAGGTGCAGGTGCCGGTGGCCGAAACTAAGCTGCATCAAAACGATGTTGTGCGTATCGTCGGTGAAAAATCCAAAGTTAAAGCGGCTGTGCCCTTTTTAGGTAAAAAATATGCACAAAAAATACCGGAGGCCCGGTACTTTGAATCGCGCAAGTTTGTGGTTACCAACAAGGAAATCATTGGTAAAACTATTGCCGATCTTAAATTGCACGCCATTTATAATGCCAATATTACGCGCATCCGCCGCGGGGGGCTGGAATTCTCAGCGGAGCCGAATCAGCGTTTGTGCTGGGGCGACCGCGTGCGCGTGGCCGGCGACGCCCAGCAGATGGATCAAATCCGCCAGTTGTTCGGCGACGAAATGAAGAAGTTGGAGCACAGCAATGTGTTTTCCATAATTTTAGGCATCCTCATGGGCATTTTGGCCGGGCTCATTCCATTTTCCATCGGTAAAGTCATTTCGTTTAATTTAGGCTTGACCGGCGGCGTGCTGCTGGCAGGACTGATTTTAAGTAATAGAGGCAAGGTCGGTCCGGTTATCTGGATGGTGCCTGTGCCCATTGTAAATTTTATGCGCGAGTTGGGCCTCATTTTATTTTTGGCCGTGGTGGGTATGAAGGCTGGTTCACAGGTGCTGCACACCGTTCAGCACGAGGGGCTTAAGCTTCTGTTGCTTGGCGCGCTGATTACCATTGTTCCCATGCTGGTAATGGCTTTGGTTGCCAGATTAAAGTTTAAATTGTCTTTACTGGATTTATTTGGATTGATCAGCGGCGGAATGACTTCCACGCCGGGTCTGGCGGCGGCAACGGGCATGACTGAGTCGCAACGCCCGTTGATTCGCTACGCTTCCGTTTATCCCTTTGCCATGCTGATGATGATGGTGTTTTGCAAAATATTAGCAGTGTTGTAAGTTTCATAGAAAATAATATAGTAAACATAAGGACTAAAAATGGAATATCGTTCATTTGCCAAATCGGATGTACCGGTTTCACGTCTGGGTTTTGGCGCCTGGGGCATCGGCAAAACATTTTGGATAGGCGCCGACGATGCGGAATCGAAAAGGGCCTTGCACAAGGCCATCGAGTTAGGCGTAAATTTTTTTGATTCCGCCCTTGTTTACGGCATGGGGCACAGCGAACGCCTGATTGGAGAAGTGGAGCGGTTATCCGGTAAACGGCTGTTCATCACTTCAAAAGTGCCTTCTAAAAAATTCGAATGGCCGGCAAAAGAGAATTCCACTTTAGCCGAATCTTTTCCCAAAGATTATATTATTCAGACCACTGAAAAAAGCCTGCGCAACTTAAAGCGAGACTATCTGGATTTACAGCAATTCCATGTGTGGAACGATAAATGGGCGCAGGAGGATGAATGGAAAGAGGCCATTTATCAGTTGAAAAAAGACGGCAAGGTGCGCTTTTTCGGGATTTCCATCAACGACCACCAGCCGGAAAACGGCGTCGAAGCCGGCAAAAGCGGATTGATTGATTCCTTTCAGGTGATCTTCAATTTGTTTGATCAGGCGCCGGCCGATACGCTGCTGCCCTTTTGTGCGGAAAACAACATTGCCGTTATTGCCCGTGTGCCTTTTGACGAAGGTGCGCTGACCGGCAAAATCACTCCGGAAACGACCTTCCCTCCAAAAGATTTTCGCAATCATTATTTCCGCGGCAATCGTAAAGAGCAGGTGTGGGAACGCGTACAAAAAATCCAGCAGGTAGTAAAAAACGAAACGGATTCTTTAGCCGAAGCGGCCCTGCGCTTTATTATCAGTTATCCGGCGGTAACCTCGGTGATACCCGGTATGCGCACAACCAGGCATATCGAAGACAATGTGCACAGTGTGGAAAAAGGGCCTCTGTCGGCAGAGCTGATGGAACAGTTACAGTCTTTCCGCTGGATTCGGAATTTCTACCAATAAAAAAAGCGCCCCTCTGCAAAAATTCCGAAGCTCACTATTAAATAGGCGCAGAGGAGCGCTCATTCCTAACTTAATTCAGCATGCTGCTGTCGTTCTATTTAATCAAAAAAAAATTTAAAATCTTAACAAAAGAATCACATTTTTAAACGCTGTTGATTTGCGTGGCGGACAAGACCAAAGCTGGTGTAATTATTACCCGCAGTAATTTTAATGAGTAACCCGGGGCAAGTTGAAAATGCCGAATCTCGGCGCCTCGGAGTCACGCCAGTGGGCGGATCAGCCAACCGGCTGATAGTAAACCCGAACATTTTTAATATACCGATCAGTAAATGATTTACCCTGAAGGGGCGCCTGTGGTGCAAATAAGGGGATCGGTATCATCCCGATAAATCGGGATTTCGTACAAAACACTCAACTCTCAGCAGTGCTATCTTGGACATAAAAAAAAGTGAGAGCAAGAAACGAGAATAAAAAAATGAAATAAGCGGTAATTATTAATACAAATGACCGGTAGAAATTATTTTGGGCTATCACTTACGTGATAGCCCAATATTTCTAAAATTTTATTTAAATGGTCATTCATATTATTAAGAAAATTGTACTCTTCTTGATCTTACATCTATCCATCAAGACCGGTCAAAATATTGTTTCTCTTCTGATAAATTTAGATAAGGATATTTTTTCTCCAGGCGGGCAATTTGCACTAACTGCCTTTGAACAAACTGCCGGTAGGCCGGCGATTGCGGATGCAAGGAACGGTGGCCAAGCGCTTTGCGCAGTTTTTCCATCTCGGCCACGGCCTGCCGGCAGGTTTTGCTAAAAAAAGTCTCTGCAAATTTTTCCCAAATATAGTTCTGCGCCATGGTATTGGGATGCGTGAGATTTTCCTCGTAAAAACGGTAATCACGTAAATCGTCTAACAGGATTTCATAGGCCGGAAAATAATCCGTTTGCAGAGCGCCTTTTAGGGCTTTATGAATACCCGTAATTAGTGTGGCTTTGCTAAGCTGATTTTGCACCAAACCGTCTTTGACATGGCGAATGGGACTAACCGTCATAATGATATGCAGCGCAGGGTTGAGGTTCTTCAGCAGTTGAATACTTTCGCTTATATATTCACTCACCTCTTCGGCGCTTAAACGAAATCGTTCGAACTGTCCGGCCGGAATTTTGTGGCAGTTGGCCGCTATCTTTCCGCTTTGACGGTAACGGTAGACAAAAGCCGTTCCCAGCGTGAGAATCACATGCCGCGCCTCTTGCAGAAAATCAGTGGTTTGTTCGTTAACGCGGACAATGCGATCCAGCAAAATTTCTTTGTGCGCATCGGAAAAAGTGGAATGATGCAGCAGACTATGCCACAGGCCGTCGTGAAAGACGAGGTCGTCTTCTTCTATTGCCCGTTCGCCGGCTATTAGTTTCAAGGCCGCCAACACAGAGGCCGGATTGTACAACACACCGAAAGGATTTTCCAACACCCGAAAACGGACGGCCGCCAGTTTACGGGCTATATTTTCGGCAAAGCAGGAACCGATGGTCAGCAGCTTTTGCTCGTGTTCAATGAACACGCTGCCTTTTGTAACTTCAATTTCCGTTCTGAATTTCATTTTACTTCCCGCAAATATTCAATTGCCTCTGTTAAGGAATCGACCACAACGTCCGCCTTGCGCAGCCGCTCTGGCGACATATAGGGACTGGCCAAGGCCACGCAGGCAATGCCGTTGGCTTTGGCCGAACGAACACCGGCCTCGGAATCCTCCACAGCCAGGGCCTGTGCCGGCCGGCAGTTTAGTTTTTGCAGCGCCAAGCGGTAAATAGCGGCGTCCGGTTTGGGAAGCGCTACATCTTCTCCGCTGACAATGGCCGTGAATTTCTCTCCTAAGGCAGAACCGTTCTGTTCAAGATTCTCCAGAATACACTGTATCTGCTCCCGCGACGAGGAAGAAGCCAGCGCTAATTGCCAGCCCTTCTCTTCGGCCAGGTCTGCTATTTCCCTGATGCCCCTCAAGGGTTGCAGACGGCTGTTGCGAATCAAGTCCAGATAGATGGCGTCGCGTTGCCGTACCCCCTGCGCTACGGGAATTTCCCTGCCCGCTAAAAACTCGCGATTAATCCGCCGTACATTTTCGTCAATGGAATACCCTACAAAGCCGTGTACATAGCCGGGATCAAATTGCAATCCCAGCGATTTCATATAGCGGATAAAGGCTTCGATGTGCAGCGGTTCCGTATCCACCAACACGCCATCCATATCTAAAATCAGCGCCTGTAACGTATTTGGTAAAATCTTTTTCATAGCCGGTTCAGCCTTAAAATAAAGTGGGATTCCCATAGCGGAAATCCCACTTTTAGTTCTACTATGTGTTCGGAAATCTTTAGAAACGAATGACCGTTTGGATGTTGGTGGTGCGTACCGTTTCGCCCGGGCCGGATATTTTGCCGTCGCCGTTCAAATCGCGGTAGGTTTGCCGGAAATCAAATAACAGCGAAGCGCCGCCGGAAATTTCGTATTCCAGCCGGTAGCCGAGAATGGTGCCCTCGGTACGCTTGAACAATTCGTTGGCGTTGTCCTGATAAAAATAGGCGCCCGCGCGATTGATCTTGGGAATAAAGTTGGTATTCAAATCCAGCGTGGAACGGAACGTCCGTACATGGAACGCGCTCTTGCTCATGTTCTGATATTCTGCGCCAAATACAAGGAAATTCCACAAATCAAAATTAGCCCCAATTACGTAACCGCGTAACTTTTCCGAATAGTTATCTAACAATTGCCGTTTGCTAACCGGCTCGATATGTGTAACGCCGGTGAGTGTATCTGTCACTTCTTTAAAGGTCGCCCGTTCCAATTCGTACGTTGTGTTAAAATATTCCGGCAGAAAATGCGGGCTAAAAACACGGTACTCGGCATAGGCGTTGATAAAGGCAAACTTGGCTAAAAAGCCGGGAAACGTAACGCCCCAGCCGCCATTGTACGGGAACTTGGCCCATTGGGCATAAGTGGTTAACTGCAAATATTTAAAATTCAAAATGGGATACGAGGCGTCTAAGGCCAGGGCAAACTGCGCTTTATCCCCCGCTTTTTCGATATTAAACGGTTCCGAAGATAAATGTGTTTTTGCCCAATTGCGCGGATCAGCCAGATAAGCATCATCATTAATTTTCGTTGTGTCATATCCGTTTGCTATTAACCAGTCCGGATTATCGGTAAAACCGTTGCCGTCGCGGTCAGGATCTTCACTGTCCGGGATACCGTCGTGATCGGAATCGATAGAATACTTTTTGTCATCCGGAAAGGGATCCAAATAATCCGGGACCCCGTCATGGTCACGGTCTTTAAGCGCTTTATACTGATTAACGTCGTACACCACGCTGGCGCCGATTTGCAGTTTGCCCAGCACATTGTACGAAAATCGGCCGGCCAGCAAACCGCCGCCGTTGGTCAATTCGCTAAAATTATTGATCATCCCGTCAAAGCCCATCTTCTGGCCGTGCAATCCCAACTCCATACCGGTACGGATTACGTTGGGATATTCCACCGTATTGGAATAGTGATTCATCAAAAGCCCGAAACCCAGGCGGTAATTATCGACCGCGCCCACTTTAACATACAACGGGTCTTTGCGATGCCCCCAGCGCATATAATAAATTTTTTCAAAAATATCGCGGAAAGAATCCCAGTTATCTTTACGAATATTGCCTTCTTCATCGATGTAAATGCTCAAGTCCAGAGCGACGCCCAGCTTGCCTAAGGTAAATTCCGGGCGCAGGCCGATTTGATTGTATAGTTTCCCGTCCAGCGTAACCGCGCCTATGGACACGCCGGTATGCACACCGCCGCCTTCGGATTTTTTAGGCGTTGGCGGCGGGGTTTCTTGCCTGGAAGGTTTCGGCGTCGGTGGCGGAGGCGTCACCGTACCTGCGGATTTTTCCGGCTTTGGCTGAACTGTAGGTTTCGGCGCCGGCTTGGGAAGCGGCTTTTCCTTTTTTATCTCTTTTTTGGGAGCTGGCGCCTTTGCTTGCTCGATTTTTGCCGCTTTTTGCAACGCGGCAAGTTCATCTTTGCTTAGCGGTTTGGGCGTCGTCGGTCCTGAACCGGCCTGTAACAATGATTTTTGTCCGGCCGGAATTTGTACGGAAAATAAATGGTAGATATCGCTAAAATCAATTAAACCATCCTTAACCAGTATTTTAGTCTGATCGCCTTCATTGATGGTCATGAATTCCGTTCCGCGAACTGCCGCTACGGACACCGGACTGCTAACGACAAATTTCCGGGAAAGTATTTTTGTTACCTTAAAAAAGAATTTACCCAAACCGGTAAACAGTTCGGCGTCATCTTCCGCCTTTTCCGGCAGATTGCGTAATTCCAAAAGAGAATTTTGTAACAGTTTGGTCACCGAACCGTCCGCCAGTTCAATTTCGCACATGGATTCCACTCCGGTGCGTACCACATCTTTTTCGTTTAAAACCATTTGCATAGTCAATGGCTGCCATTTACTGCCTGAAGCCGCCTGTTTAACGCGCACTTCGCCGATCATGTACTTCACTTTGGCGTTAGCGGCAAATAATTGTATGGCAAAAAGTAAAATTACAAAAAATAACGTACGGCGCATTTTTTCATCCTCCCATTTGGTGAAACACAATATTCCGTCAATAGTTTAAATGATGTTAATGAAATAATCAAAATATTTTAGGATTTTTGTGGGATTTAATCTGGTCTAAGATGTAGCGCAAGGTTGAATAGCCCCTTTCTTACTTCTTGCTCTTAATCTTACTCTTTAAACTGAAGGAAAGTGAGAATTTAGAGTAAGATGTAAGAGAAAGAAATAAGAGTAAGAGAAAGAAGGGAAATTTGTTTCTTGCTCTTAATCTTACTCTCAAATTGGTGAAAGGTGGGAAAATAGAGTAAGAATGGTTTCTTGCTCTTGCTCTTTTACTGGCGGGGAGTGAAAAGTTAGATTAAGAGGTAAGAGTAAGAGAAAGAGTAAGAATTAAAAATGAGAGTAAGAAGTGAGAAAAAATTAAACAACGATTCCTTTTACTTATATTTGACATATTGAATTGCAATTAATATACTCACACCTTAATCAAAGCAAACAGGAAGCAGATATGGCCTATTTTGTTAATGTGAGCTGTGCGAATATCTATCGTCAACCCACGTTTCATTCGGAGGTGGATACACAGGCGGTGTTATGGGAACAAGTAAGCATACAACAGCATAAAAATGATTTTGCAGAGATCGTCAGCGAAGACGGTTATAGCGGTTGGATTAACCGGCGGCAAATTGTGGAAGCCGGCCGGATTGATACAGATAACTTAAAAATGGTCACTCAGCCGTTTTCATTTATTTATGCAGAATCCGGCAGCGGCAGCGCGCCTGTGCGTGATGTTACCGCCGGCGGTTATTTAGCGGTAGTACAAGAAAATGACCGCTGGCTGAATGTTCTGCTGCCGGACGGCGCTAAAGGCTGGATACACGGCGAAGCCTTCCGGCCTATGGCGCAACTTTCGCGTGAAGCTTTAATTGAATATGCACAAAAATTTATGGGCGTACCTTATGTGTGGGGCGGCAAAACGGCTAAAGGCCTGGATTGCTCCGGTTTTGTTCAAATGACGCATAAAATGTTTGGCCTAAACCTGCGCCGCGACGCCTGGATGCAATTCGAAGACGCCCGGCCCGTAAGCCGCAACCCTCTGCAGGGGCGGCCCGGCGATTTGATGTTTTTCGCCGAAGCAGGCGAACGCATCACGCACGTGGGGTTTGTTTTGGCAGATGGCAAACTGCTGCATGCCCGCGGTATGGTGCGCATTAATTCTCTTACTAAGAGCGACCCTGATTATGACGAATCCTTGTTAAAGGATTTTGTTGAAATACGCAGCTATTTAGCCAAAAACTTTGCTCATGCTTAAAATACGGTATTAAGCGAAAAGATTGGGAGGCGGCCATGCTCGGCCGGAAAGTACTTGTTTTAAACCAAAATTATGAACCGCTGACCATTACCAGTTTGCAACGGGCTGTTATTCTAATGTATCTGGATAAAGTACAAGTAGTCGAGAAATACGATTTTGAACTGCACTCTGTTTCCATGTCTTTTCCCTGTCCCAGCGTGGTGCGTTTGCATTATTATGTGCGCAAACCTTTTAAGGAAGTTCTGCTCAACCGTAAAAACATCCTCAAGCGGGATGGCAATATTTGTCAGTACTGCGGGCGGGACAGTCAGCCCGTGACCATCGACCATGTCATTCCCAAAAGTTACGGCGGCCGCGACACCTGGGAAAATCTGGTTTGCGCCTGTATGAACTGTAATTCCAAAAAAGGAAACCATACGCCGGAACAGGCTGGTATGAAGTTATTGCGCCAGCCGCGTAAACCCAGCCATTTATTTTATCTGCAAAGCTTGATTGGCAACCCGCCGGAGAGCTGGAAACCGTACCTTTTTATGTAACGACCGATCATATTAAACAAACGGTTAGGCAGTAAATGCCGCACAAAAAAAGCCTTACGAAACGTGGCATGTTTCATAAGGCTTCTATTCGACTAAACTCGATACACTTTACAGCGTTTTAAAACGGAACCACCAGTCGTAACCATCTTCGGTGGTTTTGCGTTCTTCGGCGGTTTTCACATCGCTTGCCGGCGGAATGATAACTTTATCGCCAATCAATTCGTTGTTCGGCCAGTTTTCCGGCAAAGCCACTTTGTATTTATCAGAGGTCTGCAAGGCTTTTAAAGCGCGCAGCACTTCGTCTACCTGTCGGCCCACTTCCTGCGGATAGTAAATCATCAGCCGCAAATTACCGTCGGGATCTACTATAAAAACCGCGCGCACTGTGTTTGTGCCTTTTCCGGGATGTACCATGCCCAGCGCTTTGGCCACTGCGCCCATATCATCGGCAATGATCGGAAAAGGAATTTCAACGCCGATATTTTCCTGAATCCATTCCACCCATTTAATATGCGAGAAAACCTGATCGATGGACAGACCTATCAGCTTAGCGTCCAGTTTTTCGAATTCCGCATTGCGCTTAGCAAACGCCACAAACTCGGTGGTGCAAACCGGTGTAAAATCGGCTGGATGGCTGAACAAAACAAACCACTTGCCTTTGTATGCTTCCGGCAGTTTCATTTTTCCATGTGTGGTCTGCACTTCCAATTCAGGAAATTTTTCGCCTAATAATGGAATTCCGCTTACTCTTTCTTCTGACATGATTTCCTCCTTCTTAATAATTAAAATTTTTTTTATAAATCATTCACTACTTAAACAAGTAACGTGCCAAAATATTTATTACCGCTATAATTTACTGTATTTAAGGAAATTACATTCGGAAAACCGGAAAAAATAACTTGCCCCGTATACCGATATGTCGTTATATTGACAACGATATAACGTTGCACCGAAATAAAGTGAGACAGCGTGTCTAAAAAAAATAATATCCACAACTATTTTTTTTCCACGGAACAAGCCCTGGAAATCATTTTAGACGCCATCAATGAAAAAGTATCCTATGAATTGGCCGTAGTGCTCAGCCTCGAAGAAGATAATTCGTTGCGTGTACGCCACGCTCAGGGACCGCTGGTTAATAATGCTTTGAGTAATTACCGTATCTCTCTTGACCGTCGTCAGGATATATCTGAGATTTTACGCCAAGGGAAGGTACTGCTTTTGGATGATGAGCCGGACAGCGATGATGTGCATCTGGATACGTATTACGATATTATCGATTTGCCAGCGGGCCATTCCTGTCTGGTGGCCCCCCTTACAATTGAAAATAAAACACTGGGGCTTCTTACTTTGGATCACCGATCTTGTAATATGTTTACAGCCGATGTGGTGCAAATGATAGAAACATTGGCCAGGCCCATCGCCATTGCTCTGGATCAATCTTTGACGGCCGACCGACTGATGTCGGAACGCGACGCATTGATTATGGAACGCAACACCATGCTGGGACAATCAGCCGGTGAATTGCAGGGGGTAATCGGCAATTCCCGTCCCTGGCTGGATACTTTGCAGCAAGTGCAAATGGTTGCGCCCACCGATGCTCCGGTTTTACTCACCGGCGAGACCGGCACCGGCAAAGAGCGCATTGCCCGTGCCATCCATGACCTTTCCGCGCGCGCCCGCCAGCCCTTTATTGCCGTCAATTGTTCTGCGCTTTCCGGAAATCTGGCCGAGAGCGAATTATTCGGGCATGAAAAAGGAGCCTTCACCGGAGCCGTATCGCGTCGCCGGGGCCGGTTTGAGCTGGCCAATAAAGGCACTTTATTTTTAGATGAAGTGGGCGATTTGCCGCTTGATATTCAACCGAAACTATTGCGCATTTTACAGGAGCAAACCTTCGAGCGGGTAGGTGGCGAAGCCTCTCTTAAAACCGATGTACGCATCATCTGCGCCACCAATAAGGACTTGCTCCACGCTGTAAAACAGGGCTCATTTCGTGAAGACCTCTATTATCGGCTCAATGTATTTCCCCTGCATTTGCCCCCGCTGCGCGAGCGTTGTGACGATGTGATTTTGCTGGCCAATTTCTTTTTAAAAGAGATAGAAAAAAAGCTCAACAGGGAATCCCTGTTCCTGACCCCCGAAGCGGCCGTGTATTTAAACTCCTATTCCTGGCCCGGTAATGTTCGTGAATTGCAAAACACGCTGGAACGGGCTGCAATTCTTGCCACAAACAGCGCTATAATGCCGGACCATCTGCGCGGAGAAAGAATAACGCAGGAGCCCCTTTCTTCGCCCGCCTTAGCAAGAGAATTACAAACACTGGATGAAGTAATGCGCGAGCATATCCGGAAAGCGCTGGAATATACCAACGGTAAAATTTACGGAGAAGACGGCGCCGCTAAAATTTTAGGATTAAAGCCAACCACTTTACAGAGCCGCATGCGTAAACTGGGAATCCGTTAACCAAACAATCGGATGTAAACGCTTTCCTTAAGTTTTCGTTGTCGCAAAACCGTTATCATATGTTTTTGCCCGAAAACACAAACGGTATTTTATGCCTCTATCCTGGAGCCTAAAACCTCTAAAAACTTACGCATCCATTCCGGATGAGCCGGCCAGGCCGGCGCACTTACCAGATTTCCGTCCACATGAGCATTGGTGAATGTGTCATTGTTGGGCACCCATTTCCCACCGGCAACTTCCACATCAGGGCCCACGGCCGGATAGGAAGAACAGGATTTCCCTTTAAGAACGCCGGCGGCCACCAGTATTTGCGGTCCGTGGCAAATAGCGGCAATGGGTTTGTTGTCATTGGCAAACTGACGCGTTAACTCCAAAATACGCTCATTCAATCGTAAATATTCCGGAGCGCGCCCGCCGGGAATAACCAGCGCGTCGTAATCCGCGGCATTCACTTTGTCAAAATCGGCGTTTACCAAAAAATTGTGACCCACTTTTTCCGAATAGGTTTGATCGCCTTCAAAATCGTGAATGGCAGTTTTGACCGTTTGGCCGGCTTTTTTGCCCGGACACACCGCATCCACCTGATGCCCCACCATGGTTAACATCTGAAACGGAACCATAGCTTCGTAATCTTCCATAAAATCACCGACAAACATTAAAATTTTCTTCGTAGACATAAGATGCCTCCTGATTTAAGTTACATGAAAAGCACATCCAAATATTAATAACAAGCGTCCTTGCAAAGATAAATTTTATTTAGCATTTAATGTCAATTCATAATGTACTGTGAATACTCCGAGCGCTTTTTTGATTTCCGACCCGACCTTTTCTTTGTCTGCCTTTGCGGTTATTTGAGCTTCGATACGGGCTAACATACCATACACCTTATCCGCGCCCACATTAACGGCGACATTATCCACGGCCGGTACGGCAGACACGACTTCTTCAAAGACCTTTTGCACTTCCCGCCAGACCAACTGCGGTTTAAAGATTTTGCCAACCGGCGTCAGGGGAATTTCTTCCGTAATGATAATCTCTTTCGGTATGGCCGCGCGTTCGGTTATTTTTGACTGCACAAAGGTCATTAACTCTTCAGCGCTCGCCTGAGTATCCTTCTCTAACTGAACGTAGGCTACAGGCAGCTCGCCCACGCGGGCGTCGGGCCGGCCGACAGCCGCGGCTAAGATCACCGCCGGATGTTCGTGCAGGGGGTCTTCAATCAATTTGGGATCGATATTATGACCGCCGCGTATGATCAACTCCTTCTCCCGGCCGGTCAGCCACAAGTAACCTTCCTTATCCAGACGGCCCAAATCGCCGGTATTCAGCCACGGTCCCTGGCCATCTCCTAAATCCAGCCATAAATTCTGATTGTAAGCCTCTTCCGTATATCCGGGAAATACATTCGCTCCGCGGATCAGCACCGCTCCGATTTCGTCTACGGCACAAGCGCGTTCGAATTGTTTTTCCTGATTCAGAATAACCGTTTTAATGGGCTGATAAGGTAGGTGAAAACCTACCGAACCGATGCGCTGTTCGCCGTCTTTAGGGTTAACGGCGCTGACGCAGGTGCCTTCGGTTAAGCCATAGCCCTCGATGATACGCACAGCGGTTCGTTTTTCGAATTCCTGAAACACTTCCACCGGCATGGGCGCCGCTCCGCAGGCCGCATATTCCAGCGAACTAATATCGCTTTTGCCGATGGGCACATTTAAAAGCGCGCTGTACAGCGTGGGCACACCGCTAAAGGTGTTTAGTTTGTAGTGTTCCACAATTTTCCAGAAATTATCGACCACGCCCTCTCCACGGTAGCCCGCCGGTGTGCCCAGCACCACCTTTGCTCCGTAACAAAAGGGCATCAGGCCTGTAACAATTACGGCATTTACATGAAACAGCGGCAATCCGCAAAAAATCACAAATCCTTCTTTAAGGTTTTGATATTGTCCCAGTACCCAGGCGTCGAATACTTCGTTTAAATGCGTATGGCGGGCCAACTTAGGCGTACCGGTGGTTCCGCCCGTATGAAACAAGGCAGCTATATCATCGGGTCTGATGGTACGCTCAAATAGTAGCTTTTCCGGAGAATATTTTCGCATTTGGCTATCGAAATCGTATAATTGGTGACGTCCCGGCCGAATGGCTTTCTTTTCTTTACGCATGAGTATTTTAACAACGCCTTTCTTAATGCCGCCTAAAAAAGAACTTAAATCAACCGTCAGTATGGTTTCCAGTGTGGGGATTTGATCGCGTATCTGTTTTACCTTTTCCCAGATGAAACTAACTTTTGGAAAAGGCGCCACGGTAACCAGTATTTTACTGCGGGCGGCATTCATTATTTCTGCAATTTGCTCCGCTTCCAACAGGGGATTAATGGGATTGACGATTCCGGCCGCCTCCCCGCCCCAGATGGTAAAATGAGCCTGCGGCACGGAGGGCAGCAGCATGGAAACCACATCCGTGGAAGCGAGGCCTAAATCGTTAAACATATTTGCGGTTTGATTGACTTTCCGGACAAATTCCTGATAGGAATAACGCACGCTGTTTTTATAATCCGTACCCTGTAAAAAGAATTCCAGGGCAATTTCCCGCGGATTAATGGCGGCGCCGCGCTGAATCATTTCGTAGGTGCTGTCCGGCAGATGGCGTTCATTAAGGGGGATTTTCTCGAAAGCTTCGACGTCGGCGATGGTTTTAAATTGGTTCATAGCAGCCCTCGTTGCTTATTAAAACGGCTATTTAGTTGAAAATATGGACAGACGAAAAACTAAAAGATAATTTACATTCCACAAATGTCAAAAACAAACAACTTCAGCTTGCATGCCCGGTCAGAAGATTACTGCAAACCGCTTATTAACCGGCATAACCGATTACCCGACGTAGTTCCCAAAGGGATGAGTGAAATATTCCGTTACTGGAGTCTACTATCTTTGACGAGCGATCCCTATTTTTTCACCTTTACCCAAAGTATATAAGGGGCTGTATACAGGGGCAATGAACTATGTATAAACGAAGCCCTTCCCTGTTGCATCAGAAAAGGTGGCTCCCCGGCACGTTTTTTGGCCGGGTGCGGGTGGTACGTTTCTGGCCATTCATATCATGGATTAAAAGGAAATCGTTTAAGCGATTTCCAACACGTATCAATTCGTTTACCCACGAATAAATTCGCGGGCTACTACCCATCTATTATGTTCTGTTCTTCAGCAAGTGTTATTTACTGTCTAAAAAAAATCCACACTTAAAACACATGTACCGCCTGGGCTACTAAAAAGGTTACTAAAAAGGCGATCCCGAGTGGCATCAATGCGCCGATAATCGTCCAGCGCGCGCTTTTGGTTTCTTTCCAAATGGTCAGGATGGTTGTAGAACATGGGTTGTGCAGCAGGGCAAACAACATCAGGTTGACGGCGGTCAGCATGGTCCAGCCGGCCTGATCGACCAGCAATGCTTTGAGCTGACTGAGCTGAGAAATTTCAAACATGGCGCCGGCGTTGGCATAAATCATTAAAATGGTAGGTACAACGATTTCATTGGCCGGAATGGCTACAATATAGGCCAGTAAAATCACGCCGTCCAATCCCAGCAAATGGCCAAAGGGATCGAGGAAAGCAGCTATCTGATAAGCCAGAGAATGTCCCCCCACATGCACATTGGCGATCAGCCAGATAACGCCGCCAGCCGGCGCGGCCATGATGATGGCCCGCCATAAAACAAACAGCGTGCGGTCGATAACAGAAGTGTACAGAATTCGCAGCACATTTGGTTTACGATAGGGCGGCAACTCCAGCGTAAAGCTGCTGGCTTCGCCTTTCAAAATCGTACGCGACAGCGTCCAGGAGACTATCAGCGTCACCACCGCGCCAATAATCACCACCATCACTACAGAACCGGCGGCCACAAAGGAAGCGTATCCCGCCGGAAAGCTGGCCGCCACAAATACCGTGGCCAGCATGATCAAAGTGGGAAAACGGCCGTTACAAGGCACAAAATTATTAGTTAAAATGGCAATCAACCGTTCACGCGGCGATTCGATGATGCGTGTGGCGATCACACCGGCGGCATTGCAGCCAAAGCCCATGCTCATAGTTAAGGCTTGCTTTCCATGAGCGCCGGCCTTGCGAAACAGCCAGTCCATATTAAAAGCCACGCGCGGTAAATAACCGAAGTCTTCCAAAATGGTAAAAATAGGAAAAAAGATCATCATTGGCGGCAGCATGACTGAGATCACCCAGGCCAGGCCTTTGTAAACGCCATGAACCAAAAAGCCGGTCAACCACCAGGGGCTGCCGACAGCATTCATTAATTGCGCCATCTGCGACTCCAGCCAGAACAGCCCGTCGGCCAACAATTGGGAGGGATAATTGGCTCCGACGATGGTCAGCCAGAACACCATGGCCAACAACAGCAGCATGATCGGCAAGCCCCAAATTGGCGAGGTCAAAATGCGGTCGAGTTTTAAATCGCGGTCATACTTTTCGGCTGATTTAATGCGCACTGCTTTAGCAGTAATTTCTTCCACGTTGCGGTAAATATCTTCCACTACCAAATCCCGGAAATTTTCCTGTAAATTCCTGCGAATTTCATTAGCCTTGTTAATTACTTCCCTGCCCTGTGCATTCATAGCGCCACTCCGCTTTTTTCGGGTTTTGGCTGGTCAAAAACCGACTGCCCCAACACCACATCCCATTCTCCTAATTCCAGCGCTTTTTGCACTTTAATATCGCCGTCCAGCAAACGCAGGGCGACCCAACGCGGATTAGGCAAATCGGGAAACACGTGTTTGATTTTAGGCACCAATTCGTCCAGCGCCTGCTGCAGCGCCGGGCTAACCGTAATGCGTTTAGGTTTGGTTTTAATCTTTTCTTCGATTACATCATGCACCGTCTGCACCAACTGATTCATACCCACACCCTGGCGCGCCACGGTCGGCACCACCGGCACGCCTAATTCTTTGGCTAACCGTGTATGATCGACTTCAATACCCTTGCGCCGGGCTTCATCCACCAAATTAAGGGCGACGACTACTTTGTCGGTAATTTCTAAAATTTGCAGCACTAAATTTAAATTCCGTTCCAGAACGGTGGCATCGACTACTGCGATGGTGGCGTTGGGCTGTCCAAACAAAAGAAAATCACGAGCCACCTCCTCATCCACCGAAGCCGACAAAAGCGAATAGGTGCCGGGCAGATCGACTAATTTGAATGTTTTACCGTTCCA
Source organism: uncultured Calditrichaceae bacterium (assembly GCA_964536685.1). Lineage (GTDB taxonomy): Bacteria > Calditrichota > Calditrichia > Calditrichales > Calditrichaceae > CAZIBE01. Next base: position 18,470 of record CAZIBE010000033.1, on the reverse strand, counting down.
TTTAAAGCCGCCTTCCGCGCGCACAACCGTTTTACCCGGCCAGTTACCTGTATGCTGCTTCAATCCGGTCAGATGATTAAATACCGTGCTTTTGCCGGTGTTGGGATTACCGGCCAAAGCCACCACATAATCCCATTTATCTACTTCAATTCCTAACTGATTCAGATTAAAGGCGCAATTTTCGCAGCCGCCCTCACCCGAATACATTTTATTACCCATTTATTCCTCCCAAATCTTCCAGCCGTGCTATCTCATTCAATATATATGTGTTCACCCTGATCCCGGCGCAGCGCAATTTTGGCGCCACGCACCTGATAAGCCGTGGGATCGCCGCCGAAAGAGCTAACCAGCACTTTGCGCACCGGCACACCCGGCGTAAAGCCTAAATCCAGCAGCCTGCGACGCGCCAGGCCTTGTACATGCGGCGACAGACCTTTAATGCGCGCCATTTCGCCCGGCTGCAAATCGATCAACGTACGCCGCCGGACAGCGCCGCCTTCCTTGCCGGCGGTAACCTGAATATTAGCAGCCGTTACGCCGTCCATCCGGTACTCTTTACCTTTATGCTGCAATTGCAGTTGTCCGTCTTCATTTCTTAACACCTTAATCCGGTCGTGCAGACGAATACCTTTTTGAAAGATAGTTTTGGCAATGGAAGCCGGTTCATCTTCGATATGTACGATTTGCCCCTCTTTACCCAACGGCCAGTCCGTAAGCGACTGCGCCTGAAGCGGATTCAATTGGCCGTCGGCTGTGGGAATGGGGTCGCCGTGGGGATCGAAAGCCGGAAAACCCAAATGGGCGTCCAATGCATCCAATTTTTCGCCGCGTATTTCATGCTCTTTATGGTCGGCATTGCTGTGAATTTCGTGCATGGGCAAATCTGTTTCCTGCTGTAGATAGGTTTCCCAGATGCGGTGGGCGCGAATGATTTCCATAACCAGGCGTCTGCCGCCTTCCAGCAATTCGACGCCCCGCTCGCTCAGCCGAATCAATTTTTGTCTTTGTAAATCCGATAAAATATGATGAACTTTGGTCATACTGATGGACAGGACGCCTTTCAGTCCGTCCAGCGAAGCCGGCTTGTTCATTTCGTTCTGATGATAGATGAACTTAAGCGCGTCTTCCAGATAAATACGACTGAGCTGCCGATTGCGCCGCTTTTCACGACGGATGAAACCGATAATGATCAGCAACGCTATGATTCCGATTATCCAACTTAACATGATCGTCTTGTCCGTTTCAGGTTAATTCTTTTACGTGGAAGTGGAAACAAAGAATTGAAACCATCGAAAAACATTAAGAGTAAAAATTCAATCACTTTTACTCTTTCTCTTACTCATGGTAAAAATACTTTATCCCACAGCTACTTTTCGCTAAAGGTGTTCCTTTGTAATAATTCCCATTTGCGCGTTATCCTACTCCTTGTATCCATTGCGCGATGCTGTCCCTTTTCTCAATTTCAGGGGAAAAATCCAAATAGTCAGGATAATTTTTAACTCTATTTTTGTACAAAAACCAACATATTTCGCGCCGAGTTCCCGTCGATGGCTAAAAAACGCCGTCCGTCGCTAACCAAAAAACTCGATTGATCCGGCGCATGTTCCTGTAAAGTCCACAGGGAATCCGGCAGGAATCCCTGCCTTTCGTAATATTGGTTCATTTTTGGCTTGACCCGTGTTTTGTGCAAGCGGAAAGACTGCCCCTTATCCAATTCGCTCAAAGATTGCGGTTCTCTCTCTTCTTCCTGCCCCGGAATAGGAGAACCGTGAGGATCCGTTTGGGGAAATCCCAGATAGGCGTCAATACGGTTCATCAGCCTGTCCGATATAACATGCTCTAAACGCTCGGCTTCATCGTGCAAAATGCCGTCATCCAGCCGCAGCACTTCCTTAAGAAATGTTTCTACCAAACGGTGTTTACGCACCATTTTACGCGCAATGCGCTGCCCTGTTTCGGTTAAACAGGCGCCGCTGCCTTTATCGTAAACCAGTAAACCGCTTTTTTGCAAATGGCGAAACATGGCCGAAACCGTGGGCGGACGTACGCCGTACAAGTCTGCTACACGCTGAATAGACGCCTTTTCCTTTTGTTCCGCAACATACCAGATGAGTTTTAAATAATCTTCCTGACTGGCGCTAATTTGCAGAGCAATCCCCATTATTAGGCTCCCCTTATATTTAATAAGATACAACTAAATGAATATACAAGATATTCCAGCGGAATGCAAAAAGCCTGCAGCGCTTACATCCGCCGCAGGCTTTATCTATTTAGGAAGAGTAATTAAAGGAGGTAATTTATAGGTCATGGCCGCGAAAATAACGCATAAACTGAACGCGCTCGTACATGGCCGGGTCTTCGCTTTTGCTTTGGCTCATCTTACCGCGGAATTGATCAACACTGTCAAAACCGTGTTTATTCATCCATGCGCTGAGTTCGCCTAACATTTGCTGCAAATAAGATTTCCCGTTGCGGTACAGAGCGGAAACCACCTGAACAGAAGAAGCGCCGGCCATCAATTGCTTAATGACCGCTGTACCGTCGTGAACGCCGGTAGAGGCGGATAAATCACAGCCCACACGGTTAGCCATGATGGCAATCCAGCGTAAAGAAAGCGTTAGCTCTTCGCTTTTGCTCAGCACATTACCGGCAACTACCTTAAAGTTGTCGATATCAAAATCGGGGCTCCAAAAGCGGTTAAAAAGCACTAAGGCATCGATACCGGTATGTGATAAATCGCGGATAAACGGAGCCAGAGCTGCCGAATAGTGACTGATTTTGAGAGAGACCGGAATTGTAATTTCTTCTTTAACTTTTTGCGCAACGGAAAAATAGAGTTTTTCGTTTTGCGCGGCGGTTCGGTTCATATTCGAAGGTAAAGCAAAAATATTCAGCTCCAGACCATCCGCGCCGGCTTCTTCAAATTTTTTGGCATAGTAAGGCCATTCGTGGCTGGACAGACAGTTGACGCTGGCGATCACCGGAATTTGAACGCTTCTTTTGGCATCCTCAATCAACTTAACATACGACGTCAACGCTTCTTCTTTCAGCTTGTAATCATAGTAGTCAAAAGCTTTGGAGTCGTAGCCCTCTTGTTCGGCCAGATAGACAAGATGTTCCGTTTCCATCATAATTTCTTCTTCAAAGATGGATTTCAGAACGACCGCACCGGCGCCTTGTTTTTCCAGCTCGACGATTTCTTCTGCCGAATCTGTTAATCCGGAGCTACCGACGATGATTGGATTTTTTAACTGCAGCCCCATATACTTTGTGGATAAATCAGCCATTTTAAATTTCCTCTAATTCATAAGCTATCAATAAATTACACAATTTGTTTCCCCATATAAAAGAACAAATTATTTTATCGATTAATTCCCCGTTTGCTCTTACTCTTCGTTCCAGTTCTCGCCTAACAAATATTGCGTAATGCCTTCCACAGCTTTTACGCCGTCAGCAATAGCGCTTATGGCGTCCATGGTACGATTCACGTTATCGCCGCCGGCAAATACATCGGGCAAGGAGGTTTGTTTGAATTCATTGACCACGATGCGGCCGCGTTCTATCTTCAGCTCTTCTTTGATGTCTTCCGGCAGGAAGGAATAGTCCGCCTCCTGACCGATGGCGCCGATAATTGTATCCGCTTTCAGAATGCGTTCATCGCCTTCGATCAGCTGGGGACGCGGACGACCGCCGTGGGGATCGGGCACCATTTCGGCCTTGCCGTATTTTACGGCATTTACTTTTCCGTTTTCACCGATTACTTCCAAGGGGATGCCCTGCGGGATAATTTCCACGCCTTCATGCTCGGCGCCTTCGATCTCTTCCCAGTCGGCCGGCATATCCTGCACGCGTCGCCGGTAAAGAATGGTTACCTCGGCGCCCAGACGGCGGGCCACACGGGAAGCATCGATGGCCACGTTGCCGCCGCCAATGACGACCACATGCTTGCCTACGTCAACCGTTCCGCCCAAATTAATTTCGCGCAAAAAGTCGATGGCCTGAATGGAATTTTTCAGGTCTTCGCCTTTCAGACCTAATTTGTAAGGTACGTGGAAACCGATGCCCACAAACATGGCGTCATTGTTCTTACGGATTTCTTCAAAAGAGATATCTTTACCAACGCGCGTGTTGTATTTTATTTTTACGCCCATCTTTTCCATATAACCGATTTGTTTGTCCAAACTATCCATGGGGAAACGGTACTTGGGAATACCTGCAAAGGTCATACCGCCGGCTTTAGGCAGCGCTTCATAAATGGTCACGTCAAAACCGCGCAAGGCCAGGTAGTATCCGGCGGAAAGTCCGGCCGGCCCGGCGCCGATAATGCCCACCTTTTTGCCGTTGGGCGGTAATATGGTCGGGTTAAGCACGGCTGCGGGATCGGGGAACTGTTCGGTGGCGTATCGTTTTAGCCAGCGAATGGCGATGGGTTCGCCTAAATGACCGATGGCGCAAACGGTTTCGCACTGCCGTGTACAAACTTTGCCGCACATTTCCGGCAGCGGATTGTTATCATAAATATATTTTAAGGCCAGCTCGTCATCGGCGTCGGCAATGGCTCCGATATACTCGGGAATATGCATGTGATCGGGACAGGCCGTAACGCACAAACCGCAATCCACACAACGTGTGGCTTCGCGGCGCGCTTCTTCCTGCATGTAACCGACAACCACCTCGGCAAAGGATTTGACGCGTTCTTTGCCTGGCAGTTCTTTCATGGGGACGCGTTGCAAATCCAGCAAACGCACGTTATCGTCTTTTACAAAGCTGAGATGTTCGGCATATTCCGGATGGTCAACGCCCGGCGTTAACAAGTAGGAATCGGGGTCCGACGAGGTATGCAGGTACTGATCGGTTAAGGAAAGCGAACCGGTGGGACACATCTCCACACACAGGGCGCACCAGCAGCAGCGGCCGTTATCCACCCGCGGCCTGAGTCCGGAATCGCCCTTTTTAGGCTCGATGCCTTCCACCGGAATCATATCAATAGCTTCATTCTGGCAGATAGTGGCACAGGTTCCACAACCTATACACTCATTAATATCATTATAATGAAAACCGCGATAGCGCTCGGCGGTCTTTTTCTTTTCATAAGGATACCGCACCGTGTGCGGTTTTTTTCCTAAATACTTTAAGGCGGAAAACGGAAGTAATGTGCCTTTAATACTCATCTTGTTCTTCCCCGTTATAACAAATTGGTTGTAACCAAATACCAGTTTTTATTTTTGCCTCTTTAAAACCTGACCCTTAACACTTATTACTTAATACTTATTACTTATCACTTAAAAAAGCCTCCGGCCCGGCCGGTACGAAGGTTACGTTTCACAAAAGTGGGAGGCATCATGAACATGAACTTCGTACTTCAGGGTCATCCATGTATCCCGTGTGCCGTAACCGAAGGCTGATAGTTTTTAACGCTCGATCTCAGGCGGACAAGTGCCCAGACTGTTCATGATAAAACTCACATCCGCTATATTAGCGCCGGCCAGCATACGTTCCAGCAAAGAAATTGCATGTACATATGCCGGTCCGCGTACATGAACGCGCCGCGGTTTTAAACTGCCGTCGCTAACCACATAATAGCCAAACTCTCCCCGCGCCGACTCTGTGCGTACATAGGCGTCGCCTGCAGGTACTTTCCATTTAAGCGGATTTGGACCGGGATTGTGAATCGGGCCTTCGGGCATTTTGTCCAAGACCTGACGAATAATATGTATTGATTGCTCGATCTCTTTACGCCGAACCATAGCCCGCGAATAAACATCGCTTCCTTCGTGAATGATTAATTCAAAGTCCAACTGATCATATACTTCATACGGTTCATCTTTGCGAACGTCATGCGCTATGCCGCATCCGCGTAAGGGCGGGCCAACCACTCCCAATTCCAGCGCCTTCTCTTTATCAATAACGCCAACACCCTGAGCGCGTTTGAGGAAAATGGCATTCTCAAATAGAAGCCGGTCGTAATCAACCAAACGGCTTTCGATATAATCCATGACCTTGCGCACGCGATCCTTAAAACCAACCGGCAAATCACGGCGCACGCCGCCGGCCCAGATATACATATGATATACACGCCCGCCGGTTAATTCCTCAAATAAATCCAGAATATAATCACGGTCGCCAATGGTCCATTGAGGCATGGTGTACAAGCCCATGGAACCGGACTGCCCGCCCATCCATAAAAGATAGGCGGAAATTCGGGAAAGTTCCAGCATTAAAACACGGATATATTTAGCGCGTTCCGGTACTTCCCGGCCTTCGATTTCCTCGATTGCCCGAGCCAGATTTTCCTCATTAGGGTCCGGCTCCGGTACACAAATACGACACACGATGGGGAAGCACTGCATCCATAAACGTTCTTCCATCAGCTTTTCGAAAGCGCGATGCAAATAGCCCACATGCGTCTTTGCCCGCTGAATCGTATCGCCGGTCAGCTTTAACTCAACCATCATATTCCCTGTAATACCAGGATGCTGAGGGCCCAAATATAGAGTGGTTTCTTTTTCTTTAGTCATTAATGCTGCCATATTATTAACCTGTTCCTATTTATCTTTTTTAAATTCAGGAATCTTTTCGCCATAACGCTCAGAAATTATTTGACGCACATCCTGAGCATCTTCCCGGCCTTTTCGCCATTCAAATGTTTCCTGTACAAAAGCCCGTGTATTAAAATCACGGCGCATGGGCGGCATGTCGGCCCAATCCTCCAAAATTAAATCCGTCAATCCCGGATGGCCTTCAAAATCAACTCCAAACATTTCATGGATTTCCCGTTCATATGTTTCGGCATGGGCCCACAAGGGGCTGAGGCTTTTTATCCTGGGATTGTCGCGATCCAAACGCACCTTTATCATAGTGTGAATTTTTTCCTCATACGACCATAAATGATAAACCAGCTCAAACTGATTATCTTCCAGCCAATCCACACAGCTAATCATCACTAAGTGCACAAAGTTCAGATAATTTTTAAGATAGCTGGCAAAAGCCGGTAAAATTCCGGCCCGAAAGCGTACATTAATTCTGCCCTGACGCGCAACGGTTACTTCAGCGGAACGAAAGGCATTGTTAATGCTCTTTTTTATTTCCTGTTCTTTTATTAATTTACTATCCATATTTTACTCTTTCTTCAACTCTTACTGTCGATAGCTGCTTTTAAATCTCTTCTTAGTAGATATTACCAGTTATAATCCGGCATATTCCAATTCTTTATCACCTTTTTCTGATTAGCCCGATACCATTCCAGATTTTCCTGATAATGCTTCCAGCCGTTTGCTTCCCCTTTGGCAATACGCTCCTGCAGCTTGATAAAGCCGTCAATAACGCCCTCGGGACGCGGCATACAACCGTTAATGAAAATATCAACGGGAATGTAGTCATCCAGCCGTTTAATAGTGTTATAGGAGTCCCAGTACATACCGCCGTTAATGGTGCAGGAGCCAAAACCAATTACATACTTTGGAGCCTGCATCTGCTCATACGTGCGAATGACTCGTTTTAGTGTTTTAATAGCCAGATACCCGGTGATCAAAAGGACGTCCGCCTGGCGCGGCGTGGCCATACCGGTAATACCAAAACGTTCGGCGTCATAGCGCGAGGTCATGGTGGGCGGAACTTCGATAGCGCCGCAGCCGGTTCCATACGCCAAAACCCATAAGGAATGTTTACGGGCCCAATTGGCAATGATATTATTATTCTGTCTCTCCAGATCGTCGTTCATAGTTTAATATCCCATGTACTTAATTTAGCTTTTAGCGATTAGCGCTTAGCTCTTAGTTTTTTCATGAAAGAATTCAGCATCTTTTTTATTTCATTTACTTCTTTGTCCAACCTTGAATAGATATCCTTTTCTAACAATTTTAAGTCGCACGTTAAATAACTACAGAAGCACTAAAACCAACCCAATCGCTCCGATGGCTGTCGGCCATTTCCAAAAGAAGGTCATCGCCTGCTCCGTCCGGAAACGCGGATTTACTATCCCGATAAACAAAGGAATAAGGAATAGAGCAAACGTTTTTAAAATCAACGTCACAAAATTACCTGCACCGCCTAAAAACAAATCGGTATAAAGTACTAACTTGACAAAAGCGAACAACCCGCGATTGGTCTGCATCAGCGCCAGATATTTACCGCCGTATTCTGAAGGAGGTCCGGATGAAATTTCAGCCGGGGCAAACACGATATCAAACGGTTTATTGCCCATCATCCCCAGGAAGGCCGCAATGGCGGCAATAAAAGAAAAGGGCGACCGGAAGATATTCCAGTGGGCCACCGTGTCCTGGGCTTTAATAATATCTATAACCGAACTGGTATCAAAGCGAACCATCAGAATAACCAGAGCAATTACAAAAGGAACTTCGTAGCCGAACATCTGCGTTAAGCCACGACTAACGCCGATAGCCGAATTCGGGTTACCGGACTGACCGGCGCCCAGAGCCATAGCCAGACAACCGAACACCATTATGTACATTAACAGAATCAAATCACCTTTAAAACTAAAAAGGTAAATGGGATGATTTCCGGTTAAAATCGGAATAAACATTAACGTTGAAATCGTTCCCGTTATGGCCAATACCGGGCCCAGATGGAACATGACGCCGTGGGTAATTGCCGTCTTTTTCGAATAGAGTTTGATCACATCAATAATATTCTGATAAGGCGGTGGACCGTAACGATGCTGCACTCTGGCCGTGATGTTACGCGAAATTCCGATATAGGTAAGCCCCACAAAGGCGCCTATGAAAGGCATGGCAATCATCCAGATAATGCTCGTTGTATTCATAATCTATCCTGCAGTTTTTTATTTTTATATTCTAATTCGGATTTATATCAACCATGCGCTAAACGCTAAAACAAAGGCCAGAAAAACGATTACATACATCACATAGGTCTGGCCGTTCCCCGTGTAAATATAGCGCATCATATCGAACAGGCCTTCCATATTTGCGGCAAAGCTCATATATAGCCGGTCGGCGCTGCGTTTTAATACGGCGCTGACTCCACGGGAAAAGGGCTGGTAAAAATCTATAGCGTAATGCAAATTGATCTCTTCGCCGGGGATTTCACCCGAAGTGTGAATATCTTTTAAACCGACTTTGCGCGACCGTTTGTAAAGCAGGCTGAAGAGGACAAAGACAATCACAAAAACAACGGCAACCGTGTTCATCACCGTCATAGTATCCACGCTGCCAAAGCGGCTAAAAAGCACGGACTGGCCATAGGCAAAAGGCTGAATCCCGAGAACGGTTTTTTCTAAACCGGCAATTAAATTAAGCAAGTGGTAGGGATAAAAACCCAAATAGATGGTAAAAAGAGAAAGCAGCAGCATGGGAGCGCGCATGGCCCACGGCACTTCTTTTACAGTGTCGTATTTTTCATCACGCTGTCCTAAAAAGACGCCAAAGATCAAGCGGTAGCAATATAAAAATGAAGCCGTACTGGCGGCGAAAGTAACTACTGCCAAAAAAACCATTTTTTTCTGAATGATTGCTTCATATATCAGCCATTTGCTGCCAAATCCGGAAAGCGGCGGGACACCGGCAATGGTAATAATACCCATTAAAACCACAAAAAAGGTATAAGGCATCCGGGAAATCAAACCGCCTAATTCACTAATTTTTCGCGTACCGGTGCGATAAAAAACCGCTCCGACCGCCAAAAAGAGCATCCCCTTAAAAATGGTATGGTTCACAGCATGAAACAAGGCGCCGCTTACGCCTATGGAGCTGCCCAGGCCTAATCCTAAAATAATATAGCCCAACTGGCCTACCGAAGAATAAGCTAACAACTTCTTAGCATCGTCCTGCATGACGGCAATCAGGGTAGCGATCAATGCGCTAATGGCGCCGAACCAGGCCAGTACATAGCCGGGCAAGGAAGTGCCGTGAATGACAACAAACGAACTGGTCAGCTTTCCGGCGCTGAAAACATAAAAAAGCAGCACAATACCATAAATACCCATCTTAGAAAGCACACCGGAAAACAAGGACGTAAAAGAAGACGGCGATACGGCATACGCATCCGGAGCCCAGGTATGCAAGGGCATCATGGCCGCTTTTACGCCAAAGGCCATGACAAATAGAACGATAACGGCTATTTGTGTGCCCACACTAAAATCCGGCCAGCCGGCCATTAAGGCCTGAAAAGAAAAACTGCCAAGCTGAGCGTAAATCATCAAAATGGCGATTAACATGGAATAGGCGCCGATTGCGCTCATCACAAAATATTTAATGCCTGCAGCCTGCGCTTCGTAACGGTAATAAATAACCAACAGAAAAGACGACCAGGTCATGATTTCCCAAAAGAAAAAGAAAGACAGCAAGTCGCCGCTCACTACAATACCAAACATACTGGCTATGGTAACACATAGCGCAAAACAGTAAAAATCAACCCGCTCTTTGCCCTTCATATAGACCGCCGAATAGATGGCCACAAGAACGCCCAACCCAAATATGAGCATCCCAAAGAACCAGGAGAGGGCATTTATTTGCCAAATGATTTCAAAGCCGGCAAGATGAAAGGTAAACTTTTCGGAAACGCCGTACAGTGTTAAAAAATAATAGGTAGAAACCAGTAAACCTGCTAAAGCCAAACCAACTTTTAACACAAAATTAATTTTGCCCAGCAGATAGGCTAAAAGAGCGCTTGCAAAAAGAACAAATAAAATCAAAGGAATTGTATTCATACCGTTATTCCATGCTAAATTTAGTTTTTATTTTACCGCTATTATAAACCCGCAGTTAACACATCTTTAATATACGCCGATTTATTCATCAATTCGGCAGCTGCCGGTTTTAAATATGTAATTAGAAAATCCGGATAAAGCCCGACAAACAAGACAATTAGCGTTAAAACCGTCATGGCCAAAATTGCCGTGGGATGGACGTAATGCGTTTTCTCGCCTTCATGCGGTTTTTTGAAATACAGACGGCCGACAACGCGCAAATAGTAAACCGCTTCGATTACGCTGCCAATTAAGGCCAGAGCAGCCAGAATCACAAAGCCATTGCGAATGGTCTCTGAGATGATAATCAGTTTACTCCAGAATCCGCTGAACGGCGGCAAGCCCATAATGGCAAACGCGCCGAAGGCAAAAAAGAAGGAAGTAAGCGGTTTCAGACGACCCATGCCGTCTAAGTCTTCTATATTTTTACTGCCGGAATAGAAAACCAGATAACCCGCCGAGAGGAAGAGCAGCGGTTTAATCATGGCATGATTAAACATCTGGAACAAGCCCCCGACCACGCCTTCCTGTGTGGCCAGCCCTAAAGCCATCATGACCAGCCCCATCTGCCCGATGGAACTGAAGGCCAGCATACGCTTGATCTGTTTCTGACGCAGGGCCGACATCTCCGCGATAAGTAAAGTAATGATCCCCATGATCAGCAGAAAATAGAAAACGCCATGAAAATTAAATATTGTAAAAATGAGACGGGCCAAACCATACATCCCCGCTTTAACCACAATACCGCCAAAAGCGGCGCTAACCGGCGTGGGAGCCTGTGAATATGCGTCCGGCGCCCAGCCATTTAAAGGAAACATTTCAGCTTCCACACCAAAGCCGACTACTAACAGAATCATTGCTGTTACGGCGATTTTCGGATCCACACTCTGAATTTTCTGGGCAATATCGGCCATATTCAGCGTGCCGGTGGTGGCATAAATCAGCGCCACACCCAACAGAACAAAGGTCGAAGAAATGCTGCCAATCACCAAATATTTAAAAGCGGCTTCGGCCGAATCCCGATGGCGGATAAAAGCGGTAAGCGCATAAGAAGAGATGCTGGTTATTTCTAAAAAGACAAATAAATTAAAAATATCGCCGGTTAAAACCATGCCCGTAGCGCCGGCTACCAGTAGCAGGAACAGCATGTGGAATTTTTCGTTGGGTTCTTCTTCCACAAATTTGATATTATAAATAGCCACTACAAAGCCAACCAGCGAGATAATCAGCGCCAGCATATTCCCTAATGGGCCGATGGTCAAATTAATCCCTAAAGGCGGGCGCCAGGCGGCGATAATTACAATCACCGGCTTGACAATCGTAACCGGCAGCAAAACGGCTGCTTCGTAGAGATTAAAACCGATTACCAAAACAGGAATATATTTAGCAATCCCTTCATTCAGTTTACCCAGAAGCGGAATTAAAAATGCCGCAAACAGCGGAACAGCTATCATTAATACAGGATCAAGATACATTGATGCGTCCTTTATTTTGCAATAGGCAGTGAATATACTACCACTTCAACTCACGAATTTTACTAATATCCAGCGTCTTGTGATGATCGTAGAGGCGAATAACAATCGTTAAAGCCAGGGCAGTAACCGCCAGACCAATCACGATAGCCGTAAGCACCAGGGCTTGGGGCACCGGGTCCACCATATTCTGCGCCTTCAAAGCCGGCGTAGAAAAAATAGGGGCGGTCCCGCCTTTGATATAGCCCAGCGAGATGAGCAAAATATTAACGCCGCTGTCTATAAGCGAAAGCCCCAGTACGATTTTCACCATATTCTTCTTAACCAGCACGGCATAGGTGCCGATTAAAATTAAGCTGAATGCTGCAACATAATAGATCATATTCAACCTTACTAATTATTTGACTGTTTTGAGCATGGTGTCCAAAAGCGCCGTTAACTCTGAACCAACCTTAAAACCAACGGCAATATAAATCAGCGGTATGACGCCGGCGCTGAAGAGTGCATTTGGTTCGCCAAAAGGAAGGAAGTTTTGCAAAAAACTCCAGCCATACACCAGCCCCAAAAGGCCAATGGTTACAAAAGTTAAACCCGCCAACGATTCGATCCAGGAAAGCGCCTTATGGCTTACATGGTACGAACGGTAAGACATGAACATCAGCAGAAAACCGGAGGCGATAATCGACCCGCCCTGAAAACCTCCACCAGGCGTTAAATGCCCATGGACAAACACATAGGCGCCCAACAGAATAATCAAAGGGAATAAAAGACGCGCCCCTGTTTTTACAATTAAACTGGCATTCTGACGGGAGCGATGCATAGGTTCTTTGCGAAAAAATAATGCGCCCACGCCGGTGGCCGCTAAAAACAACACTGTTACTTCGCCGAGTGTATCAAATCCACGATAGTTGACCACAATGGAAGTGACAATATTAACGCCGCCGGTTTTTTGTACGCCCTGGGCCAGATATTTATGAGCGACGCCATTTAGAATACGATCCACACCAAAAGGAATCTGAAAAAACACGGCCAACAGATAGTATCCGATAATTCCTAAAAAAATAACGGCAAGAGCTTTTCTCATTCTTCCATCCTCCTTGTTTTGCGGATGGTAATCATAAAGATAATGGTGGTCAGGCCTACGCCAATAGCCGCTTCGGTTAGCGCCACATCCGGCGCCTGTAACAGGTAAAAATAAATAGAAGCAATCAGACTAACTACTGACGAAGCCACAACAGCAGCGACCAGATCTTTGTAACGGATGGTAAGAATTGCAGCAATTATTAAGATGATTGTTGCAATGACAACAATTATTTCCATCAGGCAGCCTCATCCTTTTTGTTTTCTTTTTCTAAAGCATTTTTGTAAGCGTCAATATCTTTTTTCTGCCACATCTTAATACCGATGCGGTAACTCCCGCGAGCCAGCGCATGGCTACTTATGGGGTTAGAAAGCAGAATAAATAGCGAGATAATCAATGTTTTAAAAAACCAATCCGGATTAATCAATCCCACACCCATAATGGCTCCCACAGCGCCCAGCGTTGTGGCCTTGGTTCCTGCCTGCATACGATTATATACATCGGGCATACGCAGGATACCCAGTCCCCCCAAAAACAGGAACAAGGTGCCGATGCTTGTCAAAACATAACCGACAATTTCGATAATTCCTTTCATTTACAGACCCCCTTCCAAATAACGGGCAATGGTCAACACGCCGACAAAACCCAACACACCGTAGATCAGCGCCACGTCAATATAAATATAACGATTAAAAAGGAGCCCGAGTATCACCATGAAAGCTGTGGTCATTGTTGTAAGCGTATCCAGGGCTACAACCCGGTCCGAACTGGTAGGCCCCAGCAAAAAACGAATGAATGCCAGAATAGCGCCTACGACAATAACTCCCAAAAAGATATAGATCATTCAAAAATCTCCTTTAAATATTTTTCAAAAACAGCGGAGATATACTTAAAAGTTTCTTCTGGTTTTTCGGATTTCACATCAATCCAGTGGATATAAAGTTTGTCGTCAATTATATCCACACTTAACGTTCCCGGCGTCAGCGTGATTGAGTTGGCCAGCGCCAGCTTGGCTACATTGGTCTTTAAGTTAGTAGGCACTTCTACAATCCCGGGATTGAGGGGAATTTTAGGCTGGATAACGCGCATGGCCACATCAACATTGGCTTTTATCATTTCCCACAGAAAAACAAAAATATACAGGAATCCATAATACAAGCGATGTACCGAAAAATTTTTCATGCCGTCTTCGGAGAATTCTTTGCCCGTCAAAAAGGCTAAAATCAGAGCCAGCAAACCACCCGCCAGCAACTCGTCTGTGTGCAGCGAAGACGTAAACGCCACCCAGAACAAAAAATAGACGATGAAACTAAAAACGTACCGTGACATGACGCTCCTATTTGTTTAGGATGTTCTATCGATTAACAAAACAGATGTTAACATATAGAGCCAGTTAACAGAGGTGGTAAATTTGCAAATACCATGCCGACAAGTATAAAGGGTCTTTGTGTTATTTTTATTGAGTTTAGAATAAAAAGATGGAAGTAGCTTGATTATGGTATTGCTCCGCTTGGGCGACTTATACTTTGATTTATCAGTGCCTGACAGCTTTTTTTAAAATTGGGAAAATAAACGGCGAAGGAAAGAATTTCAGTGAAAATTATCTTGTTTTTTTTATCACCGTCTGGAGTATGCAATATTTTGTATATTATTACGCTAATTTTGAAGTATGGGATTCAAGTAAGGCAAATAGAAGAATAGCTGTTTTAGTTTATAGCTCTATTTTATTAAATAATTCACAATATTTTTACCATTTTTAAAAAAAGTGTCTTTATTTTTTCAGAAAAATGGAAAAATGATTATTTATCTGCATATAAACAGTAAAACTCCTCAGAATTAATAATGAATAAGCGTCTTGGTTATGAATTTCTTTTTTTTAGGCAGAATAGAAAGCAGAAAATAGAAATTAGTAAACAGGAATTAGAAATTATTTATAGGTTATCAGTTGTCGGTTCTCGTCAGAAAAATAGAGTAGCCGATACTAAATACCTGATTCCTTTTTTGTTGTCAGTTTTTAGTAGTTCATTATTAAAAGCTGAGAGCTAAAACATAGTACGGAATGGTCGCGTCAGGACTCTTCACCTCAACCTCGACACGGCCTCAGTTCTTCTGCCCTTTGGAAATCAGATATACGGTTTGTAAGCCGGGCAGCCCTTTAAAGGTGTGCTCTTTCTTTTTTATGCTAAAATCATTTTTACGGATAAAATCGCGTACCTGCAAATCATCGAAAACACCCTGCGTAACAGCAACGGAACGCTGGCCGGCAACACTCACTACGCGTGCCGCGCGATTTACCGTTGTGCCGAATAAATCCATAGTGTCATTTAAATTAACAATCAAGGCTGTGCCCTGACTTAAGCCGACTTTTAACCCAAAGGCGTTGTGCAGAGCATAGTTGTTCAACAGTAGATTTACTTTTTCCTTTATGTCAAACGAGACGTCAAGCGCTGGCCGGGCTTTCGTAAAAACCGCCATAACCGCATCGCCGATGGTTTTAACTATTCCGCCGGAATGTCCGATGATTTCACTAAATAATATTTGGAAGTGCTCCTTTACCAGAGCAAAAGCGTTAATATCGCCGATGTCGGTATATAGCTGAGTAGATTGGATTAAATCGGTGAACATCACCGTAACCGAACGAATTTTAATGGATTGATCCAGAGCGGGAATCTGGTCGCTGAAATATTTACGGAATGCCGGTAGGGCAATCAGCTCCAGGGCTGTCATCGGCGGGAGCTCTTTCTCTGCAGTGCTGCCGGCAGCAACTTGCGGCAGGCCATTGGTAAAAAGATTGGGATGAACGGAGATAGTGACGGTTATATTTTCATCGGCGTGCGGCGTAAAATCAACCTGACAGGAAGCACAAAACACCTGTGGTTTAACCTGCTGTAAATGGCGCTGATGCTCGGCGATATTTTTACAATGCGGACAACTGATGTCCCACTGCATCTCGAATAGGCCTTCAAACAATCCCAATATCAGCAAATTCATCATCTGGCTGCGGCTGCAACGGCATTTAACCATCAGGCGGTTGGGATTCATCTGCACCACTGCCTCAGCGGGAGCTTGCTTTAAATAGCCGTACACCCGCTGAATCAATTCTTTGGGAATGCCGGCGCGGTGCATGCGCGTAAGTATGACTTTTAATTGTTGCCTGACCAGAACAGATTTTTGGGCAACCATTTTATCTTCGCTTCTTTTAGTTTATGAGTAAAACCTTCTGTGTTTGATTACAACGTGGGCTGGAGTAAAAATATTTCAATGCTGAAGGGAGAAGATAAGCGCTACGTATTAAGTTGCAAGAAAAGAGGAAAAAGAAAATAGGAAAGCGTTATTCAATTCAGTGGAAGTGTGAAATTTTGAATTTTGAATTGGCAGAAATTGGAAAACAGAAAACAGGTATCAGGTATCAGGTATCAGGTAAAATGCGGATGGCTTAGCCCTCCATATCGTTAGGAATTTGCAGCGGTTTAAAAGTATTTTTCAAAAATGAGTCCGCTCTAAAAACCGGTTTTTGTCATTTTCCCAACGGGACCACTTTCGTGGCGATCCCGATTCATCGGGATGAGAAATCTTATATCCTCAATAAAAACAATAGATTTCTCGTCGCCTTGCTCCGTGGCGGCAAAGGCCGTCCCGTTTTCCGCCACGGATTGATCCCTACGGAAAAGGAACCACTTCGTGGTGGGAAAATGACAGTGAAAGACCTTTTTAGAGTGAAATCAAAAATTGATAGTCATCTTTACGAACCTTACAAGGGTTCGCAAAGGAGCCGTGCGCCGTTGCAAAGCTTTTTGCTTTCGTAACGTTTCTTAGCTGAAATTGTAAAAACCTTTACGAGCCGCACAATGGTTTTGTCTTCTCTATTCATCTTTACGAACCTTACAAGGGTTCGCAAAGGAGCCGTGAGACCCTTGCGAATCCTTACAGGATTCGTAAGGTTTAGTTCGTCCTTTCCATGTTTGATCTTTACGTACCGTAAAAAAGTTCTCAAAGGGGATTTCTTGCAGTCAATACACTAATAGCTCTATATTCCGCCTATGAATCGCAACGAATTACTCAAAAACTTCGCCATCGGATTTATTCCCATCTTCGTTTTCATTATTGCCGATGAATTCTGGGGCACGGAAATCAGCCTGGTTGTGGCCGTAGCTGTGGGCGTTCTGTATTTTTTGTACTACCTGCTGCGCTACCGGCGCGTTGAAAAGATGATCATGCTGGACACCGCTTTAATCGTGATTATGGGCGGCGTTTCTCTGCTGCTGCACAATGCCTTGTTTTTTAAGTTAAAACCCGCTTTAGTGGAAAGCATTTTAGTGGCCCTGTTGGGCATCCACGCCTTTTCATCGCGTCCTATTTTACTGGATATGAGCCGCCGTTATATGGGCAATATGGAACTGCCGCCGGAACAAGTGCAGATGATGAAGGGTCTTACCCGTTTGTTGTTCGTAGTTTTCGCGCTGCACACGCTGCTCATTGTTTATTCAGCCTATTTTTGGAGCGAAGGCATGTGGGCTTTCATCTCCGGCGGCTTGTTTTACATCATTTTTGCCGTAGTGCTGGCCGGCCAGTGGATATATTTGAAATTCATGCGCAAGCCGTTGCCACAAACGGCACCCTCTGCACTTCCCACCAACGAAGAACTGTTTGATATACTGGACGAAAACGGTAAGATTTTAGGGCGGGCTCCTCGCAGCGCAGTTCACGGCAACCCGAATCTGCTGCACGCTGTGGTGCATCTGCACATCTTTAATAAGCAGGGCCAAATTTACCTGCAAAAACGTTCTTCAAAGAAGGATTTATATCCGGGTTTCTGGGATACAGCCGTAGGCGGACATGTCTCTGCCGGTGAAAGCATCGAAACGGCGCTGATCCGCGAAGCGCAGGAAGAGTTGGGGTTTACGCCAAAACAACCGCAGTTTCTGTTCCGTTATATCATGCGCAACGATTATGAAAGCGAATTGGTGCACACGTTTAAAATAACGCACAACGGTCCCTTTAAAATCAATCGGAATGAAATCGAAATCGGCCGTTTCTGGAATATGTTCGAGATTAAACGGATGCTCGGTAAAGGCGTATTTACGCCCAATCTGGAACAGGAAATTATGATGCTGGCAAAGATGGGGGTAATTTAAGTACTACCTAAATTTCTAAAGCAAAAAAATTGAAAGGCGTCCTAAGTTATTGTAAATTA
>CAZIBE010000032.1:18281-36397 GCA_964536685.1 uncultured Calditrichaceae bacterium | reverse complement strand
TTTTATTCAAAATTTAAACACCTTTTTGGTTCCGGTTGGTCCGGATCAGAAATTAGAAATAAAGAATCGATTGGCTGTTTTCGGTTTTTAGGGATTGGTATTCGTTAAGCGTTACCGGTTGTTAACAACTGACGGCTGAAAGCGTGAAAAGTAAGAGCAAGAGTATTAGAGTAAGAGTATTGAGTCTGCTCTAAAAACCAGTTTTTGTTATTTCTCATCCCGATTCATCGGGATGAGAAATCTTATATCCTCAATAAAAACAATAGATTTCTCGTCGCCTTGCTCTTCGCGGCAAAGGCCGTCCCGTTTTCCGCCACGGAGTGATCCCTACGGGTAAGGAACCACTTCGTGGTGGGAAAATGACAGTGAGAGACCTTTTTAGAGTGAACTCAGTATTAGAGCAATAGTATTAGTGTAAGAGTAAGAGTAAGAGTAAGAATAAGAGTAAGAATAAAAATAGGTATGTAAATAGAAATACAAGTAAAAGTTTTGAGTAAAACCAATAGATATAGATCATAAACAGGAAATTTTATGTTAGTTCCAAACATCATTCCGCACGAAGAGCCGGAAATTCGCGTAGGCGTCATCCTGCCGGAAGATAATTATACATCGGTCACCGTACAGACTCCTGAAGAATACAATTATCAACTGGATTTTGACGGACGCACTCTGCTGTTAGAACCAAATCAAACTGTTTTTATGAAATTGCACGAGCAGGAAATTCATATTCTGTTGAACGATCAAAAACTGGCAAGCGCCGGAGCGCTGCGTATTTTCCCGGTAATCGAGAAGGTCAAACCGGCTCCGCAGCAGGGGCTGCAAGTGAAAAACGTAATCAGCGGACGCGGCTTCCACTGGAAAAAATATATCGATGTAACGCTGCCCGGAGCAGTAGTGATTGAGCGGCACAAAACGCAGCTCATGCTGATCAATGAGCTTCCTGTAGAGCACTATCTGATGTGCGTGGCTACATCCGAAATGGGCGCGGCCAGTCCCGCCGCTTTAATCGAAGCGCAGACCATCGTAGCCCGCTCCTGGCTGCTGGCCACGGTGGAGCAAAAGCACAAAGCCCTGGGCATCGACGTGTGCAACGACGATTGCTGCCAGCGCTATCAGGGAAACACTTTTTTAACAAAACACTCCATTGCCGGCGCACTGAACACTTACGGCCAGGTTTTACTATACGAAGGTAAAATCTGCGACGCGCGCTATTCCAAAAGCTGCGGAGGGGTCATGGAGTCCTTCGAAACCATCTGGGGAGGCGCGCCTCTACCCTACCTGCAAGTGAAGGCAGACGCTTTGCAGCCTGTTAAGGAGTGGCACAAACCGCTTTCCGACGAAGGTAATTTTCGCCGTTGGGTGGAGGAAGCGCCGCACACCTTTTGCAGCCCGCATGTCATTCCCGAAAAGGAATTAAAACGCTATCTGGGCACCGTAGATGAAGAAGGCGCTTACTTCCGCTGGCAGGTTACGCTTAGCCAAAAGGAACTCGTTCAAACTTTGCACAGGCACCATGGCATCGAGGCGCAAAATATTTTATCGTTACACGTACAAAGCCGCGGCGGTTCCGGACGAATTAATCGTCTTACCGTACACTATACAGACGAAGCCGGCAAAGAACAAACTTTAGAGCTGACTTCCGAATACGCTGTCCGCCAGTCGCTGCACAGCAAATTTCTGTACAGTTCGGCCTTCATCATCGAGCCGCAGGAAGAGGGCTTTATTTTGAAGGGCGCAGGCTGGGGTCACGGCGTGGGATTGTGCCAGATCGGCGCCTTGGGCATGGCTTTAAGCGGATACGGCGCCAAAGATATTTTGTACCATTACTATCCCGGCAGCGCCTTGCAAAAAATATACTGATTTAAGCTGGAGAAAACATGCAAAACAAGAAACGTTCGCCCTGGCTCTGGGTTCCGTCACTTTACTACGCCGAAGGCATTCCGTACACAATTGTAATGATGGTTTCGGTAATTATGTACAAACGCCTGGGTGTTTCCAATGCAGATATTGCCCTTTACACAAGTTGGCTGTATCTGCCTTGGGTCATTAAACCTTTGTGGAGCCCCATAGTTGAGCTGCTGCGCACCAAGCGCTTCTGGATTATCTCCATGCAATTAATTATCGGCGCCGGCTTAGGCGGCGTCGCTTTAACCATTCCCCTGCCTAATTTTTTTAAAATCACTTTAGGATTTATGTGGCTATTGGCTTTTAGCTCGGCCACCCACGATATTGCCGCGGACGGTTTTTACATGTTGGGTCTGGACGCACATCAACAGGCCTGGTTTGTGGGCGTCCGGTCAACTTTTTATCGATTTGCCATGATCACCGGTCAGGGGTTGCTGATTATCCTGGCTGGATTTATTGAAAGCCATACCGGTCTGCCAAATGCGGACGTCGTTGTGCAAGCTAATCCCAAAGTTGCCATCGTGCAGCCGCTCCATCCGGATTCTTTAAAAATACTGCCAGCAAAAGGCAGGCTGCGTATTTTGACCTATCCTCAGCATTTGCAAATTTCAACAACGCCGCGCAGCCGAAAAGAAGTGGATTCTCTTAAACAATTTGTAAACGCATGGAATATAAACCATGGGTTTACTATTCCCGAAAAAAAATTAACCAGGGAAGAAATCGCCGCTTCCACATGGCAGAACACCATCGTTCAGCCGCTATCAAAATTTTTACGAAAACATTTTGGCGTCAAAAAGCCTGAAATTACCAGCGATAAAACGGGGAATGTCGGACTTCTTTATCTTTATCTGTCGCACGAGCCGCCGCCGGACGAAAATGACATTGTGGTTAATTTTGGTCGTTTCAGCGGCGATAAAAGCATCTCTCTGGTCAGCGGTACCCGTTTGATATTTAACGAACATAACGCCCGGCAAAAAGCGCTCGCCTTATTTCAACTGGATCCCAAACTGCATCATAAATCATCCGCTTCTTTCAGAGCGCAATCCGGCAACATTCCTTTGGCCTGGAGTGTTACATTTCTAACATTGGCCGCTTTATTTATATTGTTCTTCATCTATCACCGATTCATCCTGCCTTATCCTGCGTCTGATAGTCAGGAAAGAAAAATCCAATTTGCCGATTTTTTCAAAGAATTTTTTAATACTTTTGTCATGTTTTTCAAGAAAGATAAAATCGGCTGGATATTGGCCTTTTTACTGCTCTACCGTTTAGCAGAATCGCAATTAGTTAAACTGGCTTCGCCCTTTTTATTGGACGCTCAGGAAGTAGGCGGCTTAGGATTAACTACCGGACAAGTCGGTTTTATATACGGTACGATTGGAATTCTATTTTTAACCATTGGCGGGCTGCTCGGCGGCTTTTTAGCGGCAAAACACGGACTAAAAACATGGTTGTGGTGGATGGCCATCGCCATCAATCTGCCGGATGCCGTGTATATTTATCTTTCTTATGCCCAACCGGATAATTTCTGGGTCATCAACGCCTGTGTAGCCACGGAACAGTTCGGTTACGGATTTGGGTTTACCGCTTATATGCTTTATATGATTTACGTTTCTGAAGGGAAGTACAAAACTGCATTCTTTGCCATTACCACCGGGTTTATGGCGTTAGGAATGATGATTCCGGGTATGTTCAGCGGCTGGCTTCAGGAGGTAATCGGTTACCAGCACTTTTTTATTTGGGTGATTATTGCCACTATTCCGGGCTTTTTAATATTGCCGTTCATTCCGCTGGATAAGGATTTCGGCAAAAAGGTAGAATAATTCTGTTAACTATAGTCTGTATTCTATCTTCGGTCAAATGCCCTTCGCTAAAAATACAAAACACGATTGGTTGAACTACACGCGCTTGTTGCCAAATACATCGCGATAGCGCGTTACGTTCAGCCGGTCCATAAAAAATAGATCTTCCAGGATTAAAGCAAAAGCGCCGAGAATGCCCACATTGCCCCTTAAAGCGGCGCTTTTAATCTGCACGGCTTTACTGGGCGTACGCAGGATAGCGTGACGCACTTTTTCGCGGATAATGCGCAGCAGTACTTTGCTCTGCGATAAGTAATGCCCGCCGATTAAAATCAGTTCGGGATTTAGCGTATTTACCAGATTGGTACACACCATGCCCGCTAATTGTCCGTACTGCCGCAAAATTTCTACAGCCAAGGGATCGTCGTTTTCTGCAAAATGCAGAACTTTTTCCACATCTAATTGTTGAACTTCCATTTCCGTATCATAACCCTCGCGGATGCCGCGCAGAGCCGCATCCACAATGATGCTTTCCGAGAGCAGTTCACCAAAATATTTTTGTTTGTCGTACAAAAGACTAAATTCATCCGTATTTTGAATAAAGTTTCCCGGCTCAAAATACCCCACTTCGCCGGCGCTGGCCGAAACGCCGCGGTACAATTCGCCATTGATAATGATGCCCGCACCCAAACCGTCGCCCATCCACAGATAGACCATATTATCAATATTCTTGCCATTGCCGAAACGGCACTCCCCGAGAGTGATGGTTTTTACATCATTCTCAATAAGAGTATCGATGCCATAGCGCATCTCAAAGGATTCGCGTAGTGGAAAGCCCTGCCAACCCTTAAGACTATCTGATTCACGAATTTTTCCTTCGCGGTAGTCAATCAGTCCCGGGATAGCCACTCCGATGCCCACCGGTTTAGCATTTTTAACCCAACGTGTTTCTTTGAAATCATCGATCACTTCATAAATACGTTCCAAAATGGATTTAAGCGAGGCGCCCGAATCATAGGCTACTACCTCGGTTTTGCGGAGGTTAGCATTCAAATCGCCCAGAGCAATCGTTCCGTGATCGCGTTTTATTTCGATACCAATCACATAGCCCGCTTTAGGGTTAAACTCCAGTAAAATAGGCTTACGCCCACCCAACACCGTGGAATTACCGGTCCCGATTTCGCGCACGTAGCCCAAACGCAGCAAATCGTTGATAATTTCGGAAACTGCCGCTTTGGATATTTTATACCGTTTGGCCAAATCAGCCCGCGAAATAGGACCTTCATTTTTAATAAAACGTAAAATATTCAGTTCATTGTACTCGCGTATTAAACGGGGGCCAAAGCCGACCTCTCGGATCATATTAAACCTCAAAAAAATTTGTTTGTAAATTTATATGTTAATGTTCTTTTTGGAAGAAAAGGCATGTTCATTCAGCTTCCAAACATACTTAATATACAAAAAATCGTTATGTAATCCAAAGTCTGTTTGTTATCTTTACGACCGAACAGGGAGACTGTTACAGGAAAAGGCTAAAAAAATCGGGTAATATTAGAAAAATCATTCCCTTTGCCTTGATCGGAACAGAGATATTTTTAAATTCCATTCCATATCATTTTACAGGAGGCAAAAATGCCCGGCACCCAATTATTACCTTTAGAATCGGCATATCCCCGCTCGTTTACTAAAGAAGCTGAAAAAGCGCACATTCTTTTCCCAAATAAATACCGCCCGCTCAGACCTGAAGAAATCGAGCGATTACAGCAAAACGGCAACAACGCGCAAGATTGGCGTCTTATTAAAGTAACCGAGGGCTTCGACGCGGCATTGGTTTCTAACTGCACATTTTGGGGTGACGTGTTTATCGGTGCGCTGCAAAACGCCGTGTTAGAAAACAACGGATTGCGCCTGCCTGTGGGATTGTACAATTCCACCTTCCTTTCCTGCATTATCGGTTCCAACGTCGCCATTAAAAATGTAAAATACCTCAGCCGCTACTTCGTCGGCGAACAATGCCTGTTGTTTAATATCGACGAGATGTTAACGACGGATGACGCCAAATTCGGTAACGGAGCCCTTTTGCCCGGTGAAGACGAAGACAATCGCCAGTGGCTGGAAATCGTCAATGAAAACGGCGGGCGGGCCATCCTGCCCTTTGATGGTATTCTTCCGGCCGACGCCTATCTTTGGTCCAGTTTTCGCGGGGACGCAGCCCTGCTTAAGCGCCTCGAAGAGATGACCGACGCCCAGTTTATCCGGAACAAGCTGCCTTTAGGCAGCGTAGGAACAATGACGATTATTAAAAACACACGTTTAATCCGCAATGTAAAAATCGGCGGCCACTGCACAGTTAGCGGAGCCAACAAGTTGAGCAACCTGACCATCCGCTCCGCCGAAAACGAAAGTACTTTTATCGGCGAAGATGTGGAAATCGAGAACGGCATCATCGGTTTTCAAAATAAGATCGTGTACGGCGTCAAAGCGCTTGGTGTGGTAACCGGTCGCAACGTGCATCTGGAATACGGCGCTCGCGTGATGAACATGTTCATCAGCGACAATTCCACCATCGCCTGCTGCGAGGTGCTCAGCAATCTTACTTTTCCCTTTCATGAACAACATCACAACAATTCCTTTTTAATCGCCACAATGGTGCAGGGACAATCCAATATTGCCGCCGGAGCGACTATCGGCTCCAACCATAATTCACGGGCGGCCGACGGTGAAATTTTAGCGCGCCGCGGCTTTTGGCCCGGGCTGTCCTCCAGTTTTAAACACAACTCCTACTTTGCCACATTTACTTTAGTGGCCAAAGGTATGTATTACGCCGAAATGAATATCACCTTACCTTTTACGCTAATTAGTCCGGGAGCGGATGCGGCAACCATCCAGATTTTCCCGGGTTTCTGGTTCAAATACAACATGTACGCCTTAGCGCGTAATTCATGGAAATTTCACAAACGCGATAAGCGTTTACGTAAAGAGCAGCATATCGAAAGCGATTTTTTGGCGCCGGACACAACCGAAGAGATGCTCGCTGGTATGGAAGTTTTGCGCAAAGCCATTAGCGAAGCGCTGGGACGGGAAATGACCTGCCGGGAAATTATGGACGAGCCGGCATTGGACAAAAAACTTTCGCTGCACTTAGACGGATTTTTGAACAAAGGTAAGGCCTTAATTTTAAAACCGGCGCAAGGTGTGACGCTGTACCACCAAATGCTGCACTTTTATGCGGCGCGCGAACTAAGCAGCGCTTTGAATGAATTGCTTAGAACCCATTCGTTTGCAGGCGCCTTAAACGCAGTAAAGGATTCGTATAGCGAAGTGGAACATCAATGGGAAAACTTCGGCGGCCAATTAATTCCGCAGAGCAGCGCCCGGCAAATTATCGAAGATATTAAAAGCGGACAAATTGCCTCGTGGAAGGACTTGCACCTTCGATACGATCGCTTATGGCAGGAATATCCTGCTCAAAAACTGAACCATGCCTTAAGCGTACTTTCCCGGCTGTACCAAATAGATATTGCCGAATTGGATACCGCTTTTATTAAATCCTTTTTGCAGGAAGCGGTTTCTATTGCCGGGCAACTGCTGCAATGGGCCTTTCAATCCAGGGAGAAAGATTACACCGGCGCTTTTCGCTTGATCACGTTTCGTAATAAAGAAGAACTGGAAGCAGTGGTCGGGAAAATTGAAGATAATTCCTTCTTGACCGAATATAGAAAGACTATTGAGGCCTTTAAAGCAGAAGTAGAAAAGATTATTCACAAGTAAAATAAATGACTAACCAAAAAAATACGAGAACTATTGGGCTATCACTTTTAAATTTCAAAACCTGATTTAAGAAGGAAACGGAGATTACCTTGGCAAAACGTAAACAACCGGTAAAAGCATATAAAAACATCAACTTTTTAACCAGCAGCGATGCGCGTCCGATTCGTATATTAGCGGAATTCAGCGAGCCGCATTATCGCTTTTTAAAATATGATATCCACTCGACCATCGTGTTTTTCGGTTCGGCGCGTATTAAACCCAAAGCCAGGGCCAAAAAAGAGCTTAAAGCGCTGGCTGCAGAATACGAGCAGCATCCGACGGCAGAAAATGAAAAACGCCTTTCCCGCGCCCGTCTGCAAATGCGCTTATCTAAATATTATGAAGACGCTTCCGAATTAGCCCGGCTAATTACCGAGTGGACAATGGATAAGGAAAACGGTCAACAGGAATATTACGTTTGCTCCGGCGGCGGGCCGGGCATCATGGAAGCGGCCAACAAGGGCGCACACCTGGCCGGAGGTAAATCCATCGGACTGAATATATCCATTCCTCACGAACAGGAGCCAAATCCGTATATTACGGAAGAACTGAGTTTTGAATTCCACTATTTTTTCATGCGTAAATATTGGTTTGTTTATTTAGCTAAGGCGCTGGTGATTTTCCCCGGAGGATTTGGAACGTTGGATGAACTGATGGAAGTGCTGACCCTGATTCAGACCAAAAAAATCGACCGGCCGCTGCCGATCATTGTTTTTGGACAGGACTACTGGCGGGAGATCATCGATGTGGAGGCTATGGCGCGCTGGGGCACCATTGCCGAAGAAGATTTAAAACTATTTCATTTGGTGAACACTCCGCAGGAGGCCATGACAATTCTGAAAAAATTGCTTGAGAGAGCGTAAGTATGGCATGCCCAACTCGATTGGGCATCCAGTTTGTTATTGGCAACGAGAGCAAACCTGAATTCCCGCTTACGCGGGAATGACACAGAGTAGTTTAAATAAAGTGATAACGGCAGTATAAATACAAACGCAAATACTAATATCCACCTTTACTCCTGCACAAAATCCAAAGCCTGCGCATAGTAATCATAAAAATTCTGTGCGCGCAGGGTTTTGTCCACTTCCGTTTCTCTGGCCTGCACATTCCAGAAATCCAGCATCAGTAAATCACGTTGTAACGTTTGGATGATGTCGCGTAAGAATACGGCAATAAACAGCACATGTTTTTCCGTAAAGGCTTCTTTAGGATGGATGTGTATTTCCAGGCGGGGGTCGGTCTGTATCTGGAAATCTTCTACTACGGAAAAATATTTACCGAACTTGTAAAAACTTTTATTAACGGCAGCCTGCGTGCTTCGGGAACCGGCAATGCGGATAAATTCCACAAATTTTTCCAGTAAATACTTTTCGAATGATGAAACAAGCGCGCTATCTTGCAGCACTTTTTCCGGAGCCACTTCTTCGGTCTCTGAGATTTTGAAGATGGTTGGCTCAATAACAAATTCGCCTTCCTGCCAGTTTAAAATTTCATCCATGGCCTGATCTTCGTCTTTATCCTCGTAGTCCAATTTTTGTAACTGCCCTTTATGGAAATCGAAACAGGCCTTGTGCTCCCCATGAGTTATGTAGATTTTACCGGATAAGGAATTTTCTTCGGCGAATTTTAACAGTTTGATGATTTCCACATCTTCCAGGCGCCCGCGCGGAGAAATCTGATGTTTATAATAACGTTCGCTCATCTCACGCGCTTTGTTGGCCAGTTTTAGACGCTGGCTCAACATATGGGTCATGGAAATGGTGATGGAAGGATTATTAAGCATCAGCGCGTCAAAATCGCTTTTGTCTAATTGCCAAAGTTCCACATCGGTTTCGGCAATGACCGTAGCCGAACGCGGTTCGCCGGTAATTAAGGCCATCTCGCCAAAATAGTCGCCGTCGGAAAGAAAGGACAGGACAATTTCATCGTCCTGTTCATTATCGGAATTAGCCACCACCTTCACCTGCCCGCTGCGGATGATATACAGACAATCGCCCACTTCGCCTTCGCTGATGATAATTTCTCCCTCGGTGCAGGGAATCGCCTTTAGACGGGCATTTATCTTCTCCAGATCGGCCTCGGGAATGGAAGCAAACAAAGGGATCTTTTTAACTTGCTCTAAAGAATGTACAATCATCTTATAATAAATTCTCAACTAATTTTACGATTTCACTTACTTCGTGCGTTTTAGTAAGCTCCGCACGTCCCAGAGCGTTCAACTCTTTTTCAAAATCCGCCCGAATTGATCGATCTGTTAAAAAGATGAACGAAGCGTCAGCGACTTCCCTTACCTGCCGGGCAAAATCGATACCGTTACCATCGGGCAGTTTAACATCGGAAATAATGATATCCGCCCGCCAACCTTTAAGCAAGCCGAGTGAATCGGCAATATTTTTTGCGGTGTTTACGTCATAGCCCAAGCCCTTAAAAGCACGTTCAATTACTTTACGCACCACCAGGGAATTATTAGTAATCAAAATAGATTTTGTTTCTTCCTTTTCGGCCAGTTCTTCGCGTTCCTTTTTTAAGGTTAACGGCCGTACCTGAATTTCAAAGCGTCCCTCCGGCCAGGTGAGCATTTCGTCCAGCGCTTTGTCATCCTGCAAATCACTCAAGAGCACTTTGCCCAGAACTCCGCTTTCAAACTCAAAGATACCCGCCTTATCGTCGCGGCGCAAGGTCATTGTTCCGGTGAGTGAATTGGATTCGCAAAAACTGATTAAATCTACTAAAGGAACATCCTTAAGATTACCGGTAGGCCCGTTTTGCGAGGCTTCGATCTTCTGATTTTTAGACATCTGTGTGGCTTTTTTCAGCGTGTCCCGCAAACGCTGACTAACTATTTTTCCCATGCTCAGGGAGATTGAGGGATATTTCTCCAAAATCACATCAAAGTCGTTTTTGTGCAGAACAAACGTTTCGGTCGGTTCGGTTGTGATTACGGAAGCGCTGCGTGTTTCGCCGGTTAGCAAAGCCATTTCGCCAAAATAATCGCCGGCGCCCAGAGTGGCCACAACCTGCTCCGATTTGCCGTCGTCGGAGTAAATACAAATTTTTACTTTCCCGCTAATTATAATGAACATCTCATCGCCGGGATCGCCGATGCTGCAAATAGTTTCGTCGCCGTTAAACGTTTTAAATTTCATCCGTTCGACAATAAAATCGATACTTTCTTTCCCCAGCATATGAAAGATGGGCACCTTTTTTAATATTTTACCAATCTGGATCATAAAAATTCGCCTCCTTCATCAAAGCCTATAATATCCGTCTGACAAAAAAATATAAATAAAGTACGACAAGGAACAAAATCAAAGTCCACCAAAGTGAACGGATTTTCTTTTTGGGAAGCCTTTCGAACTGAATATTGTATTTGCCGCCGCTCTCCCCTCTTTCCCGTCGAAGACGTCCCCCGAGGTCGAACGTCCGATGTTTTTTTAGATTAAAAAAGCCCACGTTCTTCATTCCTACTTGTGTTATCGTAAATATAAGGCAAAACTTTTAAAAAATCTTAAAAATAATTTAAAGATAGAAAAAAATCCATATAAAAAAAATGGGCTGACCACAGCCAGCCCATTCTAAATAAACCTATTCCTCATTCCGTCCTTATTTTACACGTTTGGAATCCCAGTACATATAGCCCAACAGGAATACAAACATGACGAAGCCCAAAATCTCCGCACCGGCGGATTCAGCCCAGTGCTGCGTGCCGATTCCAACCATCAAATTCCAGTGTGTATTGCCGGTAACGCTTTGGCCGATATAGACCAGCGCCGCGGCCACGACGCCCATGATAGCGCCGCCGGCAATAAATCCGGAAGCGATCAACGTGCCGCGATCCTTGCGTGCATTTGCGATTTTTTCATCGTGTGAGCTTTTCTCAACAAAATAGGCAATGATACCACCGAAAAGAATCGGTGTATTCAGATGCAGCGGCAGGTACATGCCCAGGGCAAAAGCCAGCGGCGGAATGCCGATGAATTCTAACACGACCGCTAAAATAACGCCGGCCAGATACATCAACCAGGGGGCGGGCTGACCGGTCATTAACGGTTTTAATACGGCCGCCATGGCCGAAGCCTGCGGCGCTTCCAAAGCGTTTGGTCCGGCTTCCGCGCCAAAACCATACGTTTGGTGCAGCATAAAAATAACGGCGCCTACCGAAGCGGCGGCCAGAGTGGTACCTAAAAATTTCCAGCGTTCCTGCGTGCGCGGCGTAGTGCCCAACCAGTAACCAATCTTTAAATCGGTGATGAAACCGCCGGCCATGGAAAGCGCCGTACAAACCACGCCGCCGATGATTAAGGCAGCTAACATGCCGTCGTTTCCTTTAAGACCAATGCCAACTAAAATAACCGAGGAAATAATCAGTGTCATCAAGGTCATGCCGGAAACCGGATTAGTGCCCACAATGGCGATGGCGCGGGCGGCCACTGTAGTGAACAGGAAAGCGATGACCGTTACAATTAGTAAGCCGGTAGCGGCGTAAAGAAAGTTGCCTTTAACTACTAACAACAGGAAAAAAACAAAAACTCCTAAAAGCGTACTAACGATCAACACCACCAACCATTTCATTTTGAGGTCGGTTTGTGTGCGTTCTACTCTGACAGCCACTTCTTCGCTGTGTGTTTTACCGGTAATTTCATGTACAGCTAATTGAAAGGCGCCGACGATGATACGCCATGATTTAATGATACCGATTAAGCCGGCCGCGGCAATACCGCCGATACCGATATGCCGGATATAGGTACTGAATATTTCCGTAGGCATCATCTGTGCAATAGGTTTGGCGGCGTCTAAAATAGGCGCCGGATTAAACTGGCCGATGTAATAGATAGCCGGCATAATCACCCACCAGGCTAAAAACGAACCGCTGGCAATGATTAAGGCGTATTTGAGCCCGACGATGTAGCCGAGCCCCATAACCGCCGCGCCGATATTCATGCGGAATTCCAGCCGCGTACTTTCGATCAACTGTTTGCCCCATCCGAATACATTAGTTGAGACTACTTCTTTCCAGAAACCAAGACCGGAAACTACAAAATCGTATAAACCGCCAATGGCTAATGCTTTTAACAGAATTTTCGCCTGATTGCCGCCGGTTTCTCCGGTTACCAACACTTCCGTAGTGGCGGTTGCTTCAGGAAAAGGAAACTCCCCGTGCATATCTTTCACAAAATAACGACGGAATGGGATTAAAAATAATATGCCCAAAAAGCCGCCGAATAGTGACGATAAAAATACTTGGGCAAAGGAAGCTTCAATTCCCAGAATGTACAATCCGGGAATTGTAAAAATGGCGCCGGCAACAATTACGCCTGAACTGGCGCCGATAGACTGAATAATGACATTTTCCTGCAATGAGTTTTTACGCTTCATTAAAGCAGAAAGTCCCACCGCCAGAATGGCAATAGGAATGGCCGCTTCAAATACCTGACCTATTTTCAATCCCAGATAAGCAGCCGCAGCCGAAAATACGACGGCGTAAAACATACCCCAAAGGACCGAATAACGGGTGGCCTCGGGCAGAGGAGCGTTATCCGGAACTACCGGACGGTACACTTCTCCCTCTTTGAGCTTGCGATAGGCATTTTCAGGTAATCCCTTGCCTGAAACTTGATGATCCATAGAGACTCCTTATTAGTTTAGGTTCATTGGTATTCAGAATAAGAAAGGAAAATACTCAATAAGTTCATACAAGTAAAGTAGAATTTAAGAACTTTTCAGAGCATCTGCAGCAAACGGAAGAGCATGCGCAAGGCGATGATGATCAGAAAGGCTCCCAATAATTTTTTCCGCATGCTCAAAGATAAATACTTTTGCACCTTGGCGCCGAAGTAAGCGGTTGGCATGGCACTTAAAAAGAGCAGGCCCGCTAAATCCAGATGGATATATCCGATTTGCCAACCGGCGGCGTTGGGATGTTTTACGCTCATATAGGCAAAGGAAGCAAACAACGAAGTAAACAACATGATGCTGTTAGAAATAGGCACCACTTTCCCGGAAGAAATGCGTCCGCCGTTTAAAAGCAGCGGCGTGGTGATGCTGCCTCCGCCCACGCCGGTGAGTCCGGAAATAAATCCGGATAGCAGTCCTACCTTAGCGGCCTCGTACCATTTAGACCTGACGCTTTGCTTATTTGCATGTACCTGCGTAGGCATGAATGTTTTAACAGTGAGATAAACTAAAAATAAAATGAAAAAACTGAGCAGAATAATCTGTGACAGATAAACGGCAATTCTGCCCGCTAAAAAGGAGGAAATTGCGGCAAAAATGGCAATCAGACCGGCGACCGGCCATTCAATGAGCTTTTGCATTTGGAAGCGCAGCACATTAATAATCACAACTAACAGGATAGTAAACAGGCTGGTTGCCACCGCTTCCTGCAAACTAAAGCCAAGATACACGCTCAGCGCCGGAACAATGACGATACCGCCTCCTAAACCGAGAGTCGAACTCATCAATCCTACCATTAACCCGGTAACAATTGCAACTATAATTTCCATTCCGCCAATCCGTTAAGTATGTTTTAATGAAGTTTTATTGTCCAAAAAGTAAAGATAAAAAAATAAACCATACTTAGCTAAAAAAAGACCGATATTCATGATGGTTAAGATTTCGTTGCCCTCCCCTCAAGCGACGGAAACGACCTTTCAGAATCGCCGGAAAGGAAAAATATTGGCTTGCTTTACGATAGGGATTCAGAGCATTGAATCCCTCCAGCAATGAACACATCCAAAACCTACCGTGCGAGCACAATTTCAATCCCTTCCCCGATTTTCGGGGAAGGCCGGGATAGGCGTAAATTAAATAGATGTCATAGTTCAATAAGTATGCAGTGTCATGCCCCCAAAACGGGAATTTCCCAAAGGGACGCCTTTGGCGCCGCTTCGCTCCAACCAACTTGATTGGGCATCCAGTTAATGGTGAAATCAGCTTAAAATGGATCCCTACTTTCGTGGGGAGGACAAGTGGAAATAGGAGCGTCATACACCCAATAGCGGATTTTTTCCGAAAGGATGTCTTCGGGAACGCTTTCGCCTACCAGGCTCGGACGAGTGGGAATGACAAACCAAAACGCTTGTCATGTCCGGCTGGAACTGGTTTCTATAGGCGCACTCATTTAAATCTTTTCTTCGTTGCTTGCTAAAATATTTCGGCATGCTTATATTCTCAAAAGCATATTTTTTAACTGAATTCATTCAAGCAAACAAATCATATCTTTTAACTGTATCCATACAGGACAGGGCATCAAGTATATGTTTGACAGGTGTTGTCAATAATCGCAACATGTAGTGTAAACATTATGAACACATTACAGTATTTTTGCAAAGAAATACAATAAGGTACGCTTTGGCACAGAAATTGTCCTTTTACTCGCGGACTTCAATAGTTACTTTGACTTAACAAAATACTCATTACATATCGCGAATTTAACAGTTAAAAAATTTGTGAATCTGAGGTTATCTGATACTCTGCGAACCGTTTGTATGACCATTTTCAGAAAGGAATTACGAGATGAAATTTTTAGCTACCATGATTGCAAGTATTCTATTGGTCGTTTCCTTTACTATCCTCTCTTTCGCCGATGAATCCTTACGGCGTTCGGGAATTTTAAACGGCAACAAAATCACTACCGAGTTCTGGGATTACGGTTCTTTCTCCGCACCGGGCAACCGTGTTACGGATTTCGTTTGGAATGGTTTGGGTTACGCTTACGAGATCAATTTTTTCATCGGCGCCGAAGTGGATGTGCCTCAGAACAGCCATCCCGATGTCATTCATCTTACGGAAAACGGGCAAGACCGCTGGGTAGCGCACGTCATTTCCGACGGTCTTCGAAGCGCCGGCGGTGAATTTTCTCCGGACCTGGCAGTGCGTTGGGGCTGGGAACCTATGGCAACCGCCGATTACTGGTTTAATGATTTTTTAAATCTCAACTCCGATCAAATTTCCCAATATCCCGGAAAAGACCTGAACATGGACAGCCAGCCCGATAGCTGGCCGGATACATGGTGGCGTTCCGATTTAAGCGCCTATGCCTGGCCTGGTCTGTGGGGTTGGAACGATATTAAAGGCGCTCAGGAAGCAGTCTACGCCATGGACGATCGTGATAATGCCGAATTCCGGTATTACCCTTTCCCTGCCGATACAAACCGCAGGGGGCTCGGCGTGCAGGTGGCGGCACACGCCTTTCAGTTGGGCGGCGCTTATGAGGATGCATTGTTTGTTACCTTTGATTTGAAAAACGTTAGCGAAAAAGATCTGGATAAAATGGTCTTTGGCGTCTGGGGCGATCCGCATATCGGAGGCAGCGGCGATTACCAGGACGATTGGCAATCGTACGACCCGGCTCGCAACATGATCTACGCCTGGGATGATGACGGAAAGAGCCTTACTGATCCTGACATAACTCCGGGATATTTCGGTATAAGCTTTATCCAGACGCCCGGCAATGCCACAGACGGCATCGATAACGATGGCGACGGGCTGACCGATGAAAGTCAAAGCGATGGCATCGATAACGATAACGACTGGGACGCCGCGCGGGATGATTTAGGAGAAGATGGTATTGCCGGAACAGGCGACGCCGGCGAAGGCGACGGCCTGCCTACCCCTGGCGAACCGAATTTCGAATTTAAGGACATGGACGAAGCGGATATGCCCGGTTTAAACAGTATGGGCATAAAACTCTTTAGCGCATTACAGTTCTCAGACGATGAAAAGATTTGGCAGGCATTAACTCCGGGAGAATTTGACACCATAGCCATCCCGGGTGATTACGTTTTATTAGGCGGAAGTGGTTACTTCAGCTTAAAAAAGGGAGAAAGCAAGCGCGTCGGCATTATCTTCGCTCTTGGCTCTGATAAAGAGAACCTGGATGTTAATGTAGACTATGCCAGCATTTTTTACCATGATAATTTAGGAAGCCAATCGCCACAAATTCCCATCACAATTACTTCCCCCCAGGAAAATGCAACTTTGGGCGACCAGGTGGAAATCCACTGGGATAGTTCTCTCCTGCCGGTGGACGCCAAACTCTCTCTTTCTTACAGCCGGGATAACGGCAGCCATTGGTATCCTGCTGTTTATGACATAGCCAACAGCGGCTCTTACACCTGGGATGTCAGTACAATGGTCAATTCCGCATTTTACAAAATCCGGCTGCGTTCCATTTCGCCCAAAGCTAATGCACT
The DNA here is from genome assembly GCA_964536685.1 of uncultured Calditrichaceae bacterium. GTDB lineage: Bacteria > Calditrichota > Calditrichia > Calditrichales > Calditrichaceae > CAZIBE01. The sequence continues at coordinate 19,686 of CAZIBE010000032.1, read as the reverse complement.
CGGCAAAAGCGACGGTTATTTTACAATTGATCGTTCGGGTGAGAGCAATGTCCCGCCGGAAGTGTTTTTAAATCTGTCTTCAAACAGCGTTCTAAGCGGTGAAGTTGCCATAAACTGGTTGAGCGGGGATGCGGACGGGGATACTTTATCCTTACAATTACTAATCAGTTCTCAGGTATTACGGGATACCATTCTCCTCAGCGGAAATACGTTTACATTAAACAGCGCCGATTATCCAAACGGCACGTATGAATTAGCCGTCAGCGCTTTTGACGGCCAGACCAGAACCAGCAAGAGCGTCACCGTTACTTTTAGCAACGAATTCTCTGCCGTTTCCGATGGATTGATCATTCACCGCAGCGGAAATGCCACTGGACAGCTTAACGCGCATATATTCGACGAGAATAAGTTGAAAGCGCGGCGCTATTTCATCAGTATAAACGACTCGATGCCGGACGTTACACACTACTCTGTACATGATTCGGCCAGCGGACTATGCTTGGTGGACAACGATCCTCTGCCCATTTCACCGAATTTCGGTCGTGTTTTCGACGGGTTGTGCGTATCTTTTGTCGATGATGCATTTGGATTGGATGAAGAAAACAGCGGATGGAGCGCCGCCAGCCAAAGCGATATGGAATTCGGGTTTTATTCTAAAAAATATGATCCTTATGACTATGATATTATCTTTTATGACCATGTCGTGGACACCTCGGTAAACAACGGCTACATGCCCTTCCGCGTTCTGGATATCATCAACAACACCTATATGAAAACTGCCGTACAGGCATCCAGTCTCTGGACAGCTGGGAAAACATTTTACATCCTGCGCGGCGGTGAATCCCCCGCTGACATCGTTTGGGAAGTGTCTACTTTCATAGCTGAAAAACAGCCAACAACCGGCGACGTCTTTCAACTGAGAACACACAAATCATTTTCAGCCGGCGATACATTGGTGATTAATGCTGTTCCATTGGATATCGAATCATCTGCTGCAAACATACCGCAAAGCCTACAACTTTTTCAGAACTATCCCAATCCTTTTAACAATTCAACAACCATCGGTTTTTACCTGCCGCAAAGGGAGCATGTCACACTGGAAATCTTTACCATTTTGGGGCAAAAAGTGGCATCGGTTGCAGAAAACGATTTTAATGCCGGCGAGTATCGCGTTATATGGAACGGTTTAAATGAACACGGACAAACAGTATCCTCCGGTGTATACATTTACCGTCTTATCACTCCCTCGCAGGTGGTAAGTAAAAAGCTAATCTTAATTAAATAGGAAAAAATGCAAAACGGGCTTATCCCTAAATCTTACTCTCGATCTTTCTTCTTACTCTTGCATTAATCTGTGTTTTTTAGAGTAGGAGTGAGAATAAGAGAAAGAAAAATAGGTTGTACC
>CAZIBE010000032.1:0-18181 GCA_964536685.1 uncultured Calditrichaceae bacterium | reverse complement strand
GTCTTACTCTCGCTCTTTCTTCTTACTCTTGCATTGATCTGTGTTTTTTAGAGTAAGAGTGGGAGTAAGAGAAAGAAAAATAGGTTTTACCCTAAGTCTTACTCTCGCTCTTTCTTGTTGCTCATGCTCTGATCTGTGTTTTCTAGAGTAAGAGTGTGAGTAAGAGAAAGAGAAAAAAAACAGTTTATGCTAAATCTTGCACCGAATCATTAATTCTAACAAACAATAGGCGCTATAAATCAGCTTTAAATAACAAAAAAACGGTCAGTTGTGATCTTCCACGCAAATTTCGTTCAACTCTTCCTTTACTTTGCCGAAGGTAATTGCAAGATATTTAATCCAAGGGAAGCAACATGCCACAGGAAGAACGGCGCAATCAGATTCTCATCGTTGATGATAATCCACTTAATCTCAAAATGCTGGATTTAATACTCCAGAACGCCAACTATAACGTTTTAAAAGCGGAAAACGGGGTTAAAGCTCTGGAACTGGCCAGGGAACAAAAACCGGCGTTGATATTTTTAGATATCATGATGCCGGAAATGGACGGGTATGAAGTTTGCCAGCGGCTTAAAAACTCGGCAGACACCAAAGATATTCCAATTATCTTTTTGACCTCAAAAACAGATACGGAGGGCATTGTAAAGGGCTTTGAATTAGGCGCGGCCGATTACGTTACGCGGCCTTTTAACCGTGTCGAATTGCTGGCGCGGCTTAAAACACATCTGGAATTAAGACGAAACCGGGATAAGGTGGTTGAGTTGGAGCGCCGTAACTCCATTTTAGCTATGGTTACGACCACAAATCATGAAATAAATCAACCGCTGACCGTCATATCCGGTAATCTATATCTTTTGAAGGAAACGTTTAAACCGGGCTCTTTATCAGCCGATCAGAAAAAATATTTCGAAAAAATCGATAATTCCATTAAAAAGATACACAATATCCTGGTAAAATACCGCAATGCCCAGTCGGTACGTTTTGAAACTTACAGCGGTAGTTCACAGATGGTTGTTTTTGATGAAGATGAAAACGGTAACGGTCAAACTTCATAGCCGGCGTTGCTAATCTGCTCCCGCACATCTTGCACTTTAGACTCATCCTCAATAAAAAACTCAACGCTTCCTTCATTCAAATGCACCACGACATCAGAAGCCCCATCAACAGATAGCACAGCATTCTCCACGGTTTTTGCGCAATGCGGACAGGTCATTCCTTTAACCGCTATATTTACATTACCCACCAATAAATCTCCTTTTTTTAATTTGATTTTATCGCCGAATTGAGAATATGCATAATACCAGAGCAGCATCAGCCCTAACACGACGGAGCCGGCCCATTTAAGCCAGAACGGTAAAATTTCATGCTGATGCGCTGCGAACAAATGAACCATGGGTAAAGACGCGCTGAGGAGATTCAGAAGATAACCCAACGCCAGACTGACAACGGCAATGGATGCCAGATAGACCGCAGTGGAACGCTTGCCCATAATTTTTACCACCATACTGATATTGGCTGCATTAGTAGCCGGACCGCTCAGTAAAAACACCAGCGCCGCGCCGGGAGCCAATCCTTTCATCATCAAAGCGGCGGCAATGGGAGTAGAGGCCGAAGCGCACACATACAAAGGAATACCGATGGCCAGCATGATGAGTAAAGACAGCCAGCCGCCTCCCAGATATTGGGCGAAAAAATCTTGCGGAATCAAAGCAGCCACGATTCCGGCGATGACAATGCCGACCAACAGCGTGTTGGCAATTGATCCTAACAACTCATATTCCACATAGGCCGGTACATTTTTTAACCGCTGCCAGGCGGTTTCGCTGTTTTCGGTAACTCCTTCAGACGGCGCGTCTTGTTCTTTTTCGGAACGATCCAAAAAGTTGATAGTCAGGCCGGCAAAAAGGGCCGTAATCATCGAGGCAACAATCCGGCCGACGGCGAACAGCCAGCCCAAAAGCGAGTAGGTAAGCATGAAACTGTCGGCGCCAATTTGCGGCGTAGTAATTAAAAAAGAAACGGATGCGCCTTTGGAAGCTCCGCTCTTGCGCATGCTGGCGGCAACGGGCACAACGCCACAGGAACACAACGGCAGCGGCACACCGAATAAGGTGGCTTTTATCACCGAACCGATACTGTTACTTCCTAAATGACGGCGTACAATTCGTTCCGGGAAGAGTACATGTAAAACACCAGCTACTAAAAAACCAAAAAGTAAATAGATGGCGATTTCGTGGTAAAAATAAAAAATTTCCCGCACAGCATTTATGAAGACGTTCATATTGACTTTATTTCCTTTGATTTTATCCGGCCAAGACACTTGATGAGTGTACTCTAAAAACCGAATGCTGTCATTTCCCCTGAGGGATGGCTTGCGCCACGCCACGAGTGTAACGAAAATATATTAGCAAAAAGATTTCTCTTTCCCCTACACGCCTACTCCCCGAAATGGCTGGCCACAAACCTTTTGAGAACGGACTCATTGATTTATTATAAATAAAAACGATCAAGGCGGTAATTTATTCCGCAAAACAATTATTTTATTGCAGAAAAAAGGGTTGACTATTTGTCAGTAAACGGATATGGGATGTCCGCCAAAGTCACTCCCCTGTAAAGGTGAATCCTAAGGAATTGTGATGCCGCCAAAACATAGTCCGGGTGCCCGTCTGTGGACGGACAGGTCCAATCAAGTTGATTGGAGCGAAGCGGCGCCAAAGGCGTCCCTTTGGAACCATCCCGTTTTCGGAGGCATGACATCGTTTCTACGTATCATTAACCCAAGATATAAGCGCAGCGGGAAAAATCACCTTCCTTTATCTTTAGGTTTAACCAGTTTGATTTGAAAAATACGGTTTTTCGTAGCTTTTACAATTTCAATACGAATTTCACCCAGATGTAACACTTCGCCCTGGCGGGGAATCTTACCCAAATGTTCCAGAATCATTCCCGCTAAAGTCTCAGATTCTTCTGCAGATAGATGAAGGGCAAGTTTTTCATTAAGCGCATCTAAGTCATAGCGGGCATCAATTAACCATGTATGATCATTCAGCGCTTTGATCTGCGGTTCGCTCTCCTGCCGGTAGAGATTGCCAAAGACTTCTTCCACTAAATCATCCATGGTAATCAATCCGGCCGTTCCGCCGTATTCATCCAGCACCAACGCTACAGTGATGTTGTCGCGCTGGAATTCTTTAATTAAGCGGGCACAGCTTTTATTTTCCGGTACATATTTTAACGGGTGTATTATCTCCCCTAACTGAGCGGGAGGTTCCAGTAAATCAAACGCAAAGACCATTCCGCGGACGTCGTCTAAATCGTGGCGGTAGATCACCACCTGTTGTGTGTTATGCCGAATCATTAAATCCAGCACGATGTCCGGATCGACCGTATCCTCCGCACCGATGATTTCCGTTCGCGGCGTCATGGCCTCGCGCACTTTTACATCGGATAGCTCCAGTATATTGGAAATATACTCCTTACGTTGCAAATCAACGGCCCGGCCTCTCAGGCCTCCCCGCAGAAAATGCTCCATCTCCTCGCGAGAAAAATACTCACGCACCGATTCGTGCTGAATATGCAGGAAATCAAGAAAAATATCGATTAAATAGTTCAAAACAAAGATCGCGGGTTTGAACAGCCAGTAAAAAAAACGGCTCAGCCAGCTCACCGGTAAAATAATGCGGTCGGATAAATTACGAAACAGTGTTTTGGGATATATCTCTCCGAAGAACAAGACAATCAGAGTGATAATAAGCCAGGCCGTAGTTTCATCGTAAAAACGGATTAAGAATGCAGTGGCAAAGGTCGTGTAAAGAATATTTGCCAGATTGTTACCGATCAGAATGGTCGAAAAAAAATCTTCCGGGCGATCGATAAACCTTTTTAAAGGAGCAGTATGGCGTTTCCCCTGCCGCCGCCAAACATCCAGACGAATTTTATTAAATACAGTATAAGCCGCTTCTGAGCCGGCAAAGAAAAAGGACGCCAGTAAACCTATGATCATTAAAAAGGTATTCATCGTCCGACTTTTATTTTCCCCTACCGGCAGTGAATTTATTAATTAGTCTAATCAATTTTTCCCGATCAAACGGTTTTTCGATAATCTCTGTCGCGCCGGCCTCACGCGCTTTAGCCATAACGTCCTTTTCGCCAAAAGCGGAGATCACCAAAACAGGCACCGATACGTTAAACTCCCGGATACGTCGAATCATTGTAAAGCCGTCCATATCGGGCATTTGAATATCTGAAATAACCAAATCGTACGGCTGTTCTTTTATCTTTATCAACCCTTTACGCGGTGATCCTTCTGTTTCCAAAAAAAAATCTTCGCCGTTCAGATACAACTCCACCATGCGTCGCATGTTAGGATCGTCGTCTATAAAGATAATTCGTCGTGCATTCATAAGGCACTTTCTTTTAGTTGATTTAAATTGCCCGGGCGGACCACATTGCTAAATAAATGTATGACCGTTCACCATACGAAAGGCTTTAAAAAGGCTTCCATTTTCAAATATAATCGTGCCAGGGGAAAACCCACCACATTAAAATAACAGCCGGAGATGGCTTCGATCAATAAAGCGCCCTGTCCCTGAATGCCGTAAGCGCCAGCTTTATCTAAAGGTTCGCCGGTGTTAATATATGCCCAAATTTCCTCGTCACTAAGTTGGCGAAAGGCTACTTCGGTACTTACCGCGTCATACTCCTCTTTTTCATATTTATGCATCAGAAGTCCAAAGGCTGTGATAACACGGTGCGTTCTACCGCTTAGGACACGCAACATCTCATAGGCTTCGGTCTCGTTGACAGGTTTTCCTAAGATAAGAGGTTCCTCTTTCTCCTGAGCGAGTGTCACGATTGTATCCGCCGAAATCACCAGACTCTGCGGGTGTCTTTGAGCCACTTCCCGCCCTTTGGCGCGGGCGTTGGCCATGGCACATTCCATGGGATCGGCGTCGGACATTTGCTCTTCATACAAACGGCTGACGTCGACTTTGAAATCCAACCCGATATTTTTAAGAAGCTCGTAGCGCCGGGGCGATCCCGAAGCAAGAACGATATCTACTTTGCGTAAATTCTCAATTAATGAAAATAACATTTCCAGAACCTATATAGAGTGCAATTAGTCCTATGATCATATCCAGTTTCAACACGTGGCTTAATTTACCCAAAACAGCCGGTTCGGTTTTGAACCATAAAACGATGCTCACTACGATTAAAACGCTGTCCACACCGAAAAGTACAGCGTATAAATATTCCTTGTTGTATATCGATAAAATATACGGCAATATGGTAAACACTACCAACAATAAAAAAACAAGAGTAACCAGCATAACGGAGGCGCGCATACCAAAACGCGCCGGGAAGGTAAGCGCCTGGGCAGCCCTGTCGCCTTTTAAATCCTGCATATCTTTGATAATTTCCCTGCCCAGATGGAATAAAAAGGCGAAGCCGAACGGGATTACTCCCATTTGCCAACGACCGGCAGCCATTGCGCCGTAAATAAAAGCTAAGCCGCCGCACAGACTAACCGCCAAATTGCCCCACAGAACGGTACGCTTTAGAATGCGATCATAAAAATACAGCAAAACAGCGATTAGCACAGCCACAAAAAACATCGTCCAACCGTTCAATGCGGCCAGTAGCCAGGCAATCATAGTTGCTGTAAGCGCATAAACTGCCGCCAGTTTCACTGATACCCGGCCGCTGGCAAGCAAGCGCCGGGGTTTGTTAATGCGATCAATATCAATATCGTAGATATCATTAACGATATTGGCCGCGGCCATGGTAAAACCAGCAGTGAGCGCAGCTAAAAGAACCGGCAGACTCAGCAAACCGCCGTTAGCCAGCAAAGCGCCAATTTCTATGCTTAAAAAGGCAATCAGCACATTCAGCGGCCGACTGAGCAGATAAAAATTTTTAAGATGATTTTGTCGTTGCATAGCTGCTAATTTAACAGAAATATGGAAAAAATCTAAATTTTAATGCTATCAAGAGGCGCTGCTATTGGTGTGTTTTAACGTTGTCCAAATACTTTTTAAGGGTAAACTCATTTATCTTACTTATCGTTCTCTTTCTTTTTCTTATTCTTACCTCTTACTCCGGTTAAATAGCCATTCATCAATATTAAAGAGTAAGCGCAGGAGTAACAACAAGAATAGAGGACAGAATAAGAAGGGACAAGTATAGTAAAGCAGTTCGTTTTTATTTAAATAATGACCGTTATTTTTTTAGATTGTGGAAACAGGCGCATACAGGAATTGCTGGAATTTGAGTACGAGTAAAAAAAGAAGACGACTATGAGTAGGAGTGAGAGTAAGAGTAAGAGTAAGAGTAAGAGTAAGAAGTAAATATGATAACAAATTTGGGCGTAGTCAATAAAAAGATAAACAGGCCGGAGTTCTGCGAGAGCCCCGGTCTGTTGTTAATTTAGAGGGAAATTCAGGCTTCTCTACTTTTCTTCATCTTCCTTGTCTTCCTTGGAAGTATGAGCGGATTTTTGCTGTTCCGGTTGCTTCAGGGGTTTGTTTATATCCAATTCATCCTGAATATCGTTGGTGGCTTTTTTAAACTCGCGGATGCCGCGGCCCAGCCCCTGAGCCAGTTCCGGTAGTTTTTTAGAGCCAAAAACCAACAATATAATAAACAGAATAACCAGTAATTCTGTGGTTCCTATACCAAACATATTACACCTCGCAATCTTTATTCTACCCAACGCAAAGCGTAGGCAGCGATTAAAATACCAATAATTCCCATAACATTTATTTTAAAAGATAATCCAAATGTGACTGTTAAAATTATTATATCGAACGTAGCCGGTCCCATACTGGCAGCTGCTGATTTTAAGAAAAATTGTTTTACCACTCCCGCCGGAATCAATGCGCCTACGACCTCACCCAAAGCCGAACCGATGAGCGCGCCCAAAAAGATGATCATCAGGATAAAACCAACACTTTTCCGCTTCATTGCAAACTCCAGATAGATTAAACCGTTATCACCTCTTAATTGCTTTGCCGCTGCCTAATCGAATTAAAAAGCGTATAAAACCTAAAGTAATATAAAATAGAATGTACGGAAATAACAATGTTTTAGGAAAAATCACCGCCGCGACAACAACGAGGATCACGGTGATAAACCTGATTAAATTGCCAATCCCTCCCTTATAGGTAAACTTAGGCATCACATCATAGCGAATGGAACTAACCATAAGCACCGATACGGATAGCGTGAGCAGAAGGAGAATTTTAGGGAACACCTCCTGAGGAAAAAATTTATCCAAAAACAGAATATAACTGGCTAAAGCCATGGCTCCGGCCGGCGAAGGTAAACCGATAAATTCGCTTTTTTCAAAGCCCTCTAATTGAATATTAAAGCGCGCCAGACGGATGGTGGCAAACAGCAAAGGAAAAAAGCTGATGAATAAACCGACCGTGCCCCATTCGGCAAAGAATAAGGCATAAATCAACATGGATGGCGCCATACCGAAGGAAATGGCGTCGGCCAAAGAATCATATTCCACGCCAAATTTGCTACTGGCGTTAGCGATGCGCGCCACTTTACCGTCCAGCGTATCTAAAAAAGCCGCCAACAAAATCATCCATGACGCCATCACTAAATCGTGTCTGTACATGGCAAAGATAACCGACATAAAGCCGCAAAACATATTGCCCACAGTAAAAAAACTGGGCATAACTTTCCGGGAAACTTGTATCACGATTTAAATTCTCCTAAAATTGTAGAGCCCGCCTTGACTTTTTGCTTCAGTTTTACGTGCAAAATAACCTCTTTGGGTAAAAACAGATCAACGCGCGAGCTGTATTTGATCATTCCAAAGCGCTCGCCGGCTGTAACCTGATCTCCCGGTTTAACGCGCGAAACAATACGCCGGGCAATGAGTCCGGCGATTTGCGTAAATAATAATCGGCCTTTATCGGAGCGGATGGCAATAGCATTCTGTTCGTTATTAATAGCGGCGGAATCGGCAAAGGCTGCCTCAAACTTGCCCTTTTTGTATTCCACCAATTCCACTGTACCGCTAAAAGGAATGCGGTTAATGTGCGCGTCAAAAATTGACATGAAGATGCTAACGCGCCGCATTTTATCCTTGAAATACAAGGGCTCGTTCATTTCATCAATTTTAATGATTACGCCGTCTGCAGGCGAAAGGATCAAATGATTGCCGGCAGGGATTTCCCGCTGCGGATTCCTGAAGAAAAAGAAATGAAAAATAAACACAACGGCAAGCACGGCTGTGGCAATCCAAAGCGCGGAAGAATGCGATAGCCCGGCGCTGACGGCAAAAACCACTAATAGGACGCCGGTGTAAATGATGATACGATATCCGTCTTTTGTAATCATAAGGAAGCTTCCTTACCTAACAGGCGTTTATGAATTTCCATATAGGAACTGCGCGCCTTGTTGCTGCTATACGACAGGCTTTTTGTATCTAATTCCCCATTTTCCAGAATGTTCCACAGCCGGCCCGTATCAGGCGTAATTTCATCGCCTAAATATATCTGTTTTTCAAACCGGCCGAACTCAAGCTGGTAATCAATTAATTTTAGTTTGCGCCGATCCAGATAGGCTTTTAACACAGCATTAACTTTGGAAGCCATGCGAGCGATATGTTTCATCTCTTCCGGAGTGGTGTATTCAAAGGCATAGGCGTGCGATTCGGTAATCAAGGGATAATTTAATTTTTTATCTTTCAGATAATACTCTAAAATGGGATATTTCAGCTCGGCGCCTTCGGCCAAACTGAAGCGCGCGCATAAGGTTCCGGCAGCGTAATTACGCACAATAACCTTTACCGGGATCATGGTTAGTTTTTTTACTTCAATTTCATTTTCGCCTGCCTGCCTAATCAAATGCGTAGGAATATTGTAACTGGCTAAGTATTCAAAAATTGCTGCGGTAATGGCGCTGCGTAATTTCCCCTTATTTTCAAAACCTGATTTTATCTCGCCATCAAATTCGGATTTCACATCATTAAATTGCAAAATCACGTGTTGCTCGTCATCCGAAGCAAAAATTCGTTTAGTTGTTCCTTTGTGTAATAATTTCTTTTCCGCCAAAACCTTCTCCCATTTCAACCGGCTGGTAATTTAATTATCTATTAACTTCTTAATTGTTAGTTTGCGCGTTTATCTCCAGGTTCGCTATAAGAAACCGGGAATCAGGAATATGAGAAAGACAGGTTTTCACTTCTAAAATCATACTCTAAATCCTGCGCTCAAAACAGAATGGTTTCAAACTCTGTTTTCTCGTTCAAAACGTCCTTCATTAAGAGAATTTCGGATTTTGAAATAATTTCCGGTTCCGTTTTTCAATTTTCCCCAAAAAAGCCACAGCATTTTAATGGGAATATTTAGTCAATTCCAGCACAACCGTGGAAGTTTTTCCACCGCGCCAGAAACCCACATATAATTTATCTCCCACGCGTAAATCGAGCGCATCGATTACCTGCCGCGCCTCGGACACGTTAGCCACTTCCTGACCGTTAAAACTTGTGATAATATCGCCCAACTTTAATCCGGCCTTTTCCGCGGGACTCTTATGATCGATGCGTTTCACATAAAGACCAGTAGCATAGGGATAGCCCAACATTCTGGCTAAATAAGCATTTAGGTCCGCCACATATAATCCCAGCCAAACATCCGTATCTTCTCCTGAGCGTTTTTTGAGGCGCTCAACGACCTTGCGGATATGATTACTGGGAATGGCAAAACCAACGCCAACCGAGCCGGAACTACGGCCGCCGCCGGTAAAGATAAACGTATTCATGCCAATAACCTCGCCGTCTGCATTGCACAATGGCCCGCCGCTGTTGCCCGGATTGATGGCGGCATCGGTCTGAATCATGTCCTCATAAACGCGGCCCTCCAGCGGAGAAAAATCACGATCCACCGCGCTAATCACACCAATAGTTACTGTGGGCTGGCTATTGACGAACAAACCGAAGGGATTGCCCAGAGCGATAGCCCACTCGCCGATGAGCAGTTGGTCGGAGCTGCCGAATCTGATGACCGGTAAATGGTCTTTATCCAGCTTCAGTAAGGCCACATCCGCAACGCGGTCTTTACCCACCAGTTTTGCCGGATATTCTTTACCGTTTTCTAAGGCCACCAAAATTTCTTTAGCGCCGCTGACTACATGTTCATTGGTAACTACGAATCCGTCTGAAGATATGATAAAGCCCGAACCAATAGACTGCACTTGCTGCTCGATTATGCGGTCGCCGAATAAATCCGGAAAAAACTGCCGGAAAAAGGGATCTTCGGAAAAAGGCGAACGCTGAATGTATTTATTAATTGCCGTAACGTTAACGGACACCACCGCCGGGCTGACTTTTTTTACCGCCTCGGTTAAGGCGTTACGGCGCGTTTGCGATATTTGGCCGGTATTTTGAGCATGAACTTCCTGCACCAGCGAAGTATCGGCCTGCTCCACAGGCGGCGCCTGATGAAAGCTGACAAAGCGGTACAACAACAAACCGGCAATTATGCCGATAACGAGCGGCAAAATATATTTTAAAATTTTCATTCGCTTTCCCAATTTAGTTGCACTCTAACGATTCTGTACCTTCTCCCAGTCCGCCAGAAAACGTTCAATACCGATGTCGGTCAGCGGGTGCTTCATCATCTGTTCGATAACCTTAAAGGGAATGGTGGCGATATCCGCCCCAATCATGGCTGCCTCAACCACATGCATGGGATGCCGAATGCTGGCCACAATAATTTCCGTTTCGATGAGATAATTTTCAAAAATCTGATGAATCTGCTGCACCAATTCCATGCCCGGCGTAGAGATATCATCCAGGCGACCGACAAAGGGGCTAACGAAAGAAGCGCCGGCGCGGGCGGCCAACAACGCCTGAATCGGTGTAAAGATAAGCGTCACGTTGGTATGAATGCCTTCCGAGGCCAAAACTTTTACCGCTTTTAAACCGTCTTTGGTCATGGGAATTTTCACCACGATATTTTTATGGATAGCGGCCAATTCCCGGCCTTCGCGCACCATACCTTCCCAATCTAAAGAAACAGCTTCGGCGCTGACCGGACCGTCCACAATTTCGCAAATAGCCTTAAAAATTTCCCGCGGTTTACCGGATTCCCGCGAAATCAAAGTAGGATTCGTGGTAACTCCGTCCAAAATGCCAATGCTGGCTGCCTCTTTAATTTGCTCAATATTGGCTGTGTCAATAAAAAACTTCATCTACTAAACTCCTTGTCATCGTACTTGTCATCGTAATAGACCTTTTCCAGCACCAGTCCCTGAGCCGGCGCTGTGGCCGGCAGCAGACGGCGGTCTTTCTTTTCGATTATATTATGTAATTCTTTTATGGTCAGTTTGCCCCTGCCCACTTCGATTAGCGTACCGACAATAGCCCGCACCATGCCGTGTAAAAAACGATTTGCCCGGATATGATAGACCAGCCGCTCTTCGCCGGCAGTCCAGCAGCTTTCGAATATTTGGCATTTATAATGATCAACATCGCTGCGTACTTTACAGAATGCCTGAAAATCCGCTTGCCGGCCAATGATTTCTGCGCCCCGCTGCATAAGGGCCAAATTTAACGCTGAATGTACCGTCCAAACAAAGCGCCTGTCTAAAGCTGTCGGATTCGTGGCAATGGTGTAACGGTACTTCCGGCTTAGCGCGCTAAAACGGGCATGGAATGTTTCGTCCGTTTGCTCACAAGATTTAACAACCACGTCGCGCGGCAGAAGCCCGTTAAGCGATCGCTTTAAACGAAACGGATCGGCCGTTGGAACATCAAAATGTACAACCTGATTACGGGCATGCACGCCGGAATCAGTGCGCCCCGAAGCCGTTATGCGGATTGGCTCTTTATACAGAACTTTCAAGGCCTCTTCGATAACCTGCTGAACCGTTATCTGTCCCTTCTGCATCTGCCATCCAAAATAATTGGCGCCGTCATACTCCACGGTTATTTTAATACGCACTATCTGCCGGCCGTTATTTCATAATTTAACAATTCAGTATATGAATTTAAGCGATTACAACCTTATTTTCAAGTAAACCGATTTGGCATAAAAAATTGAAAATATGAGGTTTAAAAAATATAGATTAGTATTACGTTTTTAAATCGGCAAAAGCCTCGATTATTTACTACAATAATGTATCTACACGATTTCTCCCTACGTTGAAATGGCGGCGCTTTATGATATGTTCATCATTGTGTCCGCTTACGTCATTATCCTGTAAGCAAAGTTTTATGATAGAGTACGAAGAGAAAGCAAAAAAAACGCCCCGATAGGGGCGTTGAATTCTATATACAAAACAATACGCATTTATCTTTAAAAATAATCGGGTAGCGGGAGTTGGGAACTAAAATATTACGCTGGAAAAATGCACGCTTATTTAGGGCTTTTCTTTTAGTTCCCAGTTTCTAATTCCGAGTTATTGCTACATGATTCTGAAATTTTATATATCTCTGGTTAGATTTTTCAAGATGACTTTCAGCATCGCTTAAGCCACTTTTTTCTTTTTCTGTTGAAACATAGCCAGTAAAAAGCCGACGACCATTAATATCGTCCCCATCCAAAGAATATTGATCAACGGTTTTATGGTCACTTCAACTGCCATCACTTCTTTACCGGCATACGGATTGGGTTGAACCGCATCACGGGCAACAAGCAGGCGGATAGCGCCTTTGTCAACATTAAGTCCCTTAATCTGTACCTGACGGTCGGTACCCGGTAATTGGGCGGGAATAAGGGTTTTCTTATTACCTTCCATAATCAGACGCGGTTTGATGGTCGCCAGTGAATCGCCGGATTTATCGTAAACTTTGACCACTGCCGCCAGACTAATATGTCCCTGTTCCATGCCGTGCTGCTGCATCTCGTAACCGGTAAATTGCAAATAGTATTTCTCAAACTCCTGTTTTTTATTTTTACTGAGCTGAATATCATCGCCATTCACCGGATTTTGGCTGGCGGGGATAATCTGGATTGGCGAAATGTACAAGTCTTTCGTGACCGTATTTTTTACAGCCGGACTAACCATATACGCCCTGCTGTAATCGCTCCAATAAAATTTAGCGAACATGGGCTTGTTATTAACAAATATCTTAACTCTGTCTTTACCGTTGGCCGCCGGTATTTTACCTTCATAGCGAAGGCTGTAGCCCATGGCCGACATCTCTGCGCCCATAGGTAATTTAACTTTTTGCGAGCGATCATAAACCGAAGAAATAATAATGCCAATCAACATCAGTCCGACGCCCACATGCGCTAAATAGCCCCCAAAATTATATTTCTTATGGCTCCAGATCAGATAGATAATCTGCCCATTGACCAGAATAGCGAAAACAGACAAAATCACAATAATCAAGGAAACGGCTTTATTTAATCCCAAAAAATAAGCCACAACGCCCAACAGCAAAGAAATAGCCGCGTGAATATAGAGCTTTTTCAATTGCTCCGGACTCTCCCTTTTCCAGCGTAAAACAGGTGTAACGCCAATCAATATGGCGATCAACATGGCGATCGGGACGGCAATGGTATTGTAATAGCTGGTAGATACATTAGAAGCCTTACCAAAGAATCCCGTAAATATGGGTGACGACGTCCCAAAAAAAGTCAATAAGGCTAAAATCAAGAGTACCAGCGATCCGAAGAACATAAAGGTTTCTCTGGTAAGAAAGACGGTTTGCACTTTTTCGCTTTCCACTTCCCTTGCCCGGTACAGGAAGGCGATTGTAGCAATTCCCAGAAAAAGAAAAACGAAAGCAAGGAGATAGGTATCCAGTTCACTGCCTCCGAAGGAATGCACAGAAAAATCGGTCAGTACGCCGCTGCGCGTTAAGAAACTGCCGTACAGCACTAAAATAAACGTTAGTAACGCCAAAAAGATATTGGTCTTTTTAAGGCCGCCTTGCTTTTTCTGGATAATCACCCCATGTAGCAGCGCCAGCGAGGTCAGCCATGGGATAAGCGAACTGTTCTCCACCGGGTCCCAACCCCAAAAGCCGCCCCAGCCTAATGTTGTATAGGCCCAGTAACCGCCTAAAATGATTCCTGCGCCTAACATCAGATTAGCAAATAAAATATAAGGATAGGCGCTTTGTACCCATTTATTGTAATTTCGCTTGATCAAAGCCGTCATGGCAAAGGCGAATAAAATCATTGTCGATGAATAGCCGGCAAATAAAATAGGCGGATGTATGGTCATCCACGGATCTTGTAAAAGAGGATTTAAACCATTACCGTCGGCAGGTATCATCCCGGGCTGGAACACCGCCGGATTTACCTGCCACACATAGGCAAACGGGTTCTTTTTAATCAAAATAATCAGAATAAAGGCCTGTACCAACCCCATGAGGCTGATCACCAGTGGTTCGTTTTCCTTGTTGGCGCGAATGATAAACAAACCGTAAATCTGTCCTAAAACAAGCCACAAAAGAAAGGTGCCTTCCTGCCCGGCCCAAAAAGTGGAAATCAGATAGTACAACGACAAGTCGCGGCTGGAATAACTGGCAACATAGCTCCATTCAAATTTATGATTTAAAATCCCGTACATCAGCAACGCCGCCTGAAAAAATATGAGAACCGTGGCAACATAAAAGCTCATTCGGGCAATATTTAAAAGCACTTGTTCATCTTCACGCCGGTAGTACAGATAATAGGCGGCTAAACTAATCACCATGGCAACAAAGGTTAGCGAGGTGGCGGCGATTCCAATAATCATACTTTAGTCTCCTGTTCCTGGTATTTTGAAGGACATTTTACTAATAATTGTTTAGCGTGGAATGCTCCGTTTTCATACTTACCAACACAGACTACATGGGACGCCTGATCAAAATTACCAGGTTTAACGCCGTCGTAAACGACCTTCACGGAAACGCCGTTTTCATCTTTAATATGAAAAACAAAGAGATTTTTTTGCATATCATAGCGTCCTTCGTCCAGACGCTCCCCCTTCACTTGCACAACGCTCTGCATGTGTTTTGCCTCATCAATGGAAACATAGGGCGTCAGCGATGAATTGAAGGAAACGGCCGCCCACACGGTAAAGCCGATGATAATCAATCCGCCGATTATATATTTAGTTCGCATTGCTATTCCTCTTATTTATTGATAGAAATACAATCGTTGTAAACTTTCTTTTTGGTTAATCACTTGTTGCAAGCCAGCTTGCTCTAAATATACCGATCAGTAAATGGTTTAACCCTGAAGGGGCGCCTGTGGCGCAAATAAGGTAATCGGTATCATCCCGATAAATCAGGCTTTCGTACAAAACACTCAACTCTCGAGTATATCTCTTAAACCGATTGGAAACCCAATAATAGAATAAACACTCGTACGCTTGATTTTTGTTCCCAAATGAAAAATTAAATTGTTCATTACGATTTCTTCTCATGTTTTTCCAGTTCACGCTTCAGCTGTTTAAGCTGTTTATTTGTGAAAAACAAGTATGAAAACATGCCTGTCCAGATGATCAAATTAATGATTAAAACGACATAAACGGGCTCCATTTAATTCTCCAATTGTTGTATTTTTAATTTAATTTTAACCATATCGATTTTTATTTTCAGCATCCAGAAAAAGACCGCAGTGAAGGCAAACAATGAATTCAGAAAAACCAGCAGCATTTTTCCATTCATGTGAATTTCACCCTGTGTATTTACGATGGGGTCCGGATGCAGTGAGGCATAAACTCTGGGAACGATAAAAATAAAGAACGGTACCGTGACAAAAGCTAAAATATCGTACACTGCCGAAAGAGCGGCTTTTTGCGAGGGTTGTTCAATGGCCGAACGCAAAGCAAAATAGGCCGCGTAAATGAGCAATAAAATAAAAATGGATGTTTCGCGCGGATCCCAGTTCCAAAAAGAGCCCCAGCTCATCTTGGCCCAAATGGAACCGGTTATCGTAGCCAGCACCACAAAGAGTAAGCCCAGCTGATTGGCCGCCTCGGCATACATATCATACTTTATCTCTCTCTTTTTGAGATATATAACGCTGTAAACGGCGCCTAAAAAAAAGGCCACTACGGTTATCCAGGCCATCGGTACATGAAAGTACAGCACCCGTGTATATTCCCCCAGACCTTCGGCTAAGGGCGCGTACACAAAGGCCCCTACAATGACCAGCGCCAGCCAGATAAAAAGAACTATTTTCCATAAATAAGACATCACATGATTTCCTTTATTTAACAGCAATTTAAAACCATTTCCATATTTCGGCAAACGAAAAACGCCATAATATTATTTCACTTATTTTTTGTTTCCATAGCCAATTAACGACTAACAGATACTCCTCTATTCATTCCAGACAAAATCAAACAACAGAAAACTGGCCGTAATGATCACTACGCTAAAAGCGATCAGGCTTTGAATTTCTCCGGAGGCCGAAGCAAATGTGCCATCCATAGCGGCCTTTTTAGTAGCGCTGATACCGGCGACTAAAACCGGCAGAAGAATCGGAAACGAAAGTACGGTGAACAAGGCGCCTTTGGCGCTGCTTTTTGAGATGATCGCCGCTACCATGGTACCGCCTCCGGCCAGGCCGAAACTGCCAATAGACAAAACCACTAAAAATAACAGATAGTTCTTAAGCGTAAAGGCCATCACCGCTAAAAAGAGAGGCACCACAATAATCTCAAGGCTAAATAAAAGCACCACATTAAAAAACAACTTGCCCATGAAAATACTGCCGGGCACCGAAAGCAGCTTTAGGGTATCGGCCGTACGGGCTTCTTCTTCGCGAACGAAAATGTGGGACATGCCCGACATGGAAGAAAAAAACAGAATAATCCACAGTAAAGCGGACAACATTTCCGGACCGGCGCTGTAAGTGCCGACGGAATAAGAAACCGCGGTTAACGTTACCACAGCAAATAGCATAATGGCATTTAAGGCGTACCGCGTTTTAAATTCCTGCAATAAGTCTTTTTTAAAAATGTAATAGGCCTTAAGCATGAACCTCCACCTTCAAATCGGCAAATTGTAAATCCTGCATATCGTTGGTGGCAATCACTAACAGACGCTGTTTTTTTGATTCGGCTAATATTTCGTAAATAATCTCGATGCCCTGTTCATCGAGATTGGAACGCGGTTCATCCACAAAAAGAATCTGTGGTTCGTGCAGTAACGCAGAAGCATATTTCAGACGCTGCTGCATACCGGATGAATAGGCCTTCACTGCATCGTCCATGCGCCCGCTAAGACCTACGCGGGACATCAGGAATTCTATTTTGTCAGAAGAATTGTGCAGGCCGTGCATGCGGGCAAAAAAGTGCAGATTTTCAGCGGCAGTTAAGTCCTGATATAATTCAAGGTACGGCCCGACAAAACCAATCAGCGGATAAATATTTTGCGGTTCAATTTTGTGGCCATCCTGCTCATAGCTAAGCTGCCCGCTGGTTGGCCGGATTAAATGGCTTAAGATGCGCATTAGCGTTGTCTTACCGGAACCGTTAGGACCGGTGATAGCCAGACAACTCCCTGTACGTACCGAAAATGAAATATTTTTTAAAACGCGACGATGGCCAAAGTCACGCGAAATTTTTGACGCATGTATTTGAATCAAACGAGTGATTTCCTCTGTTTGTCTTCCCCGCTCCATCGGAGTATCTATCTGATTTTTAAGTTATCAAATTACTGAATTTAGGGCAACCATTAATAAATATAATCCTGAATGACCTCCAAAATTTATCACTCGTTATATTTTATTGTACACTTCATTACAACTACTATGGTTTAATTTTGACCCTTATTAAAAAATAGCAAAGCTGTCCTAAATACATATAAATGGATTAATTCATGTTGTTTCTGTTGAAGACAGCAACACAAATCAGGCATTTTCAAAAACAACCCTTAGGCCTATGTATGATTTTTATTTTTTTATTTAGGACGGATATGAAAAAATAGCGTTTTTTCGCCCCCTTGCCCATTTGGGGCCTGACCCGCTAAAGCGTTTCTCTCTTCCCATCGAATGGAGGGACTATAGGAGGATTCTGATGAATTTCAAGCAAAGGTATTTAACTTGGAGGGTGTTGCTTTTTAACGTCGTAGGGATTTAATGTCTTAAATCTTTAATAAGAGAAGAATCATTTGGGATGATTATTTTTCAGTCTATTTCCGGACAAGTTAAAACTAACACCTAAATTTCTAAAGCAAAAAAATTGAAAGGCGTCCTAAGTTATTGTAAATTAT
>CAZIBE010000031.1:0-36447 GCA_964536685.1 uncultured Calditrichaceae bacterium | reverse complement strand
ATAAAAACCTCTGTGCGCTCTGCGGCCTCAGTGGTGCATTAAATTCAGCCGCTGAATAAAAACAGGAAAGCGTGTAAGCGTTAAACGATATTTGCTCAGGCACGATTAACGCTTAACAAACAACTAAACAATACCCGGCGCCTGCCGCATTTTAATCCCACAGCACCCAGTTTACGCCGAAACGTACGCGGCGATAGCGTTGAGGATAGGCGTAAATGATCTGATACTCGCTGGATAAAGGATTTTCCATGGCCATGTACAGTTGCGCGTCTTTTACCGTAGCTACGATTTTGTAACTGAACATAAAATAAGCGCCCTGGCGATGTTCCGTCACATAAAACCGCTCAATTTGCGGCTGATAGTACAACAAATTTTTCCGCCCGTACCAATAGACATTGCCGATAGCGTCGATAATCAACGCGCCTTTCAGCCAAACGTCATGGTAGCGCCCCTGCAGCCACCAGGAAAAAGCCGGCGAGATGTGCCGCGCGGCGTCATTCCACTGCACGCTGCCGGCAAAATAAAATTTCCCCAAACGCAGCTTGCCTTGCGCGTTCAGTAGATTAAAGACCCGCCCGCCGTCGTTTACAAAAGAATTTTGCCGCAGTACAATTTCGTCTTTAATCTCCCGGCGCCCGGCGGTACAAGACAGTTCCAGGCCAGCTAAAGGACGCGTTATCATTTGCACCTGCGCATAATTTATCTTTTCCGGATGCAATAAACGATTGCCATGAAATGGAGCGCTTTGCCGCGACAGCTCCGAACGGTTAGGAAAACGGGCGCTTTGTCCGGCGTTCAAATTCAACGACCAGTGCAAACGATCAACATGCGCCTGCAACGCCGGTAACGCCAACGGCGCTTCGCCCCAGCGGTATTTCATTTTAAACGCCGGCTGCAGGCGCAACGACGAGAAAAGCCGCGCTTCCGCCAGGGCGTACATATTCACTTCGCTGTCCGTGTAAGGATGGGCAAACGATTGTCCGCTGATACGCTGTTGAGAAGCGGATACAGCGCCGAACAATTGCAGCGCGGCTATCTGCCGCCGGGCGGACAGGCCAAGCTGATATTGCCGGTAACGGTTGGTAAAATCAAACACCTTTTGCGCTTCGCTGGTATGGCGGCCGTCTTGGATGTATCCCAGTTGCAGATGATAATAATCGGCGCTGCTGTCGTTTTGCCGCCAGGTGAGGTCGCTAAAATACTCGTCGCGTTCTTCACGGCTGCGGATGCTGGCAAAATCCGCCGCCGGAATAAAGTGCAGCGTTTCCCTATTTAAATGGACGCGCGTTCTACTGTAAATATGCGCCGTGGGCTGGTAATGAATCAAACCGCGGAAGCTGTAGCCGTGATAACCGTTGGGATCATAATATTTATTGATGCCGCCTAATTGCAGCCCTATCCGTTCGCTTAAGCGGTTGGCGTACTGCAAATCCAGATCGCTGTAGCCAAAATCGCCCTGCCGAAACATGATGCGCGAATACGGTTCATCCGGAATGTTGCTGCGCGCCGTAAAATTCAGACCGTTCCACAAAGCGCTGCCCGGCGCGTCCGCTTGATACGCCTGCACTCCGGCCAGCATATCGGCGGAGATAAAACGCAGATTGTACAAACCGGTAACAGGATCGTTCAGCGCATGTCCCTCAAAAGCGGCCGAGGTTTGGTGAGGCAGCATATTTATTGCGGAAACGTAACGCGGCAGCCCCGGCTCCATAAAATCCACGATCTTAAAACGTGGCTGACCGCTGAACACATCGGCCAAACCGTTGTAGTTCATAAAGATCAGATCTCTAAAACGCCAGATTACGCCCGGCAGGCTGTCGTTTACTTCCACGCACTTTTGCGCAAAATCATACACAACCGGCGTAAAAGACACTTTTTCTACTGTCGGCCGAACCTTCTTAGTTAAGGATGAATCCCTCGCCCCGGCCTGCCGCACCGAATCCGCAGCGGCAATCACTTGCAGCGAGTCGCTCTGCGCTTTTAAGCCGGCGCACGAAAGCAAAATAAGAGCGGCAAAATAAAATATTGCCCGGGACGGCTGCCATATATGCAAATTTACAGATGATTTCATTACAGAATTTGCTCTTTCTTTTTCCATAAATCAGTTTACAAATATTTATGCATAAATTCAAAACTTGCACCGTCCGACGCCAAGGTTATTTTGATACCGTCTTCGGTATCCGAGAGGAGCGCAGCGATCGTTGATATTATTTTTGGTGTAACAGGCTGCTTGCCTGACGTCTATGTTACAATTAGCATAAAAACGACGATTCATTTGATTTTCAGATAAATTTTTACCATTTTTATGCAAACAAAATTTCCATTTAAAGGAGCCGGCTTAATGAGCGATTTAATCATAAAAGTACGTAAAACCCTGCAGGAAAGTTTGGACAACGCCCGTAAAAATGCTCAGGCCCTGCGCGATTTGGCCGAGAGTTACAGCCATGTAACGCGGCTAAAATTTGAACTGCGCCAGCTAAAAACTTCCAAAAGGAAAAAACTCACCTTGCTCGGCGAGACGGTTTTCCCCTACTTGGCAGAGCTCAAATATGACGAACTGCAACAACACGAAACCATTCCGGTTTTAGTCGACGAGATTAAAAACCTGCAAAATGAAATCGATTTGTCGGAAAAAGCGCTGGAAAAACTCAGCGAAAAAGAAGAAGCCGTTTTGGACACAGAAGAAATCCGTACACAAATCAATGAATTGGAAGACGAGATTGAATCCCGTCTGAATGAATTAAAATCGGTTAAAAAGGTTGTAGACAAAAAGAATAAGAAAACTTCCAATTGATTTAGCCCCAATCCCTTAGTAAATTACCGCCGCCGTTAGGGGTGTTCCCAACTAAATGGAACTGAGAACATACCCTTAGAACCTGATCTGGATAATACCAGCGGAGGGAAACGGCCGGGCAGATGCGGCATTTTGCCGTCTATTATGCATTTAATTTCTGCTATTTCCCCCGTCTTATCCGACCGGGTCACCGGCGCCTTAATTTTTAAGTTTAACCTTTTTAAAGCGAGGTGATACGATGTCCCGTCTGTTTATGCGTATTTTAATCATCAGCACACTGTTAAGCGCCATACCGCTTTGGGCGCAGCAAACGCACGCCATACGCGGCCAGATAAAATCCGAATTAACCGGGGGAAGTCTGACCGGCGCCAATATTTATCTGCAAGGCACTCCCATCGGCACTTCCAGCGACGCCCATGGAAAATTCGTTTTAAGGGATATTCCGGACGGACGCTACACGCTGGTGGTTAGCTATGTGGGCTACAGCGTACAAAAACATCCCGTCAACCTGCAGGCCGACACCACCCTGTTTATCCGTCTTAACCAGGAATTAATCAACGGTCCGTTGGTAACTGTAGTAGCCACGCGCGCCCGCGAACGCCTTTCGCCGGTTACCTTCTCCGATATCGACAAGCAACGGTTGGAAGCCGATTACACTACCCAGGACGTGCCGGAAATATTAGCCGAGCTGCCCTCCACGTCCTTTTATTCGGAAAGCGGCAATGGTACGGGCTACAACTATCTGAGCATCCGCGGTTTCGGCCAGCGCAGAATTTCGGTAATGATCAACGGCGTGCCGCAAAACGATCCCGAAGATCAAAACACCTACTGGGTAGATTTTCCCGATTTACTGGCCAATGTGCAAAGCATTCAGGTGCAGCGCGGCGCAGGCAGCGCTTTTTACGGTCCGGCGGCCATCGGGGGCTCCGTAAATATCATTACCAATTATTTTTCGCCGCAGCGCATCTTAAAGGCGCAGTTTGGCTACGGTTCCTATAATACCAAAAAGATGTCCTTTTCATACAACAGCGGGCTTTTGGCCAAACACTTTGTGCTGTTCGGGCGCGCCTCCAACATCAAAACCGACGGTTACCGGCAGGGCGCCTGGATTAATTTTTGGAACTATTTTCTGGGCGCCGCTTACTACGGCAGTCATCAGAATCTGCGTCTGCATTTTTACGGCGGGCCCATCAAAGACGGACTGGTTTACAACGGACTGCCTAAATTCGTTAATCATAATGACGCGCTTCGCAGAAAAAATTTTAATTACTGGGAAGTAAACGACAAGGGCGATTCGTTGACCTATGCCAGCCAACGCGATCCCGCGGAAATCGAAAATTTTAACCAGCCCCATCTGGAACTGATCCATGAATACAAACTGAGCAATCACCTAACGCTGAACAATACGGCCTTCTACATCCGCGGTTACGGTTTTTTTGATTACGACGGCAGTTGGGGCACGCCGGAATACTTTCGTCTGACGCCGCAATACGGATTTGACAGCACGCTGACCGTTCCCGCCGACGCCCTCATCCGCGCCTATGTGGACAATAATCAGTTCGGCTGGCTGCCCCAGCTGCAGTGGCGCAAAGGCACTGAAGAATTTGTTCTCGGTTCGGAATTACGCTACCACCATTCGCTGCACTGGGGACGGCTGCAGCGGGGCGGCGATTTGCCGCCAGAGTTAGCGGGCAACGACGCCCGCCGCTACTATCAGTACGAAGGACAAAAACTTGTGGCCTCCCTTTACCTGCACGATACACATCAGCTCTTCCGCAACCTGTTTTTGATGACGGATTTGCAGTACGCTTTTAAGCAGTACCGCTTGTTTAACGAAAAATTTTTACAGAATGATTTTAAGGTGCCCTACCAGTTTCTTAATCCGCGCATAGGGATTAATTACAATCTGAACGCCACGTCCAATGTGTACATGAGCCTGACGCGCACCACCCGCGAACCCCGCCTGAAAAATTTGTACGACGCCGCCGAGGCCAGCACGCCGGCGGACTGGGGCGCGGTAACGCCGCAATTTGAACTGAAGGCCGACGGCAGTTATAATTTCAGTAAGCCCTTAGTACATCCGGAAACCCTTTACGGTATGGAGTTGGGCTATGCCTATCGTTCCGAACGCTTCCGCGGCAGCGTAAATGTTTACTATATGGATTTTATCAACGAAATCATCAAAAAGGGCGGCGTGGATCGCTTTGGTCAGCCCATAACCGGCAACGCCGAGCGCACGCTGCATCGAGGTGTGGAGCTGAGCGGCTACTGGCGAATATTGCCGCGCTTGTCGCTGAACGGCAACTTTACCTATAGTAAAAATACGCTTACTTCTTACACCGTCTATAAATATGACTGGGATTCAGGCCAGCCCGTACCCATTGTGCTGGACGGCAACCCCATCGCCGGCTTCCCCAACATCATGGGAAATCTCTCTTTAATGTATTCATGGGAGGGCATTTACGCCGCCCTGAGCGGCAAGTATATGGGCAAGATGTACACCGATAATTACAAGAATGAACGCAATACCGTAGACCCCTACGCCGTGTTGAATCTGCGTTTCCGCATAAAGTTGGAGACCATCGGCTTAAAGGGTCTGGCCGTACAGGGGAAAATCAATAATCTGCTAAACCGCCGCTATCTGGCCTACGGCGAAGGCGAGGAATTTTTCCCGGCCGCTACGCGCAATTATTTTGTCAGTTTGCAGTACAGCTATTAAAAATTTTGGGTTTTGAATTTTGAACAAATAAATCCTGGCAAGTTTAAATACTTATGTTTTGCGCTCTTAACTATTTACTCAGCAAATCTTCTGAGTAAAGGGAAAATTTGCTACGTTTCCCTCACCCCTTTAATTCCCCACTCCCAGGCTTGGGAGAGGGGCTGGGGGTGAGGGAAAAATTTAAATGATTGACAAATGGATTCCCACTTTCGCCGTGCCCGAGGCAGGCGGGTAGGAATAACAACGTTCGGCGTCATGCCCAACTTGATTGGGCGTCCGAACCAAGTCGGTTGTATTCAATTTTATTTTCCCGCATAGGCGGGAATACCAGCGAGTCTGATTGACAGTACCGGGTATCGCTGCCCTGAAATTATCAATTTAACCATTAAGTCCATTGTAGGAATCCTATCTGCATGACCAAAGAATGGAGAACTGTATGCCCGGTTTGACCATTGCCGTCATCGCCAACGGTGAGGCCATCGACAAAAAAATTTTGCTGCGCTATCTCGCGGGCGCGGACAAGATCATCGCAGCCGACGGCGGTAGTCGTCTCTGCCGTCGGCTTAACATCACACCCGATTATATCTTAGGCGATATGGATTCCATCGATGGCGCCACCCGGCGGCACTTTGCTTCCGTGCCTTTTGTCACCCGCGAAGACCAGAACCACACCGATCTGCAAAAAGCGTTGCAGTTTGCCGTGGAATTGGGCGGACGGCAAATTCGCATTTTTGCCGCCTTTGGTTTGCGCGGCGATCACTCGGCCGCCAATTTAATTATCTTCGAATCGTTTGACGCCGCCGTGGAATTGCAGGCCTTCGACAATCACGGCATGCTGACGCGCCTCTTTCCCGGCGAGCATCGCTTTGAAGGCCGTCCCGGTCAAACGGTTTCTTTCTTCTCCCTGCGTCCGCTGCAAAACCTTACGCTGGACGGCTTCCTTTTTCCCGTTAAGGGACAGAATTATGCCCCCTTCTTTTTAGGAAACAGCAACGAATACGCCGCTTCCCTGGGTCGTGTTTCCTTTACGGCCGGACGTCTGCTGGTTTACCACCTTTTCCCTTCAGCGGCAGAGAGCGCGGCGTAATGGAATTCGTCCCCGTCGTTATCTATATTGTTCTGTTAGGCTATTTAGGCTACCGCTCGCGGCGCCGGGGAGCCGGCGATGAAGAGTTTTTGTTAAGCAGCCGTTCGCTAACCGTGCCGGCCTTTGTGGCTACGCTGGTTTCCACTTGGTACGGCGGCATTTTAGGCGTGGGCGAATTTGTTTATTCTTACGGCATTTCGGTCTGGTTTGTGTTCGGCCTGCCCTACTACCTGTTTGCCCTGCTTTTTGCCTGGCTGGTGGCGCCCAAAGTGCGCGCCGCCAACAGCTATTCCATCCCCGATATGCTTTACCGCGCTTACGGCCGCCCGGGCGGTTTATTAGGCAGCCTGTTCTTGCTAATCATGACCTCGCCCGCGCCGTACATCCTGATGCTGGCGGTGTTGATTCAGTATTTTTTTGGCGTGAGTTTTATCTGGAGCTTATTGGCAGGAACATTTTTTTCCATATTTTATGTCTATCAGGGCGGCTTCCGGGCGGTAGTGCAAACCGACAAATTGCAATTCTTGTTGATGTTCGGCGGTTTTGTAGTCTTGCTGATTTACCTGCTGCGCGACACGCTCTCCTTTACGCAAATGTTCTCTCAGCTGAACGCCTTACACAAGGACGCTGCGGGCGGGATGAGCTGGCAAAATATTTTGGTGTGGTTTTTAATCGCCAGCTGGACCTTTATCGACCCGGGTTTTCACCAGCGCTGTGCCGCCGCCAAAACGCCGCAGGTGGCGCGCCGGGGCATTCTAATCTCTGTGGCTTTTTGGTTTTTATTCGACAGCCTGACCATGCTCACCGGTCTGTATGCCGTTGTTTTGTTGCCTAACATTCAGCCGATGATGTCTTACCCCCTGCTGGCGCAAAAAGTGCTGCCGCCTTTCATGAACGGTTTGTTCGTCGCCGGTTTGCTGGCTATCATCATGTCCACCATCGACAGCTACACGTTTCTATCTGCGCTGACCTTCGGACGCGACATTTGGGCTCAATGGCGGAACGTGCCGTCTTCCAAGCGCGCTGTGCAGGCCGGATTGGGCTTAACGGCAATAATAGCCCTGGCATTGATTTATCTGGCGCCCTCGGTGATCCGCTTGTGGTACAATTTAGGCAGTTTGTTCATTCCGCCGCTCTTGTTGCCGCTGTTGGCGGTCTACTTTCCGCAGTGGCGCTTAGGCCGTAAATCTACCTTTGCCGTAATGCTGCTGAGTTTTTCTCTCTCCTTCGGAGCTTTTTTGTGGGGACAAACGCATATATTGAACGGCCAGCCGCAGTACCTGCTAAATCTGGAGCCGTTTTTTCCGGGGATGGCCTTTAGTGTGGGGTGGTATTTTGTGGGAAAACGTTCTACTCATAACGCAGAGCATTGATGGGGTCCATTTTGGCGGCGCGGGCTGCCGGATACAAACCGGCCAAAAGGCCCACCAGCGCCGTTACCAACAGCGCGGCTAAAACCACCCAAAGCGGGACTACAAAAGGAATCTTCAGAAACAGAGCTACCGCGCCGGCCATTCCGAATCCCAATAAAATACCGATGATACCGCCGATTAAGGTCAACACAACCGCTTCGTTTAAAAATTGCAGCAGAATGTCCCGCCGCCGGCCGCCAACCGCCTTGCGGATGCCGATTTCCCGCGTACGTTCTGTAACAGTTACCAGCATGATGTTCATTACGCCGATGCTGCCCACCAACAAGGAAATCAGCCCTAAAAAAACCGCGCCTATCTTCACCTTATCAGCAATATTGTTAAATGAATTCTCCAGTGTTTCGTTGGAAAAGATGGCAAAATCATTATCCGCGCCGGGGGGTACTTTTCGCGCTTTGCGCAGCACGCCAATGACCTGGCTTTGCGCTTCCTCAAAATCTGCCCCGGGTTTTAAGCGCACCGTCAGGTTAACCGAACGGCGCTTCCCCCACAAATCCTCAAAAACTGTAATCGGCACCACGGCGCGGTTATCGCGGCTTTGACCGAAGGTACTGCTGCCCATTTTTTCCAGAATGCCAATTACTTTGAATTTAATGCTGTTTATCTTAATCCACTTGCCTAAAGGATCTGCAAAAGGAAAGAGCACATCCACGGCATCCATACCCAGCACTACTACGCGGCGATGGAAGAATATATCTTCGTTGGTTAAAATGCGGCCTTCGGACGTGGAATAGCCGTTATTTTCGAAATAATCCGTCTCCGTCCCCACCAAAAAAAAATTGGGATTGGTCTTTTTGTCACGATAATTCAGCAAGGCATTGTAAATATACACTTCCGGAGCTACCCCGGCCACCAGACTGCAATTCTTGCGAATACGATCAGCCAATTCCCTTTTTAAAATTTTACGCGCTTTTCTATCGAAACGCTGTCCCCCTACCATTACAGGATCGTTACGCTGTACCTGAAAGGTGTTGGCGCCTAAAATATTCAGTTCTTTGCTGATGGATTTGTTGTAGCCTTCCAATACGGCCACAATAAAAATAACCGTGGCGATGCCGATAGTGATGCCTAAAATAGTTAAAAAGGCGCGCATCTTGCCCGATTTAAACTGTTCGATGGCTGTGGAAAAATATTCTTTAACAATCATTTATTACGCCCTATTCATACCGCAAAGAATCGATGGGATTAAGTTTGGCCGCCTTTTGCGCCGGATAAAATCCCGCTAAAACGCCAACCAGTGTGGAAAAGCCAAAACCCACTAAAATAGACAAGGCGCTGACGCCGGCAGTCAAATCCAACTGCGCCAGCACCATGCTGCCGCCGCCAAAACCAAGCGCAATGCCAATGAGTCCCCCGATGGAAGCAATCACAATGCTCTCGATGATGAACTGCAACATAATATTGCCGCGCGTGGCGCCAATGGCTTTACGGATGCCAATTTCCCGCGTACGTTCCGAAACGCTGACCAGCATGATGTTCATGATGCCAATGCCGCCGACCACCAACGATATCCCGCCGATAACGAAGACAATAGCAAACAGAGTGCCGGTTAACTGCGAATAGAGATTGGTCAGCATATCCTGCTGATTGATGGAAAAATCGTCGGGTTTGGCCGGAGGGGTTTTACGGATGCGACGCATGACGCCGCGGATTTGATCTTTCATCTCGTCTAACTGATCGGAATCGCCGGCCATCATGGCAATACGCAGGCCGCGGTGCCCGCCAAACACACGCTTAAAGGTACCGATGGGAACGATAATGAAGTTGTCCATGCTCTGCCCGAAAAAATTACCTTTCTTTTCCAGCACGCCGATAACGCGGTATTTCTCGCTGCCGATACGGATGCGCTGACCCAACGGATTTTTCTTTTTGAATAATTTGTCGGCGACCTCCCGGCCCAGCACACAGACATAGCGCTTGCTGCGCACGTCCAGCCCGGTAATAAAACGCCCGGCCTCAGGGCTTAAGCTGGCCGTTTCGGCATAGTCCTGATTGGTGCCGGTTACAAATACGTTGGTGAGTTTTTCGCTTTTATAGGAAACATTTTTCATGGAAAACACCTGCGGAGCGATATATTTTGCCAACGTGCAATAGCGCTTTAAGGCCAGATATTCCTTGTAAGTGATGTTTTTGCGGTTGCGGTATCTCCAGAAATCATTCTTTATGATCCACGGATATTTTTCAACATAAACGGTCGTCGCGCCAATATTAGAAAGTTGCCCGAAGACATATTGATTCAGCCCCTGAATGGTGGTAAAAATAGTAATAATCGTGGTTACGCCGATTAAAATACCCAGCGTGGTTAGCAGCGAACGCAGTTTGTGCGCTTTGATAGCCTGCCAGGCCATGATGATATATTCGTTGAATTGCGTTAAAGCATGCATGGTTCACTTCAGTTTTTTGTATCGGAAAGTATCTCGCCGTCCAGTAAACGAATGATGCGTTCGCTGTGTTTGGCTATACTTTCTTCGTGAGTGACCAAAATGATGGTGTTGCCCGCTTTGTGCAGATCGTCGAAAATGCGCATGATTTCTTCGCCGGTTTTGGAATCCAGATTGCCGGTGGGCTCGTCGGCTAAAATGATGGACGGATGGTTAATCAAAGCGCGGGCAATGGCCACGCGCTGACGCTGGCCGCCGGAGAGTTCGGTCGGTTTATGAGAAGCCCGCTCGGCCAGCCCCACACGCTCCAGGGTTTCCAAAGCTAATTGCTGGCGCTTTTGGCGCGGCGTGCCGTTGTAAATAAGCGGCAACTCCACATTATGCAGCGCCGTGGCCCGCGGAAGTAAATTAAACGTTTGGAAGACAAAGCCGATTTCCTTGTTGCGGATGGTCGCCAGCTGATCGTCGCTTAAATTGCTGACGTCCTGTTCGTTCAAAACATAGCGGCCGGAAGTAGGCACATCCAAACAGCCCAAAATATTCATTAAGGTTGATTTCCCCGATCCGCTGGGCCCCATGATGGCCACATATTCATTCAATTTGATATTCAAATCGATCTGCTTAATGGCCTCTACCTGCACGTTGCCCAATTGGTAGGTTTTATTTAGATTTTCTATGCGAATGAGCATATCAGCGCTTCTTGCTTTTTTTCTTAAGGGTCACGCGGTCGTCGTTCTTTAAGGTTTTGTTCAAAATCTTAAAGGGACCGGTAAGCACCATTTCGCCTTCGTCTAAACCGCTTAACACCGCATAATGGGTCTCATCGCTGATACCGAGTTTAACGGGCCGCACATGGGCAAAGCCGTCTTCCATTACAAACACCACTTCCTGCATTTTTTCTTCGCCGTCTCTGCCGCTTTCGGCCGCCGGATGATCTTCCACATCTTTTTGCTTTTTAAGTTTACTCTGTTCGCGCACCGTCACAGCCTGAATAGGCACTTTGATTACATCATCCAAACGTTTGGTTAAAATATCCACCGTAGTGCTCATGCCCGGCCGGAAACGCAAATCGGGCGTGTCCAGCGTAACGGTCACCTCGAAATTGGTTACCTGTTCCTGTGTGCCCAGGCCTTTGGTGATGGCTGAGTTGGCGATTTCGGTAACTATACCGCGAAAGGTAGTGTCCGGGAAAGCGTCTACTTCCACCAGGGCCGAATCTCCTAACTGAACATTGACCACGTCATTTTCATCCACTTCGATGACCGCTTCCATCTTGGACAGGTCAGAGACGACCATGATAACATCTTCCTGAAACTGGGCGCCGATAGCCATTTCACCCAATTCTTTGTTCAGCCTGGTGACCACGCCGTCCATGGTGGCGTAAAGGCGCGTTTTGCGCAAGGCGTCTTCCGCCTCTTTTAAAGACGCTTCTGCCTGCATGCGGTTGCTCAGGGCCGCTTCGTAATTGGCCTGCGCCGTTTCAAAATCGGCCGAAGAAATTAAATGCTTACCGAACAACTCGCGGGAGCGATCCAGATCGCTTTTTGCTTTTTTCTCGTTAGCCTGCGCCGCCATTAATGAGGATTTAGAGCGTTCCAGCGAAGCCTCGTACTGCCGTGGATCCAGCGCCACCAACAGTTGTCCTTTTTTTACGCGATCGCCCTCTTTAACATTTAGCTGTACAATTTTACCGGCTACCTGTGCGCTCACCTTGACTTCTATCGCCGGCTTAATCTGGCCGGAGCCGGTTACCTTTTGCTGAATGGTTCCGCGTTTAACTTTTTCCGCCGTAACCTCGATGCCTTTTGGCGTTTTCAACAGGTTTCCGACGATTAGTGCGATAATAACCAGCAAAATTCCTGCGCCAATAATATATTTCTTTTTCATCCTGCACTCCTACGGTGCCTATTCCTGATTTTTAACATATTTGAAATATGACAAGCCTAATTGATTATCTAATTGCGCCAATAAAAGACGCGCATTGAACTGAGCGGCAATCAGCGTTTCTTCCGCTCTGGTAAGATTAACCTGCGATTCACGGACCTCTAACGACGTTCCCGCGCCCACCTGATAACGCTCTTCCGCCAGACGGTATTCTTCACGGGCCGCCTCAAGATTCTCACGGTTAATTTCAATAATATCCTGAAATGATTTGTAATCGGCATAGTACTGATGAATGGTGGCTTTCAGATTGCGTTTGTATTCTTCGAACTGTTCCTCGGCGGTGCGGCAGCTGATTTCCGCCTTTTGCACGTTCACATAATCCGAAAAGCCGTTAAACAGATTGAAAGAAAGCCGTACGCCATATTGCGTGGAATAATTCTGATAAAAATCAGAAAACACCTTAGCGGTATTTTCATGAAAGCGGTTGTAATTCAGATAGGCGGAAATACGCGGATAGTTAATACCCTTAGCCATGGAAAGCGATAATTTTTTAGCTATCAAATCTTCCTTGCTTTTAAAAAGCAGCGGCTGATGTTCGTAAGCCGCTTCGATGAGCTGGTCTAAATCCGGCACCGATTTTTCCAGAGAGATTTCCACTTCCACTTCTAACGGCGTAAAGGGATCGCGCCCCATGGCCAGGTTCAGTTTTTTGCGGCTTTGCTGTACCGTATTTTTTTGATTTAAATAGTTGATGCGGTCGTTGCCCAAATTTACTTTCGCCCGGAATACATCCACACGCGCTGTTGCGCCTAAATCGTACATCTTTTGCGTGCGGTCCAGCTGCGCCTGACTGCGCTCCACGGCCAGTTTGTACACTTCCAGCAGTTTCATTTGTTTTATTAAATCGTAGTAGGCCTGCTGTACCTGTAAAACAACATTATCGCGCTGGCTGGCCAGGTTATACTCCGACGCTTTGCGATCGGCGTGCGCCTTGCGAATTTGATTCCACCAGATGCCGCCGTCAAAAATCGTTTGGTTAACGTCCAAACTGGCCGAAGCCGATTTACGAGTTGATTTTTCGATTTTACGCGTACGCTGTTCGTAGATCACATTGCCCGTCTCCGGATCGATGCCTACCGGCTCGTTGCTTAAGTATTCCGACGGTCCTGTTTCCACTTTGCCCTGACCGGCGCTTACCGAAACGCTGGGCAAAACGCCTTTATAGCTGGCCAGCACATCCAGTACCGCGGCCTTATCGCTCAACTGCGTTGTCCTTAGGGTGGTGTTGCTTTTTAAGGCAATATTGATACAATCCTCAAGCTTCAATAATTCTTTTTCCGGTTGTTGCGCGAACAGCAGGCCGGAAGTTAGCGTTAGAAACAACAACGTACGTAACGTGTTCGACCAAATTTTACTGCCTGTCATGTAACATGCTCCTTTTATCCTTGAAAAATTTGCGCGAAGCCAATAGCGCCGATCAGATAAAGAATATACAAACTGATCACCGCTGCGTATGATTTTCCTTTGCTGAAATTATAGATGACGCCAAAGCCCATTCCCCACAGAACGATCTTCCAAATGGTAAAAATGTCAAAGGCATTTAATATCTGAAATAAAATGGTTTTGCTCTGTTCCGGGTCCATGAGCACCGCCAGACTGGTGTAAACATTCAGCGATCCCTTAGCTAATGAGAGCGGTAGTTTAATGATTAACTCCAGCACGGTAATCATGCCCGCCCAGGAATACATGCAAAAGAGCTGTTTAAAAGAAGCGGCGCCGCCTAAAACAAAGTTGCCGACGATCCAGAAGATTCCGGCGGCAACAACAAACAAAACGCTCACATTAACCACGCCGGCAATCACCGACTCAATATGGCGGCGCTTCGGCGTTTTGTTTTCGTATTTTTCGATGATCTGGTCTTTTTGCTCTTCGGGAATTAATGTACTGTTGTAAATGGCCTCTTTCTGATATTTTAAAATTAAATCTTCGGTCGATATGGTAAAAACAATAGACATAAGCATAACTAAAGAAAACGGAAGCAACCAGGTAGGATACCGCCGCAGATCGCGGAAAACGCTGCCGGGATCGGTGAAGATGTTTATGATTTTATTTATACCGCTCATCTTAGGCTGCTCTTCGACAGTTTGTTCTGTAAGTTCAGTCATAAAATTTCCTCCGAAAAAGTCGTGATATATAGACGTTATGTTAATCGAAAAGTTGCCTATTGTACAAGGATAAAATAAAAATATTCAAATTACTTTGATTTTTAGCGCATTCAGTACTGTCTTTGACGCCGGATTTGCAACAGCCGGCGCAAATCGAATTACAACATAGTATGCCTACTCTTTCTCTTGCTCTTCAACAGGCAAAATCACAGTTACTACCTCTGCGCCCGTTATAATGGTTTACCTGTATTAAAACTCTTTGTACACGCGCGCCAGCGATTTGCCCGGGGCAACAATCTCGATATCCAAAAAATAACCGAAGGGCGTTTGATGCACCCGGTAACCGGCCCCTTCCAGACGCTGCTGGGCGGAGTCGAATAACTGCTGCAAAAACTCCGGCGCGCTTTTGGATTCGGAAAGATGGGCAAAAGAATGCAGCACCAGTGTTTTGCACTGCCATTTGCCGGCCAGCCATTTTAAATTTTTAACTAACTTGGTTTCCACTTTGGACGCCTTTTCCTGATCCTCCGCCTCGGCGTGTACAAAGGCCACAATGGCTTCCGTGATTTCGGCGCCGTTCTCAACCGCGGGCGCATCTTCCAAATTTTTAATCGCCGGATGATAGTTGAATTTTTCCATATACCAGAATATTATGCGCATTATCCTAATAATTCTCCCTTGTGTTGCAAAATGAATTCCAGACAGGCGTCGTGTTCGTTAGGCACCTGACCGTTTAAAATGGCTTCTTCTATGAATTTTTTAATTTTCCCCACCTGCGGACCGGGGGACAACTGAAATAACTGCATAATTTCATTCCCGTCCACCGGCGGCTGAAAATTACGCAGGCGGTCGCGTTCTTCCACTTCGCCTACCCGCTTAACCACGCGGTCGTAATTGGCCAAATATTTTTTCACCTTTTGCGGATTTTTGGAGGTGATGTCCGCGCGGCATAAATTCATTAAGTCGTCGATGTCCTCGCCGGCTAAAAAAATAAGCCGGCGTACGGCAGAGTCGGTTACCTCTTCATCGACCAAAGCCATAGGGCGCAAATGCAGAGCCACCAGCTTTTGCACATAGTGAATGACCTCCCGCGAATATTTCAGGCGATGCATGATGGCCCCGGCCATGCGCCGACCGACCACCTCATGTCCGTGGAAAGTCCAGCCCTGCTGCTCTTCAAAGCGCTTGGCGCGCGGTTTGCCGATATCATGAAACAGCGCCGCCAGACGCAGTTTTAAATCGCCTTTTCTTAGGGCAATATTATCGATCACCTCCAGCGTATGATAAAACACATCTTTATGATGAAATTTCTTGCGCTGCTCCACGCCTTTCATGGCGGTCATTTCCGGCAGAAAGATAGCCAAAAGACCGGTTTCATCAAGCATGCGCAATCCGATGGAAGGCTGCTCGGCCATTAGTATTTTATTGAATTCATCCGTAATGCGCTCCTGCGAAATTATCTTAAGACGCTCTTTATTTTTGGCAATGGCCGCGTAAGTCGCCTCCTGAATTGTAAACTTCAATTGCGCGGCAAAACGTACGGCGCGCATCATACGCAAAGGATCGTCGGAAAAGGTTTGTTCCGGCTCCAGCGGCGTACGGATTAATCCGTTTTTCAAATCCTGCAGTCCGTTAAAAATATCAATAACGCGGCCGAAAGTCTGCGGCGAAATATCCATAGCCAGCGTATTGATAGTAAAATCCCGGCGGCTTAAATCGCTGTTCAAATCGGCCTGTCTGGTTACGGGTTTGCGGGAATCATCGGCATACGATTCTTCGCGGGCGTTGACGAACTCCAAAGAATATCCGTAATAGCGCGTCATAAAGGTGCCAAAGCGCGGATAACGTACTATCTGCCGCAGATGCAGCGTTTTTTTCAGGCAATCGGCAAAAGCCATGGCGTCGCCTAAAACCACAAAGTCGATATCCTTGCCCTTGCGGCCAAGTTGTAAATCGCGCACATATCCGCCCACGGCATAAATCTCAAATCCGCAGCCGCTGGCGGCCTGATGTATCTTTTTAAGCACTTCTTCCTGGGTCATTTTCACTATTGCGCTACCCGTTATTTACCGGCTAACAAACGGCGGTAAGTTTTAGTATCATGCAACAATTCAATGGCTTTCAGCGCCTGCGGATCTCTTTTAAGCGCAAAATGAACGCGTTCGGCTTTGCCGCGGTATTTTTCGAGTAAATCCAGCGTCAGATATTTTTTAATTTGCGCTTCGTTGCGCGTTAGCTCGCGCGCCTTTTCTCCGGCCAGGGTTTGCTCCAATTCATCAAAAAGCTTGTCTACCCTGGGAGAATATTTCTTTTTATCAAGCGTGTCTTTCAGGCGTTTCAGTTCACTGGAATATTCCGGCGTATAATCAAACTTTTTTTGTTCAAGGTACTTATAAAAAGCGGCCATAAGCGCATCGACACTGGCAGAATCGGCCTGCCAGTGCGGATGCTGCTGATGATAATTCACCGTAAAATCAAAAATCATACTCTTTTTGATCAACTGAATCAGCACATAGCTGATGGAATCCCGTTTTACCTGCACGTCGGGATAAATACCGCCGCGATCGTGTACCGGACGATGGTGCAGCGTGTAAAACAAACGAACGCTGTCCGGACCGGTTTGTGTGGAATCATGCAAAATTACTTCGTTATTGCGGGCGTAATCCTGTTTTTGAATGCAGCGGCCGCTTGGAATATAATACTTGGCCGTAGTTACCTTCAGCTTAATATCACGGTGCTTATCGATGGTAAACACCTTTTGCACTAATCCTTTGCCAAAGGTAGGTTGCCCTACAATCAGTGCGCGGTCCAAATCCTGCAGGGCGCCGGCCACAATTTCCGAAGCGCTGGCGCTGCCGCCGTCAACTAAAACAACTAACGGAGCCTCCGGCAGAATGGGATCATCGGTAGTAAAAAACTTGTACTCTTTTTCCCGGAAGCCTTTGGTGAAAACAATTAAGCGTCCCTTGGGCACGAACAGATTGACTATTTTTACCGCGGATTCCAACAGTCCGCCGGGATTGCCGCGTAAATCCAAAACAAACGATTTGATGGCGCTCTGCTTTTGCATATCGAGGATGGCCTGACGCACTTCGGCCGGCGCCTTTTCGGTAAATCCGTTTAGATTAACATAGCCCACGCCCGGATTGATAAAACCGGCGTATCCGACGTCTTTGATAACAATTTCGGCGCGCGTTAAGGTGAGTGTGAACGGTTCGGCCAGACCGGGTCGGCGAATGAGCAGCGTTACTTTAGTGCCTATTTTGCCGCGCAGATGACGCGAAACCTTATCGATGCTCCAGCCGGTTATGCTTTGGCTATCCACTTTTTCGATAACATCGCCGGCCTGAACGCCCATACGCTGCGCCGGCGAATCGTCGATGGGCGAAATGATCGTTACCTTTTTATTACGCAGACCAATCTCCATACCCAGTCCGCCGTACTTGCCGGTGGTGATCATCTTTAAGCGGCGATCGCCGTCCTCCTCCAAAAGCACCGTGTAGGGGTCCAGTTTATCCAACATACCGTTAATGCCGGACTTAATCAGCGGATAGGGCGCGATTTCCTCCACATAATGCTGATTGAGCTGTTCGTACACACGCTGGATGTAAATCCAACTGCGTTTTAATTGAGCATAGTAGTCATCCTTTGTGCCGTCGGCAAAAAGCTGGTTAAAATTAAAAACCAAAATGCTCAGTAATAAAATATATGCCAGAGAATACAGTCGTTTCATAACACACTCACTTATAGGTTGATTTTTCTGTTCAAAACAGTTACGATTTTTTCATGAATTTGTTCAATCTGCTGTAGGGCGTCTACAACAACAAAGCGCTGAGCCTGCTCACGGGCCATTTGTTGATAACCCTGGTAAATGCGCTCATAGAATTCACGGCCGGCTTCTTCCAGACGGTCTGTGCTGCGAGCGCCGCTCTGCCTGCGCAGGTAAGCGCTTGCCGGATCAATATCCATTAAAAACGTTACGGAAGGCATCACGCCTGACGTGGCCGCCTGATTGATGGCGGTTACCATTTTTAAGCCGATGCCCCGGCCGTAACCCTGGTAAGCCGTGGTGGAATCCACATAACGATCGGCAATGATAAAATAACCTTCTGTCAGCAGCGGAATTATCTTTTGCTGAACCAATTGGGCACGGGCCGCGCTGTATAAAAATATCTCCGTCCAATCGGACATTTCGCTGTGGTTTTTATCCAGCAGGATTTGCCGGATGCGTTCGGAAATTTCCGTACCGCCGGGTTCGCGTAAAACATATACCTGAAATCCGCGCGATTCCAGATATTCCTTTAACAAACTGATTTGCGTGGATTTTCCGGAAAAGTCGATTCCCTCAAAGGAAATAAAACGCTGTGTGTTTACATCGCTCATTTATTTAATTTCTTTCCACTCGCCTTTATTAAAACGCCATACGTTTAACAGCAACCGGCCGGACTCGTCAAGAATCTGGATGATCCACAATCCTAACAGGCCCAGGCCAAAAACAAAGCCCAACAGATAAGCGCCTAAAAATTCATTTAACAGCACCGAACCCATAGAGAGATACATCAGCCAGTTCAAATCGGCCGCGCCGCGTAATCCCCCCGAATACGAAGTATCAACCGCCTTGGGAAGCTGCAAGATGGCAAAGACCAAAATAATTCCCAAACCGGCCTGAATCACGCCGCTATCGGTTGTGAAGACGCTCATGATTTCCGTCGAGAAGAAGTACAACCCGACCATTAAAACAGCCGAAACTACCAGCGAAACGATAGCCACCATGCGCCCGCTTTTACGCGCCTGCCGCAGATCGTTTGCGCCGATGTTTTTGCCGACCAGCGTCATGGCGGCTACGGCAAATCCCCAGTTGATCATGGAGAGCACCGACTGAATGCGCACCAAAACCTGATGTGCAGCCAAAACGACAACGCTCATGCGGGCGGCAAAAAAACTTAGGATGATCTGCCCGATAGACCAGACGAACTGTTCCACGGTTGTGGGCACGCCCATGTTAAACAATTGCTTGAATGTTTTCATTTTGGGGCGCGTAATTTCCATCACCGCTAAAAACAAACTTGATTTGTGATTGCGCAGATAAGTTAAGGTAATCAAAAAGCCCACGCTGTGCGCTATTCCCACTCCCAGCGCTGCGCCAAAGGTTTCCAGCCGGGGAAATCCCAGCCAGCCAAAAATCAGCACCGAATCCAGAGCAATATTTAATCCGTTGATGACCAGGCTGATGGTCATCGTTAACATGGTATCGCCCACTCCGCGTAAAATACCCAAGGCGATAAAATTGGTGATGATTAGCGGAGAAAACCAGGCAATGGTTTTAATATAGATTACGCCGTATTGCTGCGCCAATGCGCCGTCTTCTTTAATGAGCTGAAACAACGGCGGCACTAAAAAATACCAGAACAGCCCGATGATGATGGCCATGACCACGCCCATAAACAAGGCTTGCCCCAATACATGATTGGCGTGCCATTGATCGCCGGCGCCTAAATAGCGCACGATGATAATGGAGCTGCCCACGACAAAGGTGAGCAGTACGCTAAAGGTTAACACTACGAACTGCTGTGCAATGCCCACTCCGGCCAGCGCGTAAGACGAAAGCTGTCCTATGAAAATAGCTTCTATCAGCCAGGTAATTGTCTGTGACGATAAATCCACTACCGCGGGTAACGAAGTTTTTAAAACTTCTTTGAGTGTCCCGGAATTTTGTCCTGGTTGAGCTTGCATTCCTGATTTCCGTATCTAATAAGAGCAAAGAACAGTTAATGAAATTTGGGTTGACAGCTTTTAACTGTGTTTTCCAACAATAAATTTATTGATTATGTCTTTAGCTCAGCTAATTTTCATTTTAATTTATTTTCGATAGTTAGCCCTCTCCCCGGCGAAAGCCGCCGCTTTTGTGGCTGGCCCCTCTCCCAATTTGGGAGAGGGGAATTAATGGGGTGAGGAAATATCAACATTTTTCATGTTTTTGTGATATATTTTTGCTGAGTAAAGGTACTAATCATTAAATTTAAAATAGTACTTTTTTTATTGAATTAGTTGAAATCAACCGCTTAAAATTACAATTAGCTGAAAAGCCCTTCTTTTTAACCCTCCCAGCCCTCGACTACGTCTCGGACATTCCTCCCTAAAAATTAGAGCGGGATACGGTTTCCACGAAAGTGGCCGCTTTCGCGTTAGCCGAGGGAGGGTCAATGTTTTTCAAATTCAAGCATAAACCAAACTCTTATTTTGGACAAGTATACGCTTTTAACTTTTAGTAATGGCTAAGGAAAATCCGATTACAAAACAGCCATTATCAATTCGTAATTCTTAATTAACTTTCTTTTACTTCATATAATAATCCAGCCCCAAATGCGTAATTTCCTTTTCGCCGGCCAGCACGCGCAGCGTATTTTTCATCTTTATCATTTGGATGAACAAATCGTGTTCGGGATAGAGATTGGGCGCGTGAATCGGGCTTTTGAAATAGAAGGACAGCCACTCCTGAATGCCCTTAAAGCCGCTGCGTTTGGCCAAATCCATAAACAAGGCCAAATCCAGAACGATGGGCGCAGCCAGGATGCTGTCGCGGCAAAGGAAATCTATTTTGATTTGCATGGGATAGCCCAGCCAGCCGTAAATATCGATGTTGTCCCAGCCCTCTTTATTATCGCGCCGCGGCGGATAGTAATTGATGCGCACTTTGTGGTACAAATCGCCATACAAATCCGGATATAAATCCGGCTGCAGGATTTGATCCAGAACGGAGAGCTTGCTTTCTTCTTTGGTCTTGAACGATTCCGGATCGTCTAACACCTCGCCGTCGCGGTTGCCGAGGATGTTGGTGGAAAACCAGCCTTCGATGCCCAACATGCGCGCTTT
The DNA here is from genome assembly GCA_964536685.1 of uncultured Calditrichaceae bacterium. Classification (GTDB taxonomy): domain Bacteria; phylum Calditrichota; class Calditrichia; order Calditrichales; family Calditrichaceae; genus CAZIBE01. The sequence goes on along the minus strand of CAZIBE010000031.1, from coordinate 15,114 downwards.
TAATCCCGGCGCCAAAATGGTTTTCATCAGCGTTTGGCCGGTTTTAAAATCCTTGCCGGCCAGGGGCACGCCCATTTCATCGGCAAACTCGTACATGGCCGGAATATCGGCGGTTAAATTAGGCGCGCCATTGGCGTAAGGGATGCCTTCGGAGATGGCCGCCCAGGCGTAAATCATGCTGGGCGCGATGTCGCGGTGGTTTTCCTGCAAGGCCTTTTCGAAAGCCGCCTTGCTCTGATGAATTTCCGAGGGTTTCATGAAAATTTCCGTGCTGCCGGTCCAGACCATTACCAGCCGATCCAGATTGTGCTTAGCCTTAAAATCGCGAATATCCTGCCGCACCAATTCCACATATTCCAGCCAGTTGGCCGCCTTTTTCACGTGCGGGCCGTCCAGCTTTTTTACATAATTGCGATCAAAAACGGCGCTCATCGGCTTAATCGCCGACAGGTCGGTTTTCATCTGATCCAAAAGCGTTTTGTCCAGCACACCGGCATTTAGGGCCGATTCGTAAGCGTCGTCTTCAAAAATATCCCAACCGCCAAAATAGATGTCATCCAGTTTCGTTAAAGGTATTAATTCTTTAATTAACGGATTACGGTTCTCATCCCGACGCCCCAGGCGGATGTGGTTCATTTGCGTTAAAGAGCCAAACGGTTTGGCCAACCCTTTACGGACGGCAATTACACCGGCAATAAAGGTAGTGGCCACGGCGCCCAATCCTGGCAATAAGATGCCTAATTTCCCTTTAACGTCTTCAATTTTAATTTCTTCCGCTTCCATCATAACCTCCAAATCTGAAATTTATGCTTTGCTCTGTTTATATACATGATACAAACGTTGAATTGCCGTAATATTAGCAAGAATAGCCACCAGCCAGATGGCGATATCGAGCAGTGTAACCGGAAAATCCGCCACATGAAACATATTGATATGGAACAGCGGGAAGTAAAACAGCGCACCAATACCGATGGCAACCACGCGTTCCGGGCGTTGCATATAGCCCACTTTGGATTCAAAACCCAGCCCCTCGGCCCGGGCGCGCACATAACTGACCATGGTCGATCCTCCCAGAGCAATGAAGGTCATTACCGAAAGCAGAAAATCGCCGGCCCGCACATAAAAAGCGGCGATGCCAAAATACATAATCACTTCCGAATAACGATCGACCGAGGAATCGAACAAAGCGCCAAACTTTGTTACTCGGCCGGAATTACGAGCCAGTTTCCCGTCAATAATATCGCAGATACCGCCGGCCAGAATAAGCGCGCCGGTCAAATTAATCAACGAGCGATCCATAAACAATACCACGGTGCCGGCCGTGGTGATAACCAGTCCCCAAACAGTAAAGGTGTTCGGGTTCAGGTTCCATCTGGTAAAAAGATTTACAAACGGTGTGAGCAGATTCAGGAATCCCTGTTCCAGCCAGTCAGGCAATAAACCGTTGCTTCCTTTACTCATATTTCTTTTCCCTTTTTTTATTAAAGCCGGCGACTAACAGGACTATTTCGCCTTTAACAGGTTTTCCCGCCAGATGTTCCTGTAATTCGGACAGCGTCCCTCTGAAAAACTCTTCGTATATCTTAGTAATTTCCCTGGCCATTACGCAGGAACGGTCGCCCCAGACGGTTAAAAGCTCGTTCACAGTTTTAGCCAAACGGTGCGGCGATTCGTACAAAACAACCGTACGTTCTTCTTCAGCCAGTTTTTGCAGCCTGGTTTGCCGCCCCTTTTTAGCCGGCAAAAAGCCCTCGAAGGCAAAGCGGTTAACCGGCAGACCCGAGGCCGTCAAGGCGGCTACAAAAGCGGCGCTGCCGGGAATGGGAATTACGCGAATATCGCTTTGGACACAGGCCTGTACTAACCGGTAACCCGGATCTGAAATCCCCGGCGTGCCGGCGTCCGTCACCAAAGCCACGGATTTACCCGTTAACAGCAGGTTGATTAGTCGCTGCGTTTGTGTTTTTAAATTGTAACTATGGTAACTAATCGTCTTATTTTGAATGCCGTAATGCTGCATCAGAATGCGCGTTTTACGCGTATCTTCGGCGGCAATCAAATCCACGTTTTTCATGATGTGCACCGCCCGGTAGGTAATATCGCCCAAATTTCCGATGGGCGTTGCCACCACATACAGCGCGCCCGCTTCGATGGATTCCAACTCAAACTCCCCAGTCCCGGCAGTAACGAAAATCCTGATTAATGGTGCGGTTGGTCAACTTGGCAATTACCGGCGGCCGGCGTTTAAACTGATTGCGCTGAATACGCGATTTTATATCATGAATGGTGTGTTGCGCATAGCCCAAATCCAGTAGAATTTCATCGGGATAGCGCAAATCCACCAAATAGTACAATAGCTGATCGATTTCTTCGTACGTGTAACCCAACTCATCTTCGTCGGTCTGCCCTACCCAAAGATCGGCTGAGGGAGCTTTTTTAATGATCTCCCCGGGAACATCCAAATAATCGGCTAACTGCCAGATATGTGTTTTGTACAAATCGCCGAGGGGGTTGATCGCGCTGGCTAAATCGCCGAAAATAGTACCGTAGCCCAGGAGCAATTCCGTTTTATTGCTGGTGCCGATAACCAGCGCCCGATGCTCGGCCGAGTAATCATACAAAACACACATGCGTTCGCGGGCCATTTTATTGCCGCGGCGCAGTTGCCCGGCCTCTGGCTGGCCGGCAAAAAAGGCGTCCACCATGGGCGAAATATCGCGCACCCGATACTGAATGCCCAATTGTTCGGCGGCCAGCTCGGCATGCTCTTGGCTTTCGGGATTGCTTTCACGGTAGGGCATGATGACGGCATGCACGTTTTCCGCTCCGATCGCCCGCGCCAGCAGCGCCGCCACCACCGCAGAGTCCACTCCGCCGGAAAGACCTAATACGGCCTGCTTAAAGCCAATCTTGTTCATCTCTTCTTTTAAGAATTTTTGCAAAATAGAAGCAACGCTTTTTTCATTTATAGAAAACATGTTTTATCCTGTTGTTAAATCAGCTCAAAATATACACAGGATGGGGAAAAAGTTAAAGTTTTTTTCTGCCTGCCTGAAAAGCAAAGACCAGCGTGGAAAATGGGATTTAGCAAACAGGGGTTAAAAATTAGAAACCAGGAAATAGGAATCAGAAAGTAGTATGCCGGATTTGACCTGTATCCGCTTTTTCTTGAATGTCAACAAATGAATACTATTTCTATTTTTTGCTCCTTCTTTCCTGTTTTCTGATTCCTCTTTTCTTTTTCCTGCCCCAAATTATATTTTACATCTGCCGCGGCGTCCTGTAAATTTAGCCTTCCTTCAAAAAGGGCGGAGATTGTATGCGATTTTTAGGCGATCTGCATATCCATTCCCATTACTCCATTGCCACCAGTAAAACGCTGACCCCCGAGCATTTGGATTACTGGGCGCGCGTCAAAGGCATTACGGTGGTCGGTACGGGTGATTTTACGCATCCCGGCTGGCTGGCCGAGTTAAAGGAAAAGTTGGAACCGGCCGAGCCCGGCCTCTTTAAATTAAAAGACGAACTGCGCTTGCCGATTCCTTTTTTAAATAAACGCGCCGCTCAAGCCGAAGTGCGTTTTTTGCTGACCTCCGAAATCAGCAATATTTATAAAAAGACCGGGAAAGTACGCAAGGTGCACAATGTCATTTTTGCGCCCGACTTTGACGCCGTGGAAAAAATTCAGCGTTCCCTGCGCGCCATCGGCAACATCACATCGGACGGACGGCCCATTTTAGGCCTGGGTTCGCGGGATCTTTTGGAAATCGCGCTGGAAGCCAATCCCAATATTTTCTTTTTGCCGGCGCATGTGTGGACGCCGTGGTTTTCGGCCCTGGGCGACAAATCGGGTTTCGACTCCATAGAAGACTGTTACGGCGATTTGGCCGGCCATATTTCGGCCGTTGAAACCGGATTATCCACCGATCCGCCCATGAACTGGATGTGCTCTTTTTTAGATAAGTACACGCTGATGTCCAACTCCGACGCCCACTCCCCGGAAAAATTGGGACGCAATGCCAACATCTTCGATGGCGCGCTTTCTTATTACGATATGATTGCCGCCATCAAAGACGCCGATTCCAACCGTTTTACAGGCACCATCGACCTCTATCCGCAGGAAGGCAAATACCACTACGACGGCCATCGCAAATGCGGCATCCGCTGGAATCCCGTGGAAACATTGCGGCACCGCGGACTGTGCCCCATCTGCGGAAAAAAGGTAACCATCGGCGTGATGAACCGCATTGTGCAGTTGGGCGACCGCCAGAACATTTTAGAACGTCCCAGGCGCAAAGCCTATTTTTCGATCATCCCTCTAAAAGAAATACTCAGCGAAATTTTAGGAAGCGGGGTTAACAGCAAAGCCGTCACGCGCCGCTATCAACAATTACTGCAAAACATCGGAACAGAGTTTGACATCCTTCTCAACCTGCCGATGGAAGATATTGCCCGCCAAACAGACGCTTTGCTAACCGAAGCCATCCGCCGGATGCGCAACGGGCAGGTGGTTATTAAAGAAGGCTTCGACGGCGAATACGGCCGGATTCATGTATTCGACGAGCAGGAACGCAGCCACTCGCTGGCGCAACAGGCGCTGTTCATGCCGCGTGTGGCCGAAGAAGCGGCAGAGTACAAAACACGCCCGTCGCTTAATTTCAGCTTGGAAGAGTACTACCGGCTGCAACAGGAAACAGGGACGCTTCCCGCCGATGATAAAAAAGAAGAAGACCCGGCGCTGCGCAATTTGAACGCCCAGCAGCAGGCGGCCGTGCGCCACGAAGGCGCCGCCGCTTTGGTGATTGCCGGTCCGGGCGCCGGAAAAACGCACGTACTCACGCAGCGTATCGCCTATTTAATTCAATCGCTGAACGCGCCGGCCGAACAGATTTTAGCGGTAACCTTTACCAATCAGGCCGCCGACGAAATGCGCCGCCGGCTTCAAGATATGCTGGGGTGCAATGGCAAGATAGATGCGCTTACGGTGCGCACCTTTCACGCCCTGGGTCTGGATATTTTAAAACGCTTCCCGGAATATGCGCGGCATGTGCTTTTGGACGATGAAGATCGCGATTACATTCTGCGGGAATATGCCGGCGTGCCCAAAAACGAAACGGCAAAGGTCGCCGCCGCTATTACGCGTTTTAAAGAACGGTTGCTGCCGGCCGAAGCTGTAGAAGAAGAATCATTTGCTGATTACTTCCGGCGCTATCAGCAAGCGCTAACAGAATTTAAGGCGTTTGATTTGCAGGATTTGTTGTACCGCAGCGCTCTTTTGCTGCAAAAGGAGACGGCGGTTTTGCAGGAACTGCGCCTGCGCTACCGCTGGATTTTAATCGATGAATATCAGGACGTAAATTTCGCACAATACCGTCTGTTACAATTATTAACCGGCGGGAACAGCGACGGTCTGTTCGTGATCGGCGATCCGCATCAGGCTATTTACGGCTTTCGCGGCGCCGACGTGTCATATATTCAGCATTTTAAAGAAGATTTTCCGGACGCCAAAATATATCAGCTAAACAAGAGCTACCGCTGTTCGCAAAAGATTTTAAACGCCTCGGCCAATATTTTATCGGACGACGACTCGGCGCCGGAAGGTTTGACGCAGGGCGTAAAAATCCGCATCGTGTCCGAGGCCAGCGATAAGAGCGAAGCCGAATTTGTGGCGCGTACCATAGAAAAGATGATGGGCGGCGTGCACTTTTTTTCCATGGACAGCGGCATCACCGCCGGACACAAGAAAAGCGGCATCGAAAGTTTAGCCGATTTTGCCGTTTTATGCCGCACCGCCAAACAGATGCCGGCCATCGAGAAGGCTTTAAACGACCACCGCCTGCCTTATCAAAAAGTAAGCGGCGAAGCGCTTTTTCGTAAACGCGGCGTACGCCTGCTGCTGCAATTTTTAAAACTCAGCGTCTTTCCCGGCAACGCCTATCTGATTAAATCCATCGAGACGCTCAGCGGCCTGCCTGCCGCCCCGATTGAGCGTCTGCATTCCGCCCTGCAGGATAAACTCACCGTTGCCGAAAAAATTCAGCTGCTCCTGCAGCGTCTGCCCGAAAATATCCGTCCCTCTACGACCACGCAGAACCTGCTGCTGAATAAATCCAAAGCATATCAAAATAACCTGAACGGATTTTTACAGTTTGCCGCTTTAGGCAACGACGTGGACTTGCTTGAATACGATGTGGAAAAAATTTCGCTGTTAACGCTGCACGCCTCGAAGGGATTGGAGTTTAAGTGCGTGTTCATCACCGGCTGCGAAGAGGGCTTGCTGCCCTATTCCCTGTTCAAACACAAGGCCGATAAAAAAGAAGAAGAACGGCTGCTTTACGTGGGCATGACGCGCGCCCGCAAATATTTGTACCTGACGCACGCCCGGCGGCGTTTTTTAATGGGACGGGAACTGCAAGCACAGCGCAGTCCGTTTCTGGAACGCATCGAACAGGAACTGCTTGAACTGCAGCAAACCTCGCACAAAAAACGCGGCCGCGGCGACGTCAATCAATTAAGTTTATTCGATTAACCCGTTACGAATCCTTTTAGGATTCGTAACGATTTTCCCCCACCCATTGCAAATCCGCTATGATATTCGTATCCATTTCCCCTAGCCTGTTGCAACTCCTCATGGGATTCATAACGATAAACGCTCCTACGCCAACAGATTAAATTTATTTGATTAACAACAGCTTACGGAAAAAAACGCTGTTTTGCGTATGAATGCGGCACACATACAATCCGCTGCCTACCGTTGCCCCCGAGGCGTTGCGACCATCCCAAAACAGGCGCTGCCGGCCGCCCCTTAAAGCGCCGCGATATAATGTTTTAACTAACTGCCCGCGAACATTAAAAATAGCCACAACGACCCGTTGCCGGCGTTCCAGATTAAATGAAACCACCGTTCGTTGATTAAACGGATTAGGGTAAATCAAAACATCCGAAATTTCCGGCGCCTGCGCCGCTGGCTCTCCGGCCAAAGAGGAAGGCTGCCCCTGATACGACAAGAGCTGAATATCATCCACGTACCAGCCGTCTTTTTGCATGCCGCCGTCGCTTTGTAAACGAAAGCGCAGATAAAAATTGGCCTGACCGGCGTAAGATGTTATATCCACCTGTTCCTTAATCCACTCCATTTGCAAGCCGTCATATCCCGGTTCATCCGCGGGCTGAACGCCCTTACCGCTGCCGTTTAAGGTGTGCTGTCCTGCCAGCGCCTGCCAGTTTGTGCCGTCGGTTGAAGCCTCCACCGTGGCAAAATCGTACACATGCTCGATGCGCCAGCGCGCTTTAAACTCTAACAGAATGCGATCGGCTGTTGGCAGGGCCAGGGCGTTTGCCAGCGTCATGCTGTTGTCGCTGTTGGCGGCATAGCTGCCCTGCGGGCTGTCGGTAAAGGAGAATCCGGCCGAAGCGTAATCGGCCGAAGTGGTGTCCCAGCCGGCGCTGGACCATTGCGTCATTCCCTGCGCCGCGTCATCGGAAAAGAGGATTTGCGGTTCGCCCAAAATTAGCGTGCGCACGGTGTCGTAAAGCACTGCGCCGCCCATATCATAGGCCAGACGCAGTTCCGGCGAATATCCCGCCGGCGCATCGGCGCTTACCTGCAACAGAAACGTATCGGACCAGGTCGTTTGCCACGAGTCCAAATTCAGCGCAGCGGCTGCCTGCCCGTCTAAAACATGCACGTAGGGATCGGCCGTTTCCAGCGAAAGCTGCACATCCTGCGCCGCGCCCCGACCAATATTTTGCAGTTTAAAAACCAGCTTTACCTGCTCGTTGCGTTCGGCATAGCCGTCGCCGTCATCGTCGGCAACGATTTGAAAATCGCGTTGGGCTATCTTGCCGCCGGCCAGCCAGGCAAAGAGTAAATTAGCCGGTAAGTTCTCTTGCGCCAACGGATAAATCCGGCTTTCCGGCGGCCAGAAACCATCCGCATCGTTGCCTACCTCCGGCGTAAAGGCGATTATTTTCTGCTTGTCAGACTGTTCGCCGTAAAACCAATCATCGGAAGAACCGTTGACGGCGTAGCCCACGGTTTGGCCGGTGTTGCCGTAACAGTAATGGTTGGATTGCGTCAGGCGGTCGCCATAGTCAAAATAAACAGCCGAATCGGGCGTTAAAATGTTATCTTCATAAGCCCATGGATAAATCAACAAATCAGAATAGGTATGATAGCTCAACGACATGGCAAAATGGCGGCCGTTGCAAAAATCGCGTATGGCCTGCGTTTCCGGTTCGGAAAACGGCCCGGCGCCGCGGTAGGTATCGCTAAAGGGATAGGGACTGGAACCGTTGTCGTCGTAGCCCCATTTGTAGCCGTAATTGCGGTTTAAATCCACACCATAATAGCCGCCCTGATTTTCACGGCGGTTTTTGCGCCATTGTCCGCCGCCGTTGGGATCGGTTTGCTGATTGTACACATAGCCGTCGGGATTGACCACCGGCACAAAATACATTTCACGATGATCCACGAGATAAGTAGCTTGGGGATCGCTGCCGTATTTTTCCAGCAGGTAATCCATAAAATACATCAGCGTCATCATGCCGGCCGGCTCGCGGGCGTGATGCAAAGCATTGTAAAACACTTCCGGCTCATCCGTTTCGTCCGTCTGCGGATTATCGGAAATTTTGATCATCCAGATTTCGCGCCCTTCGATGCTTTGGCCAAGGGACTGTTTGGCGGTGGTCAGGTTGGGATAGAGCAAATGCATGGAATCCAATTCGGCCACCACTTCATCGTAGGTGTAATAGCCGCCCATGCTGCCCAGTTCAAAATGCTGCAAGTCGTCGCTGCGGTTGTAAGCGTCGATTTGCGCGGCACCGGGCTTTGGCCGTTTGTCGTAAGCGGCCACCACATCCGGCACAAGAATTTGATAATCTACGCCGCTATCTTTTAACAGGGAGATTTCTCTCTCGTTGAGCACGCCGCTGACCGAAACCCGGCCGTCCGGTAGTTTTTCGTAGGCGCCGTGGTCCAAAACCACGCCCTGACGCGCCAGGGCGTTCATTTGTTGGCGATCCTGAAAGGTGATCTGCACCTTGCTATAGGTCAGGCTTTGAGCGCTGGCGGCTGATACGAACAGGACTAAAAACATGAATGGAACAAAAAAGATTCTTTTACACATAGCATTTACCTTTCCAACCGTCCCTGCGGGACGGAGTTTGTCATTTTAACTGTTTGCATTCCCTCCGTTAAAACGATGGGCTATAATCATTGCATCCCTCCGGGACGTATACCTTCTTCTGTTGGATATTTCAATTCGCGGTTAGTGGCAAGTATTTTCTTGGGAATAACCAATATCCGATTTTAAATTTCCCTGTTCCATTTTAAAAATTAATCCCGGCATGGACATTTGATATAACCGCTTTGACTTTTCAAGCATCCCTTGGAGAACAGCGTGAGCTGTGTTAACCGTTTCTATTTTTGTTATCTTTTTTCTTTGAGCTTAAATATGTCCCACGGTTTGATTACCTGGCCGGGCTTGTTCAACTCTTTTCGCACGCGCATCAAAGCGATACCGGCGTAACGCCGGGGCGTCTGTTTTAATTTATCCTGAAACCACTGCGCCAGAGGCGTATCCAGCGTAACCATTTTGCTTATCGATGCTTCACGCACATATTTGTTCCCTTTTTTCTCAACAATTAAAAACATATGCGCAGAAAAAATATCCTTTTTATGAGCAAACAATATTGCGCCCACATCGCCGGTTTTTATGTTTTTCTTCACGGTCAGAACTTTGTTCAATGGAATATAATCAATGGTTATGGTGCGGTCGGGCAGCACATCGCGCATATCGCTCATACCTTTGTTTTGGAAGAAAGCACGGTGCGAGATGGTGCGCGTCATTGTTTTTGTGAACGCTCCGCCCACGGTTCTGGATACATCCTGCAAAAGCCAGTTGTTTTGCGGCAGCCAGTCGGCCATAGTGTAGTGATTGCGCGTTTTCATGCCGATCAGGCCGTCGCGGTAGCGGATTTGCTGCAGATTGTCAAAAAAATTATCCCACGAATCGGAGATAGACAGCGCCAGCACATGTTCGCACAGGGCCATGCAGTTGGTCTCTTGAAAATTAACCAGCGGCCAGGCCTCCAACAGGGCGTAAGGTCCGTCGCCGGTACAGTGCAGATTGTACGGCGTTCCCAAAAAGAACTGCGACAGATAGTTTATTTTTTGCGTTACAGTAAGCGACGTTTCGCTGGTTTGACGGACAATTTCCCCAATCTCACGATGGGTCATTTTATAGAACGGCTTGTGTGCCGACGGTAATTGAGCACAAATCAGATTAACAGAAATCAAAAGAAGAATCAGCCAGCGCATAGGGAGTTCCTTAATAATTTGATGATATAATAATATGAGAATAGATGGAATCTACAAAAATGAAATGTAATTCACAAAGGAATGGGGAGGGAAAAAAGCAGGACTCTTTTTAACTTGCATTGGTAAGTACAAAACCATTCCAATTTGCGCCAACCCACATTCTAACTCTCGCCTACTCTTTCCAGAATTCAACATTCAACATTCTTCACGCCCAGAGATAAATCAGCTTAGATTTCCGGAAACAAACGTTCCGCCTGAGCAAAGCTCTCTTTTTTACCCAAATCCAGCCAGCGATAGTTTCCGGCGGGAAAAGCAACGATATTTTGTTGGGCTGCCAGCCTCAGGTAGGCCTGAACAATGGAGAACTGCCCCGTTTCATTCATTAACGAAAATATTTCAGGAGAAATGACGTGAATACCCATAAAAGAAAATTCCTGTAAGGCTCCGGCCGCAGAGCGCGCCAGCGCTTCCCTGCCCGCGGCGGTATTGCGCCAACCGCAAAGCCGGCGGCGTTCATCAAATAGAAAATAGCGCGAGGTCTTGCGGCGTCGGACGGCCAGCGTGACCAAAGCCTGTGTTTCATTATGGTAGCGCAGCATGCGCATATAATCCAAATCGGTCAGCACATCCACGTTGTGCACTAAAAAAGGCTGTCCGTCGTCAAAAAACCAGGCGGCCTTTTTCAGTCCCCCGCCCGTGTCCAGCAACGCGTCTTCCACACTGAATTCAATATGCAGGCCAAAAGAATCGTGCTGTTGGACAAAGTCGATAATTTGCCGGCCGAAGTGATGGACGTTAATGATGATTTCGCCGATGGCAAAAGCCTTTAAACGTTCAATGAGAATTTGCAGCAGCGGTTTCCCATTCACTTTCACCAGCGCTTTGGGGCGCTCGGCAGTCAGCGGTTTCAGGCGCGTGCCCAGACCGGCGGCTAAAATCATTGCTTTCATGGTCACCTGTTGTTGGTTAATGCGCGCTCCCAATACACCACGTCGGGCAGGGGATTGGCATAGTAAGGCGCAATGCGTTTAAACCCCAATAATTCGTACAGTTTCATAGCCTCGGTCAGTGTTTTTAGCGTATCCAGGCGCATTGTGATGTAACCGCGCATTTGGGCTTCTTTAATGACGGCCTCTGCTAACCCGCGTCCCAGGCCGCGTCCGCGAAAGGCCGGCCGCACATACAGACGTTTCATCTCACAGATGCCGGAGCCCAAATCCTTTAGCGCTACACAACCTGCTGTTTCATGGCCAATTAGAGCCAACAGAATTGCGCCCGCTGGCGGCGTATAAGGGGCGGGCAAGCGGGAAAGCTCTTTCTCAAAATCCTGAAACGAAAGATCTACGCCCAGATAATGTTGGTATTCTCTGAAGAGTCGGCGTACTGTACTTAAATATTCAGCGCCTTCCGCGTGAATAAGTTTTATATCGCACATATTTAACTATCGTTTACATTAACGCCGGAAAAATCTTTTTAGCGGAACTCCTGTTCGCGGTGGCGCACTTCCACATCGATATCGAATTTCTGGCGCAGGTGCTGCGCCAAGCGATTAGCGCAGTAAACCGACCGATGCTGGCCGCCGGTGCAGCCAAAGGCCACCATGATGTCGGTAAAATTGCGCCGCTGGTAATTGACCACGGCATGATCCAGAATGGCGAACACATGATTTAAGAATTCTCCAACTTCCGGTTCCTTTTCCAGAAAAGCAATCACCTCTTCATCTTCGCCGGTTTGTCGCTTAAATTTTTCCAGTCGACCGGGATTAGGCAGCAGGCGGCAATCAAACACGAAACCTCCGCCATGTCCCTTTTCGTCTACAGGAATGCCGCGGCGGTAAGAAAAGCTCTGAATACGAACGGTCATCCGCAAATGCACATCGCCCAATTGACGTAAAAAAGTGGAACGCACCAGACCGCTCCAGGCCTCGGTTAAGGCCGGCAATTCCACCGGCAAATCGGCATTGTGCAGCAGCCACTCTAAGTTTTGGACGGCGTAGGGCACGCTCTTTAAAAAATGTTCCTTGCGTTCATAAAATCCGCGGAAACCATATGCGCCTAAGGCTTGCATGATGCGGATGTACACATAGCCGTAATAATATTGCAGGAATTTTTTACGGTCTACGGGAATCAATTCGCTTAATTTTTCGATGTAACGCTCCAGCAGCATTTCGCGCACTTCCTGCGGTATGTCGGCCTTGGCGTCGTATAGCAGCGAAGCTAAATCGTATTGCAGCGCGCCTTTGCGCCCGCCCTGATAATCGATAAAATAGGGCTCTCCGTTTACAATCATCACATTACGCGATTGAAAATCGCGGTACAAAAAATAATCGCGTTCCGTGGACAGTAAAAAATCGATGAAGGAGCGGAAATCATCTTCCAATTGCTGTTCATTAAAGGGAATTTTAGCCAGCTTTAAAAAATAATATTTAAAATAATTCAAATCCCACAACATAGACTGGCGGTCGAAACTGTGCCGCGGATAGCACACGCTGTAATCCAACCCATCGTTGCCTACCACTTGAAAACGCGGCAGTTGATCGATGACTTTAGCGTACATATCGATAACCGGCTGGGAAAAGCCGTTTTTGGCCCGTTCTTCTTCCAGAAAAGAAAACAGCGTAACGTCGCCCAAATCCTGCTCCAAATAGATGTTTTTATCCAGTTCCTGACGATAAATTTGCGGCACGTTAAGCCCTTTACCGGAGAAATGTTTGGAGAAGGTCAGAAAAGCGATGTTTTCTTTGATATCTTCGTTGTACACGCCGATGGCGGTTTTGCCTTTGGCAAATATGCGGTAGTAGCGGCGATCCGAACCGTGTGCAGGCAGCGCCTCAATTGATTTGGCCTGAATTTCGGCCCAACGTTCGAATAGTTGGAACAGGTCCTGTTTGATTTTCTCTTCCATAGTCACCATAATCTTTTATAGGCCAAATTGTATTCCATTAAAGATCAAAATTAGCCGCCAACGGATAAAAAATCAAATATTTAAAAATCATATCTGTCCTAAATAAATATTCTCATTTGCCGCTATCTAAAAGATAGTAGCTATTTATCTTAGAAAGCAATAAGGCTATTTTAAGGGATTACTTTTAAAAGTATGAACAGAAATGTTGAGTCTGCTCTAAAAACCAGTTTTTGTCATTTTCCCAACGGGACCACTTTCGTGGCGATCCCGATGCATCGGGATGAGAAATCTTATATCCTCAATAAAAGCAATAGATTTCTCGTCGCCTTGCTCCGTGGTGGGAAAATGACAGTGAGAGACCTTTTTAGAGTGACTCAAATATAGTATTCTTTTTTTATTTGAATCATCAAAGAAAAATAATTAGTCACAGAATTAGTCTGGCAAAGCGCCGCTTGCCCACTTTCAGCACTTCGCCGCCGGTAACGGAAATTTTCTGAAAGGGGTCGCTGATCTTTTCTCCGTCAACGGTCACACCCCCGCCCTGAATCAACCGCCGGGCCTCGCCTTTGGATTGAGCCATGTTCGCAAAAACCACTAAATCATCAATACGCATAGCCGACTGCGGAATCTTTAGCTGAGGAATCTCATCGGGAATGTCCTTTTTGACAAACACGCGGTCAAAATGTTCCTGCGCTTTTTGAGCCGCTTCCGGGCCGTGGTACATGCGCACAATGGTGCGCGCCAGATACCGTTTTATATCGCGGGGATTGGTTGCCGCATCCTGCAATTGCCCGGCGATTTGTTTTAATTCCGCAGAACTGACGTCTGTTATCAATTCGAAGTAACGTAGAATCAATTCATCAGGAATAGACAGCGTTTTGCCGTACATCTCTTCCGGCGCTTCGTCGATGCCGATGTAATTGCCCAGCGATTTGCTCATACGCTGCTTGCCGTCCAGCCCTTCCAACACGGGCAGCGTTAAAATTATCTGCGGCTCCTGGCCGAATTCTTTTTGAATATTACGCCCGATCACCAGATTAAATTTCTGTTCGGTGGCGCCCAACTCCACATCGGCTTTGATTTCCACCGAATCGTAGCCTTGCATCAGCGGGTAAAAGAATTCGTGAATGCTGATGGGCTGCTGGCCGGCATAGCGCCTGGCGAAATCATCCCGTTCCAACATGCGCGCCACGGTGAACTTGGAAGCCAGATTCATAATCTCGGCGAAATTCATCTTGCTGAACCATTCCCCGTTAAAACGCACCTGCGTTTTGTCTTCATCCAAGATCTTAAAGAACTGTTCCTGATAGGTTCGGGCGTGTTCCATCACCTGCTCGTGCGAAAGACGCGGCCGTGTACTGTTTTTTTCGCTGGGATCGCCTACCATGGCCGTATAATCGCCGATGATCACCACCACCTGATGGCCCAGTTCCTGAAAGTGGCGCAGCTTGCGGATACCCACCGTATGCCCCAGATGAATATCAGGCGCGGTAGGGTCAAAGCCCTGCTTCACGACCAGCGGTTTATTTTCTTTAATTGATTTTTCCAGCTTTTGTACCAGTTCGTCTTCCGGTAAGATTTCCACCGTTCCGCGGCGAATTAAATCCATTTGTTCGTTAACTGACGGAAAAGACATGTGAACTCCATTTTTGTTTTTGGCAGCAGAAAAGAGAAATCAGAAATCAGTAAACAGGTTAATTAAAAACTGCAAGACACACTCTTTTCTGATTGCTGTTTTCTATTTCCTCACTTTTTTCTGATTAGCCATCTTTAAATTTATAAGTTTTTATATCTGGTTTAACGTTTTGCTTTCTGCTACTTAAAACGACTTTTTTTCAAGCGATCCATTTCGCGTTTTTGATCGCGCTCGGCGATGGCCGCCCGCTTAT
>CAZIBE010000030.1:0-38701 GCA_964536685.1 uncultured Calditrichaceae bacterium | reverse complement strand
CCAAAAGCACCGATTTTTGACCGAAAAGAGGAATATTCTTAACAGCTTGGGAGTCATCGTTTTTAACTGGTCATTCATATTTAACACTTAATACTTAATACTTAATACTTCTCACTTCATGCTTCCCGCCCGTTTAACCTGTACCAGTTCGGCCATGATACTTAAGGCGATTTCTTCCGGCGTTTCCGCATGAATATCCAAACCGATAGGGGAGTGGACACGGGCCAACCGGTCATCGCTAACCCCATCGACGGTTATTAATTTTTCGTAAATCTGTTTGCGTTTTAATTTGCTGCCAATCATTCCGATGTAGCCGGCATTGCTTTTAAGCACCTCGCGCAGCACATCATAATCATAAGCATGATCGCGCGTGATGATGATGATATAGTCGGAATGACCGGTAGTTAATTGGGCGGCCGTTTTTCCCGGAGCCTCAACATAAAGCTGTTCCGCCTTGGGGAAGCGTTCGGCGTTGCAAAACTCTTCACGATCGTCGATGACGGCATAGCGCCAGCCCATCAATTCGGCCAGACGCGAAAGGTACAAAGCGATATGCCCGCCGCCGAAGATGTATAGTTTTTCGGTAACCGCCAGAGGTTCGATGAAAAAGGTCATGTTGCCGCCGCAAACCATGCCTGTGTCGCTGCCTTCTTCGTCGTTTAAATCGTGTTTAACCAAACGCGGTCGACCGTTTTTGATGACCTGCTGCGCTTCTTCGATAACCAGCGCCTCCACCGCGCCGCCGCCGATGGTGCCAAAAATCCGACCATCGTGTTGCACAATCATTTTAGCGCCGGCTTCGCGGGGAACGGAACCGCGGGCTTCCACCACCGTAATTAAGGCGGCGGCCATACCCCGGCTTTGCAATTCATTTATCTTCTGAAAGAAATCCATGTTACCTCGATTAAAACGCGCATAAAGAAATTTATAAAAAAAGTCTGACAAAAGCACATGAATTTTGGAAGGGGGGTAAAACTTCTTGCTCTCACTCTCACTTCTTACTGTTTCATATGAAGAGAGAGTAAGAAAAAGAGTAAGAGTAAGAAGTGAGAGAAAGAGAGAGAAAAAATAAAAACAACACTTTCTCTCCTATTCCAATTGTTTCACGCTATGCTTTCACACTAAATTTGTTTCATATAAAAATATAAATTATCTTTTCACTGTAACTTACGGCAGGTACTGTATTATATAGATTAAACTGTGAAATTCCCGGTTCCAAGCTCCCGATTTATAAGTAAGATAGACTTAAGAGGAAAGGCGACAAAATGGCTAAGAAAAGCGTTAAAATTGTACTCAAAATTGTACTGTTGTTGATCGTTGTTCTGCTGGCGGGTTCCGCTTATTTTTATTACCGTTTTCATCAGGCACTTCCGCAGCAATCCGGACGGATTCAGGCCGCGCAATTGCTGCAAAATGTGGAAATCACCTATGATAAAATGGACATCCCGCAGATTTGGGCGCAAAACGAGCACGACGCCTTATTTGCCGCCGGCTATCTCCATGCTTCGGAAAGATTGTTTCAGATGGATATGACACGCCGGGTTTCGCAGGGCAAACTGGCCGAGCTGTTAGGGGAAAGCGTACTAAATATTGACAAATACCAGCGCATGGTGGGTCATTACCGCATCGCGCAAAAATATCTAAAAAAACTATCCCCACAGAACCGCGCAAAATTGCAGGCCTATGCCGACGGCGTGAACTCCTATATTCATGATAACAGCACGCTGCCCTTCGAGTTTCAGTTATTGGGCAAAGATTTCCAACCGTGGACGGTTTACGATTGCCTGACTATTCTTAGCTTCCAAACCTGGTTTTCCGATTTTTTAATGAGCTCGGATGATTTAATGGCCAGGCACTTCGATACGATGGCCCATGATAAATTAGCCGCTTTGGATTTTACCTATCCGGCCTGGGCGCCGCGGACCATTCCGCCGGAAGAAAATCCGCTTTCATTGCGAGCAAAATTTGGCCGCGCGCTGGCGCAAAATTTGACCGGTTTGCGTCGTTTGCCGTTTTTAATGTCCAATTCCTCCAATTCGTGGGTGGTTGACCCGCGTCATTCGCAATCCGGAGCGGCCATACTGGCCAGCGATCCCCATCTGGAAGTGCGCCGCCTGCCGCAGTTTTGGTACGTGCTGGGCATGCATGCGGCCAATCCAAAAACGGATGTGTTAGGCATCAGTACTCCCGGTTTGCCCTTGATTACTATGGGACATAATGGGCAGGCTGCCTGGGCCTTTACAGTGGGTGGCATTGATGTCAATGAGTACTATCAGGAAAAAATCAACCCCAACGATTCTACGCAATATCTCACACCCGCCGGCTGGCAAAAAATGACCGTTTATCCGCAGGAGGTTTACGTTTCCGGAGAAGATAAGCCGCGCCGTTTTAACGTGTGGGAAACGCGCCACGGACCGGTGGCTTTTAAAAATGATTCGCTTAAATCTCTTTATGCGCTGCACTGGGCCGGCTACGATGTGAATCTGGATGAAAGTTTTAGCGCGGCCTTCCGCCTGATGCGTACCGCCGATTATCAGGATTTTCGGCGCGCTGTCACCAGGATGGGCGCTTTAGACGCCAACTGGACTTACGCCGACGTCAAAGGCAATATCGGTTACCAATTGGGAACGCCCATCGCCATTCGTCCCAATAATCCTCATAATATGCCCGTGCCGGGCTGGACAGACGAGTACGAATGGCAGGGCTTTTATCCGTTAGAAGATACGCCGCACAGTTTTAATCCCGACCGCGGCTGGCTGGCCACCTGCAATAATAAACAGCAGGATTTTAAGGCGGAATATACGCTTTACGGAAAATTCTTCGCCGATCGCATTTTACGCATTACGCAATTGCTACAGAGTAAAGAAAAATTTTCCGTGCAGGATATGTACGATTTTCAAATGGACATCACCAACCCCTACATTTTGCGCTGGAAAAATGAAATCATACGTCTTTTAAAGAAGAGCGGTTTTTCAGCGGAGATTACCGCGGTTGCCCGCTGGCAGGGCGTTACTTCCGATACCAGCCACGCTGCCGCAATTTTCAATGTATTTTTGACGCGCCTGAAACATAATATTTTTGCCGATGAATTAGGCGACGCTATGCAAAAGCTATTTAACACGGATGTGGAAACACTCTATTTTTCGGGGCCGGATTCCTGGTTTGATAATATCCGTACGCCGAAAAAAGAGACGCGGGAAGAGATCGCTCTTAAAAGTATACGGGAAACCATGCGCATTACCCAAGGAAAACGCTGGGGCGATATATTAAAATTAACCATGGCGCATCCGCTCTCCATCGTGCCGGTTATTTCCGATGCGCTGCATCTAAGCTTTGGTCCCTTCCCCTGGCACGGCAGCGAAGGTACGCTGAATGTGGCTTTGTCTGAAGAAGATAAGACGCATCCGGAACAACTGAATGTGCTGGTCGGCGCCAGCTGGCGTTTTGTGATCGATTTCAGCAATCCGGATGCCGCCACTATGGTAATTCCGGCTGGTAATTCCGGTCATCCGTTCAGCCCGCACTTTATGGACTTTTTTGACATGTGGAAAAGCGGGCAGCGCTGGAATGTACCCATCTCCAGGGATAAAGTCTACGCCCGGGCGGTGAGTACGCTGATTTTAGGGAAAGAGCAGTAATGCGCATATTCGTTCAGATGGAATCGGCAGGCAATGGCTCAAGTTCTCATTTCCAAGGAACCCGCAAGCTGGGCTAAAGCCCGGTAAGGGGTGTAGGGCTGGTATTCCCCGAGATGAATCCCGGGGCAATTCAGAAAATGTTTAAACCATTATGGATTAAAGCCTTTTGTACTAAAAGGGAGAATATTCTCGTCTATGAGGCTGTTGCAAATTTAAGGGATTTCTCGTCCGCCGGCTGACGGACTCGCAACAAAAGTGGTCCCTTGCGGGAAAATGACATAAACTGCTTGTCAATTTCGATTAATCTTACGATTAATATAGTGGAGCGAAAATGAGGATGAAATCCGAATTTGAGGAGAAATCTTTACGCTTAACTAACTCCTGCAGCAGCCAGCTATTATATAAGGCCTGAATGAAGTAAAAAACAGATAGATTGTTTTAAACGCAGGATTTTTACAATAAGATTCAAATGAATTGTCATTGAATTGCCACGGGCTTTAGCTCGTGGATTGAAAAAACACCCATCTCCCGCCGGGCTTTAGCCCAAGAAATAGTAAATCCCGTCAAAATCCCACGAAAAATTTTAAAACTTCTCCAATTCCGCATTAACCATATTCAACATGATAGCTTTTTCGCGCATGGGCAAAAAGGCGCTTTTAAAGCCGGCCACAATGACCGTTTTTAAATCGTTCATATTCCAGTCGGCATATTTTGCCGCCAAATGCAGCTCTTTAGTCACCGTGGTGTTGGAAATCAAGCGGTTATCGGTATTGATAGTCACGCGCAGACCGTAATCATAGTAAAATTTAAGCGGGTGTGTTTCGTAAGAACTGGCCGCTTTGGTCTGGATATTGCTGGTCAAACAGATTTCCAGCGGAATGCGGTGATCGTTCACATAGTTCAGCAAATCGCCGTCCTCTTTCAAGCGTGTGCCGTGGCCGATACGGTGCGCGCCGCAATAATGGATGGCCTGGTGGATGCTCTCCGGACCGTACGCTTCGCCGGCATGCAACGTGCAGTTGATGTTGTTGTTCAGAATCAGATAAAAGGCTTCGCGGTGGTGTTTGGCCGGATAGTTTTCCTCGGCGCCGGCCAGATCGAAGGCCACAACGCCGCGGTTTTTGTAAGCAGTGGCCAGTTCTGCCAAAGTCAGCGATGTTTCCGGATTGATGTTTCGCATACCGCAGATGATCACGCCGGTTTTAATATGATATTTGGCCTCGGCGGCTTTCAATCCGGCTAACACGGCGTCCACAATTTCCGTTAGTTTCATGCCCCGGCGCGTATGCAGCACCGGCGAGTAGCGCACTTCCAAATACCACACGTTTTCTTTGGCGGCGTCTTCGGCCAGTTCGAAAGCAGTGCGATACAGCGCTTCGGCATCCTGCATCACCGACAGCGTAATATCAAAGGGACGCAGATATTCTACCAGACTTTTACACTTTAAACCCGGTACCAGTAATTTTTTTAGCTGTTTGCGATCGCTGGTGGGTAATTCCACATTTTGCTTTCTGGCCAAATCCAAAATGGTATCGATGCGTACACTGCCGTCTAAATGACAATGTAAGTCCGTTTTAGGCATCTTGCGGATTACTTTCTGCTCTATAATCATTTTTATCCTTTCATCAAAGAAATCGAATTCAACGTTTAAACAACCTGTGTTCGCTTACTCATAGTAACGGCGGTTTAGGAAGGGCGCCATGGCGTTGATGATGGCCTGTTCAAAAGACTGGCTGCGCGTCAACAGGTTTCGTGTTAAAATACCGAAAGCGCCTTCGTTAGAGCGCACATCGTTCAATCCGCTGATACTGTCAATGACTTCGGCCAGTTCCCGGCCTTCGTCAAATAATGCCCGGCAAATCACTTTTGGCAAGGGCAAACTGGCAGAGCTGCCGTAAAATCCCCGCTTGCCGTCGTAGGCGTACACCCAATTTTGCAGATAAGCGGTTGATTCATTTGCAAAACGATACACGCCGCCTTCCAAACCGAGGGCGAACTGCACGGAAATATTCTGCCGCAAAAAGTATCTATATACAAAAAGAGCTCTTTCCAGAGCTCCCTGTCTCATCTCCCTTTGGCTTAGCGGCATATCGGACACCGAAGTCACGGCGCTGGCGGTCAGCAATTTGGGCGTTGTTGTTTGTTCCCTGTTAAACGCCTTTGACAACCGCTGTAGCGCCTGCTCGGCAGAAGCCACTTTAGCCTTGTTTTGTGATCCGACGGCGACGATCATTATTTTTGATTACTGCTGTCGGCTGGCGTTTGCTGAAACAACGTATTCTGCGCGTCTTCTTCCTGTGACGCTGCTTTAGGCGCCTGCTGTTCTTCTGCCGGCGCCTTTTGCTCCTGTTCAACGGCCGGCGTTTCCGCAGGCGCTTCGCCGACGCCTAACGCTTGCTTGTAATTTTCCAATGAGGTTTCATCGGTGGAAAGTTCGCTGGCGTCCTTTGGATTTTGCAATTTATACTGCGCCAGCACGGCGTACGGCGTGTCGGGGAAATTCTGCGTGACAAAAGTGTAATGCGCCCGCGCCTGATCGATGCGGCCTATCTTGGCTTCCACCAGCGCCCGGCGGTACATAGCCTGCGCCTTGGCCAGATTATCCTTACTGTCCTTGTAGTTCACGGCTTTCTGATAGTAGGCGATAGCGGACTTATAATCGCTCGTGTCGGAAGACACCGTTCCCGGATTAAAGAGCGCGGCACGTTCGTAAAATTTTGCGATCTGAATATAGATATCCGGTACGCGCTGCGGAATGATATTTTCCTGCAACAGTTGCAACAGGGTTTTCATCTGCGCTTCATATTCTTCCAGGTGGCCGTATGTATCGGCGATTCTTAACTGAACATCGATATGTAAATCGGTGGTGGGATGTTTGATGAGAATGTCCTGGTACGTAGCCAGCGCCTCTTTGTACTGGCCGGCGGCATACTGAGCGTCGCCCGCTTGCAGCATTTGTTCGGCCGTAAGCACCTGCTGCTCTTCCTGCGCGCTTTTGTTAAAAAAACAACTGGTCACCAGAACCAGCATCATCACAGCCATCAGATAACGTAAAAAATATTTCATGCTAAACTCCCGGATTGTGAAGTTAATCAAATAGTTGAGAGAGTCCTTTCCGAACTAAATCAGCCAAGTTTGTCTGGTCAATGGTGGTAAGCTGCCGGTCCTTTAGTAACCAGTTTCCGTTGACCAGGGTGTGCTGCACATCGGCAGCCTGAGTTGAGTAAACAATTTTAGAATATATATTTTCGTAAGGAATCGAATGAACTTGATTTATTTTTATAAATGTTAAGTCGGCCAGCTTGCCGGGCTCGATGCTGCCTGTTTGTTTGTCTATGCGCAGCGTCCGTGCGCCGTTGATAGTGGCCATCTTAAATACCTCTTTTGCCGGCATGGTTTGCGGTCCGTGCAGCGGCTTTTGGATTAGCGCAGCCAGGCGCATTTCGTTGAATATATTCATATTGTTATTACACGGCGCGCCGTCGGCGCCCAGCGAGACAGTTACGCCTCTGTTTAAATAATCGGGAACGGGGGCGATGCCCGATCCTAATTTTAGATTGGCCGAAGGACAGTGCAACACCTTAATATTACGTTCGGCAATTAAGCGGCGTTCATCTTCATCAGTCCAGATGCAATGGGCCAAACATAAATTCTCGTCGGCCAGCCCTAGCTTATCGAACAACTGCACATTGCCCGTGCCGAAGCGTTCTTTAATCAGCCCGACCTCGTCCTTGTTTTCCGCGGCATGCGTATGGTAAAGTACGTTGTGTTCTTTGGCCATGCGGCCGGTTTCAACTAGCAGCTCATCCGAACAGGAAAGAGCAAAGCGCGGAGCAAAAGCGTACTGTAATAGACCGTTATCGAAATTATGCCATTTTTCCAGTAAGCGCAAGCTCTCTTTCAGACTATCTGCGGTATTTTCTTTAAGCGCGGAGGGCATATAGCCAAAATCCATCATGGCTTTACCGGCCACGGCGCGCATCCCGCTGGCGGCCAGTTCTTCAAAAATAACTTCCTGATGATTCACCGTGCCCATATCCATAATGGTTGTTGTGCCGGAGAGAATCAGCTCCGCTAAAGCCAGACGGGCGCTGATGCGCAGCGTCTCGGATGTGTGTGCCGCCTCGAAGGGCCAGATTTTCTTTTTAAGCCAGTCCAACAGCGAAAGATCATCAGCCAGGTTACGGAACAAGGCCTGACATAAATGAACGTGAGTTTGAATTAGTCCCGGAATGACGAGCAGTTTTTCGGCATTGAAAATTTCATCGGCCGGTTTGTCGATTTTTTGAGAAATTTCGGCAATTTGCCGGCCTTTGATCAGGATATCTCCATGCAAGATTTCCTCTTGCCGGTTCATGGTGACGATTAAGCCGTTTTTAATTAAAATTGTTTTGGACATGATGTATGGTAACTTGAATAAAACTAAAGAAATATAAAGTTAATGACGAATGATAGCAAGTAAGAGAATCGTTCTGTTGCCAAATAACCAACAAAAGTTAAAATTCCTTGACTGATACGGACAGGTTTTTTACTTTGCAAAATTAATTCAAAAAAATTATTTGATCATCCACATAAATCCAAAGGAGAACAAAATATGAGTATCAAAGTAGCCATTAACGGCTTTGGCAGAATTGGCAGATTGATTTTTAAAGCGGGACGGGACGATGAAGAGGTGAAATTTGTGGCCATTAACGATTTAACGGATTCCAAAACGCTGGCGCATTTGCTTAAATACGATTCCGTGCACGGCCGCTATCCGGAGGATGTAAGGGCTGAAGGGGATTATCTGATTGCCGGCGACCGAAAGGTGCGCATCTATGCCGAGCGCAATCCGGCCGACCTGCCCTGGAAAGAATTGGGCGTAGATATTGTTATAGAAGCCACAGGCGTATTCCGTAAACGGGCGCAGATTGAGATGCATCTTCAGGCCGGCGCCAAAAAGGTGCTGCTTACCGTTCCGGCCAAAGATGAAATCGACAATACGGTCGTGCTGGGCGTGAACGACGATACATTAAAAGATGAAGATCGCATCGTTTCCAACGCTTCGTGTACCACCAACTGCCTGGCGCCGATTGTTAAAGTACTAAATGACGCTTTTGGCGTAAAACGCGGTTTGATGACTACGGTGCATTCCTACACCAACGACCAGCGTATCCTTGACCTGCCGCACAGCGATTTACGTCGGGCGCGGGCTGCGGCTGTCAGTTTGATTCCCACTACCACCGGGGCTGCAAAGGCCGTAGGCAAGGTGATACCGGAACTGAACGGTAAATTAGACGGCATGGCCATGCGCGTTCCTACGTTTGACGGCTCTATTGTGGACTTAGTGGCCGAATTGGGTAAAGATGTAACGGTGGAAGAAATTAACGCCGCTATGAAGGCCGCTGCCGACGGCCCGATGAAAGGCATTCTGGAATATTGTGAAGATCCCATTGTTTCCGTAGACGTGGTGGATAATCCCCATTCCAGTGTTTTTGATAGTCTCTCTACGGCGGTAATGGGAGGAAATATGGTTAAAGTCCTCTCCTGGTACGATAATGAGTGGGGCTATTCCAACCGCGCTTATGATCTGCTGAAAAAGATGGCGACTATGTAAAGATGATACAGGGAGGCTGGCTTGCCAGCCACTTTTTATATTAAGGCAATAAACCGAGGTAAAAAATGGCTAAACTAACTATCGACGGATTAGAGCTTAACAATAAAAAGGTGTTGATTCGCTGCGATTTCAACGTGCCGCTGGACGAACGGCAGAACATAACCGATGATCGCCGGATTCGCGCATCGCTGCCGACTATCCGGAAAGTGCTGAACGATGGGGGCAGCGCTATTTTGTGCAGCCACTTAGGGCGCCCCAAGGGGCAGGTAAAAGAAGACATGCGTTTGCGTCCCGTAGCTGAACGGCTGAAAGAACTGCTGAACACGGAAGTAATAATGGCTCCCGATTGTGTGGGGCCGCAGGTCGACGCTTTAAAAGAAAAGCTGCAACCGGGGCAGGTGCTGTTGCTGGAAAATCTGCGCTTTCACAAGGAAGAAACAGCCAACGATCCGGTCTTTGCCGAACAATTGGCAAAGGGCGCCGACGTGTACATCAACGATGCCTTTGGTACGGCACACCGCGCCCACGCATCCACCGCCGGCGTGACCAGGTTTTTTAAGCAGGCGGCGGCCGGCTATCTAATCGAAAAGGAACTTAAATATCTGGGCCAGGCCGTGGAAAATCCGGCGCGTCCTTTTACGGCTATTTTAGGCGGCGCAAAAATTTCCGGCAAGATCGACGTCATAAAAAACCTGTTCAATAAAGTGGATAATTTGATCATTGGCGGCGGCATGGCCTACACTTTTTTTAAGACGCGCGGCTGGGAAATTGGTAATTCCCTGTTGGAAGAAGATAAAGTGCCCCTGGCGGCTGAAATTCTGGCCGAAGCCGAACAGCGAAACGTCAATTTACTTTTGCCGGTGGATATCGTAGCGGCAGACGAATTTAAAAATGAAGCCAATACAAAAACAGTGCCGGCGCAAAGCATCCCGGCCGGTTACATGGGGCTGGATATCGGACCGCAAACGGTTAAACTGTTCTCCGAAACGATTACTGCCAGTAGAACCATTGTTTGGAATGGTCCGCTGGGTGTTTTCGAAATGCCGGCCTTTGCCGTGGGAACGCGAAAAATTGCCGAAGCCATCGCCGAGGCCACAACCAACGGCGCGATTAGCGTAATAGGCGGCGGCGACTCAGCGGCAGCGGTGTCACAGTTTGCCATGGACGAGCGCTTTACGCATATTTCCACCGGCGGCGGCGCCTCGCTTGAATTTTTGGAAGGCAAAGAACTGCCGGGCATTGCCGCTTTAACGGATGTGTAAAAACAAAATGGAGCAAATCATGAAACGCAAATTTGTAATCGCCGGCAACTGGAAAATGCACAAGACCAATTCCGAGGCCTTGCAGCTAGCCAATCAAATCCGTATGAAAACTACCGATATTCGGCGTACGGGCATGATCGTTTGTCCGCCTTTTACGGCGCTGGCCGCGGTAAATGAGGTTTTGAAGGATTCGGCAGTGTGTCTGGGCGCGCAAAATATGTACTGGGAAAAAGAAGGCGCTTTTACCGGAGAAATCAGTCCGGGAATGCTTAAAAGCACGGGCGCTACGTATGTAATTTTAGGCCACTCCGAACGGCGGCAGTATTTTGGCGAAACCGATGAGACGGTTAATAAAAAAGTTAAAGCGGCGCTGGAGAATGGTTTAAAACCGATTGTCTGTGTGGGTGAATCGCTGGAACAACGCGAAGAAAATATCACCACTAAGGTTGTAGGCCGGCAGATAAAAGGCGCTTTTATGGATATGACGCCCGCGCAAGTGGAGCACGTAATCATCGCTTACGAGCCCATATGGGCTATCGGCACCGGAAAAACGGCCACGCCGCAGCAGGCTCAGGAAGTGCATGCCCACATCCGCAGCGTGATGGCCGATGAATTCGGCGCCGCGGTTGCCGAGGCTGTTATTGTCCAGTATGGCGGCAGCGTAAAACCGGCCAATGCCGATTCGCTCTTAAGTCAGCCGGATATTGACGGCGCGCTGGTAGGCGGCGCTTGTTTAGCGGCCGATTCCTTTTCGGAGATCATTCATATTGCTGAACGGCTTAGTAACGTTTAAAACTGAATGTTTCCAGTAAATAAAATAGCAATGGCTGTAACCGATAGTTAATTTGGAAGTTAAGCCTATCTGTAGCGTGGTAATCCCGCTCTCTGAATCGTCCTTGCCTTTTAAAAAGGGGAGGACGAAGTAAAAAATTGTATATTGTGTTTAGAAGGTGGGGATGACACGGAATGGTGTGAATTTGCCTTTGTATCCAAAAATTGGGGATCTTTCAGAGTAACGGCTAAAAAAATTTGAACCGCTGCATAAATGTCATTAAATTAGCCGCTCTGTAATAAAATAGGAGTTAACCCTTAAATGTATACTTTTTTAGTAGTACTTTTCATTTTGATAAGCATTGTCATGGTTGTGGTTATTTTACTGCAAGCGGGAAAAGGTCAGGGACTGGCCGGTTCCATTGGCGGCGGAATGGGCTCTTCCGCAATTTTTGGCGGTCGGGGCGCGGCGGATTTCCTGAGTAAAGCGACCAGCTGGATTGCTGCGTTGTACATTGTTTTTGCCCTCATTATCGGCGTCATTTACAAAAGCGAAGCATCAGACGCTCAGAAAAGCCTGATTCAAAAACGCGCCGAAAAAGAACAGGCGCAACCATTGCCGAATATTCCCGTGGCTCCCGTAAATCAGCAGCCGCAGCAGCAAAGCACGCAGCAGCCCAAAAAATAAGTTACAACGCCCGCTGGAGTGGTGGAATTTGGTAGACACGCTATCTTGAGGGGGTAGTGGGTGAGATACCCGTGCGGGTTCAAGTCCCGCCTCCAGCACCGAAGCATCCCGATGATTTGGGGTGCTTTTTTTATTTACAGAGGTCTATATGGAATTTCTTGTTCGTATCGATACAGCCTTGTTTATGTTTTTGAATGTGCAACTGGCGAATCCCCTATTTGATTTTATCATGCCGATTGTTACCAATAAATTATCATGGCTCCCTTTGTGGCTCTTTGTTATTGTGTATCTCAGCTGGAAGGGCGGCTCACGGGGGCGCTGGATTGTACTGTTGGCTATCCTTGCAGTAGCTTTGGCCGACCAAACGTCCAGCCATGTGCTTAAACCGCTGATTCAGCGCGTGCGACCCTGCATCGCTCTGGAAGGCGTTCATCTGTTAGTGGGACGCCACATGTCCTTTTCCATGCCCTCATCGCATGCGGCCAACTTTTTCGCTGTGGCTACCATCTTTGCTGCCTTTTTTAAACGCTGGCAATGGATTTTCTGGAGTCTGGCTGCGTTAGTGGCTTATTCGCGCATTGCCGTTGGCGTGCACTATCCCGCGGATGTGCTGGCCGGGGCGCTTTTAGGCTGGCTTTGCGGTCAGTGTGTTTTATTGATTTATACCGGCATCAGGCGCTATTTATCTAACAGAAGGGACAAAATCAGCAATGTCTAAAAGCTTCGAATAGATTCCTTCCCACGTAAAAGATTTATTTCGTTTAACGGATAACTTGACATAGAGATGGCTGTATCAGAGATCGCTGCGCTACCTTCTGATACCGGGGTAAGGCAGAATTTGCAGCGTTTATATCTGCCGAATTGATTAACCGAAACTTCAAAAAAAGTTTTCTTTTTAAGCGCTACTTGTGTATATTCACACTTTTTTTTAACAGGGAACAGTATCTATGCAATCTTCCGAAAAAATACAAAACATTGCCGGCAGAATATTTCAGTTTATTCACGAACATAATAATTTTTTGCTCTCCTCCCATATTAATGCCGACGGCGATGCGGTGGCTTCTATTATTGCCATGCGCCTTTTGCTAAAAAAGTTGGGAAAGCGATCGGTTATGGTGCTCCACGACGCCACGGTCGATCCGCGCTATGATTTTTTAGAAGAATTTCAGCAGATTCATTCTTTGCAGGACGGCAAGGATTTCAGTGCAGAATTAGGCAAAGAGAGCATCCAGAGCGCCATTATACTGGATGTGCCGGGGCGCCATCGTTTGGGCGACGTAAGCAAATTGCTTCCCGCTAAAAGTAACATAGTTAAAATTGATCACCATCCGTTAGAGGATGAAATGGGCGCCATCGAATGGGTGGATATTAACAGTTCCTCCACTGCAGCTATGGTTTACGAAATAATTGAAGCTTCCGGCGTGGCGCTGGATGCCGGGTTGGCTAAAGCCTTGTTTACCGGCATCATTTACGATACCGGCCGTTTTTCTTTTTCCAATACGCGGGCACGGGATTTTTACATTGCATCGCGTCTGGTGGCGGCTGGTGTGGAACCATCCGAAATTACCAACCGCGTATTTTTTGAGAACAGCTTCCAGGCGCTAAAAACCATCGGAGCGGGACTTTCATCGCTGGAACACTATCTGAACGGCCGTGTAAATGTGATCTATTTGAGTCATCAGCAACTGGCCGAAAGTAAACAGAATGAAATTGAAGAGCTGGCTAATTATACTGTAGCCGTTCGCGGAGGCAAAGTGGGCTTGTTTATTCGTGAGATAGAATCGGGCGCACATAAAATCAGTTTGCGTTCGCACAGCCACGTGGACGTGAACCAGGTAGCCAAAGCCTTTGACGGCGGGGGGCATACGCGCGCTGCCGGCTGCCGCATTAGCGGTTCAAAGGATGAAGTTATCCGGAGATTGCTGAAGGAGATCGAAAAGCAGTTGTAATGGAGCTATCAGTTTTCAGCTCTTAGCGCGTTAAATGTTATTCGTTCAGCGTTATGTGTAATAACAAACAACGTTTATACGCTTAACGGTTTCCTTTTTCTATTTTCTCAATACTTAATACTTGATATACGCGAATAGAAATGGTTTGAATACAAACCATTTCGTCCTGAGAGTTGAGTGTTTTGTACGAAATCCCGATTTATCGGGATGATACCGATTACCTTATTTGCGCCACCGGCGCCCCTTCGGGGTAAACCATTTACTGATCGGTATACCTGCAACCTGATACCTTAATTCCCCAAAATAATCCAAAATCCTCCTCTTTCTTAGTTGTACCCTTGGGGACAGTTTTTTGTACCTAATCGTACAATTGTTCATATAGGTACACTAATCAGGCACCGATGTCTCATATTTGATTTCCCATAAAAACAATAAGTTAAGCCATGTACCAAGTTTTTGGCACGCTACGTGTATAATTAAAAGGCAGCAATTGAGGAAGAATTTTTCCAGGGCCCGGAAAAATTCGCAAGTATGAACAAACTTTTAGGAGGTTTATCATGAAGCGCATTATTTTTATCTTATTCGGCATTTCCTTGTTATGGCTGGTATCCTGCCAGAAAAACACAACCGGTAACGACTTGAACAATACTGAAGCCACGGCCGCTATCCAATCGGTGTTGGAAGATTCCACCGATTTGTTTTATGATGGGCTGGACGATCAATCGGAAGATAACATCGACAGCGATTCGCCCAATTGGCTGGGTGGCGCCACGGTGGAGAAGACTCCAATCACGCGTTTGCATTACGGACGCATCGGTACGCATCCGGTAGAACGCAATATTCAAATTACTCTGGACCCGGGGGACTCCACGGCAACCGCTTATATTTACACTAAACTGCGCGGACAATTTATTGTGCGTAAAGTGGTTGTGGACAGCGATTCGGTTAGTTTGCAGCGTTTTGTTAAACCTATGGTGCACGAAGTAGAACGCATTGTTCATCTTAAGAAGTTCCGACAAACGGAAAACCCGCGCCGCAACTGGAAAATCAGCGATATCTCCATGAAATACGGCGCTTCTCCGGATAACACAGTGGAAATCGTCAAGTTGGAAATCATGCCGCAGGGCTACGATTCCGTTACGGTTACCGATCCTCTGAACTATTTTATGAACGGCGCCACTGTCTTCTCTTATGCGCGCTGGACGGAAATTAAACTGCGCGTAACCGTACGCAACACCTCGGCGAATCCGATGATTTATCCGGAGGACACGCAAGCTACAGAGATGGTTCGTCTGATATACGGCCGTAACCGCAACGGCAACTTTGCCCGCTCACCATTTACCTGGGTCGGCCAGAACGAAGACGGCAATGTTTACGAAGGCGCCTGGACCGTCAAGCAGTTCCGCGGTATTCATCATGCGGTTATCGATGTGGTGGACAACGGAACGATTCTCAGCTCGGATAACGAAGCGTATCCTTACAATTCGAACACCTGGTCAACGCCATACAGAGTCACTCTTTTTTAATTGGGATTCTGTATGAGAAGGCGGGGCGCATGTTTGGCGGGCATGTGCCCGCCTTTTATTTAAATTTTATTTTACATGAACCATAAAACTCGTTAAAATGTTTGGCGTTAATTAAACGGCTTGAAAATGAAAAAAACAGTTAAAATATTCGCTTTGGTTTTACTGCTGACGGCGTTGGCGTTGGCCCAGCAAAATTCTAATTGGACGCAGCCGGTGCAGAAATTGCAGCAGCGTATTCAGTTTTTAGAGCGCATTGCCCAGCGTTATCATGTGCAAAAAGCTTTAAACGCTCTGCAAAAGGCCAGAGATGATCTGGACTTAGCTGTGTATCAGTTTCGGCATTTAAAGTATGTCAAGGCCTGGCTCAATTTTCGAAAAGCGAAACAGATTGTCGACCTCGTAGAACGCACCGTCTTTTTTAAACCGGCCGCCAAAGCTTTTATGGATACGGAGCATCTGATCCAGCGGGCGGAACGTTTGCTGCAAAACAGCAATAATAAAGACGCCAGATACATGCTTAACCGTTCCCGTTCCTTCTTGCGCGATGCCGAAAAAGCGTATCGTAACGGCCAATTTGTACGCGGGCAGGAGTTCCAGCGCATTGCCATCTTTTTTGCCAATAAAGCGATTACGCTGGCGCAGGGTACAGCGGCGGTTACTGCAGAGCAATTCAATTTTGAGGAGCAGATCAGGAATCTGCGCACGTTGTACCAAAGCGTTCAGGCGCAAGCAGAAACCAATCCGCAAATACAAAAACTGCTAACAAATGCCGATGCCTTTTTAAAACAAGCCAGAGAGCTTTACCAGCAGGGGACATTTCAGCGCGCTTTAGTGCAATTACAAATAGGCGAACGCCTGCTGTACCGTGCCATCGATTTGAGCCAGCAAACGGAAAAAGGGCAAAAAGCGCGCTTGGGAAACAACCTGCAATCGCTTGGCAGATATCTTAATTCTATCGAGGTCAATGCACAGGGTAATGTAAACGCTATGCGTTTGTTGCGCAAAGCGCGGCAGTTTTTACGCGCAGCCCGGCGCGATGCCGATAACGGAAAATATCAGGCCGCCGCCAACAAAATCGACCTGGCACAGCGTATGGCCAATCGGGCGCTGCGTTTCCTGAATACCGGCGGCGCTGACAGCCAAAACGCGTTTGGCGATCGGCTGAAGGAAGTGAAGCAGCTTTACGCTTCGCTTAGCCAGTCTTCTGCTCTAACGCAGGATGATTACACAGAGTATTTTATGAAGCGCGTCCAGCAATTGATTACTCAAGCGCAGCAGGCGCACGATAAAGGGCGCGAAAGACTGGCGCTGGCTCAGTTGAATTTGGCCGTGCGTATCTTAAACCGTCTGATGACGTACAAGGCTTCGCCGGAGTATTCGCCGCAGCAGATTCAAGATTTGCAATTAAAATATCAGCGCTTGTCCCGCGTGGTGGAACGGCTTAACGGCCGGGGGCACAGCGATATTTTTAAAAGGGAATTACTGCAGGCCGGACAGCAGTTGCAGCAGGCACACTATCAGATTGCCGAAACCTTGTTAGAGCTTCTGCAAAAGGAAGTTAATGCGCTGATTCGTCGCGCCCAAAACCGTTAACTCGACCGTCTATGAAATATACCGCCGCCAACATTATATTTTGTATTTTATCCTTTTTTGTTCTCTGTTTTGGTCAGGATAACGCCCAAGCAGAATACCAATTACTGTTAAATGAAGCGCGTCTGTTTCAGAAGCTAAACCACGTGGAGACACGAAGCGCCTTTATTGACTCGGCACGCTCCTATGCCGAAGAAGGCGATTTTGATCTGGCTACGGTATTTTTGGAACAGTACATATCCCAATTTAAAGTAGATGCTCAGGTCACAACTATTCCGGCGACTCAATCGAACTCATTGCAATGGGCGCTGCACTCTGGCGTGGATTTCAATCGCCAGGAATTTGAAGTTGGCTACATCCAAAGCGACAGCGTACTGCGCGAAGAATTAAACAAGCCTTATATCGCCGCTGAGCTGAATAATGAGTGGCGCCGGGCGGAGTCCTATTTTTTACAGGCTGAATCGCGTTTGCGTTACGATAAGGAAAATTTTACTTTTTCGCTGGGCGGGGGCGGCGGAATAGACGGCAAAAATTTCAATCTGCGCCTGCAAGCCGGCTATGATCTGGATCAGAATAAGCTGTATCCCGATTTCTCTTATCAAGAAGGCAATACGCGCCAGAGTTTGTTATGGAATCCCGCTACTGCTTTGGAAGTTCAGGCCGATAATAATTTCCGGTATAAAAAATACCGTAGGCCATCCTCGGCCGTACCCAGTTTTTATCATGATCAATTCGACCTGGCTACGAACTACCGGCCGTCATTCGAATCGTTGTGGCAGTTCGACTATATGTTTGATTTGAATGAAAGTATCCGTTACCAGAACAACGATTACCGTGATCATGTGCTGTCCTTGACGCATAATAACACGCTATGGAATATCTGGCGGGTGGGGTTGAAGGTTGGCTATGATGCCAGCCGCTTTACCTATACAGTGAGCGATTCGGCTATCAGCAACCGTTTCGGGGCTGTTTTGGCGGAAGTCAAATCCCGCGTTTTTTTT
Organism: uncultured Calditrichaceae bacterium; assembly: GCA_964536685.1. GTDB lineage: Bacteria > Calditrichota > Calditrichia > Calditrichales > Calditrichaceae > CAZIBE01. The sequence goes on along the minus strand of CAZIBE010000030.1, from coordinate 20,680 downwards.
TGTGACAATATTTCATGGAATACGGAATATCAGGGGAAATGGAAACGTTATATAAACAAAACGGAACAGGGCCCTGATTATCGCTGGCAGCAACTGGAGATGACGCTCAGGAGTCAGTTTTTTACCGGATTTTTTGTGGAAGCCGGTTACAACTATGAATCCAGGCAGCACTTTATATTTTCCTCGGCCGTAAAAGAGTATATTGAAGAACAAAATTATTTTGGACACGGAATAACATTTTCCGTTGAATATAGCAGTTTAAATTCGTATCTTATCTCGTTTAACACGGTTTACATATGGCGCCGCTATCCCGATGCGCATTCTGACAATATCATTAATCTGTATGCCAATGAGAATATTTTGAATTTTAATCTTTTAGCTCAAATTCCGGTCTGGAAAGGTATCTTTTTTAATATCTTTGCATCCTATGATGATGACCAAGATCTGGACACGGAAGAAAGTAATACGCGAAATTCCTTTTTTTCAGCCGAATTTGAGTATAGATTTTGACGGAACCTTATTTATTTATATACGTAGTAATTATTAACAATTGCGCTTTGTCATGCAACCTTTTGCAGAGTACGTAACTATTTTGTAATTCTTGTCAAAATCTGCTTTAAGTAAAGAGTGTTTTCTATTACTTCGGCGATTAAGCATAATAAAACGTTAAGCGCGTGAATTTAAAATTCTATTTTAGAATATATTTAAATTTAATCAACCGGACTTATGACTGTTATTAATGGACTGATCTTTAGGAGAAGTTTCAATGAATTTTCATGAATTGTATTTTTTATCAACCTACCTTAAAAAGTGGTCCTTTATGGACAACCGAATCACACTGAACTATTCTTTTACCATGGATGATCGCTATGAACGGAGCCATGTGGATATGCGTCTTGGCGCGCCGGTCAATATGGTAAACGAACTGTTAAATAATGTCTTTCATACGGCAAAGGAAATCTTGAACCGACGTACTGTGACCGAAGAGGGCGAGGAAACCAATAATTCCAATATAATTTTGGTGAACGAATCGGAAGTTAAGCGCAAGTTGTCGGTTTTTCTGGGAAAGGTTTTAAAAGAATTTAACAACAACCGCCGTTCCCACGGCCGCCAGCGGATGATTTCTACACGTAGCCTGGATTTTTATTATAATGATTTTGAATATGAACCGCTGGATGAAAGAATCAAGTTCTTTGTGCATCTGAATCGCGGGATGAACAAGGTGAACGGAGAATTATGGCCGAACGCTGTGGATGATTTTAGGCTGGCTCTGGAATTTCGTCCCGATGACATCCTGGCCAATAAATACATGGCACTGGCTTTAACAAAATTAGGCCGTTACGAAGAAGCCTTAGAGCATATCCGCCTCTACGCCAATGCCGAGAATTCACAGGAAAGTTTAGAAGCCCTGGCTTCGGCTTATATTCATTTACATGAGTTTGATCAGGCAGAAGAGGTCTACCGAAATTTGGATGAACTGTTCCCCGATTCACTGACGGCGCAGTTTGGTAAAGCGCAGTTGGCCTACAAAAAGGGCAAGGGCTACAAAACCATTTTAGACCGCATCTTTAAAAGCGATCCCGATTGGTTCATGGAAAAGATGAAAAAATCATGGGAGTATAAGCTGCCCGGTTACGGCGAAGACGAAACTTCTATGTGGAATGCGGCCACCGCTGCCCGCTACCTGGGTTTCGAGCGTCCGTTTGACTTAACGCGCCGCGCTTTTAACGATGAAATTCCTTCCTATTTTGATTCTGAGAAAGGCACCATCCGCTTTGTGAAGGCCGAACTGGATAATTGGGTAGAGCTGAATAACCGCTATCATTTGGACGGCGCCACCTACGAAACCTATCCCGACCGTTTAACGCCGGCAGAAATGGAAAAAGGGCAGAAACGGAAAAGGCGCAAGGCAAAGGCTGCAGATAAGGCTCAGGCTCCGGCCGAAGCAGTTTAGGTACATAATTTTGTAGTGCGACCCCTCTGGGTCGCACTACAAATATTTCATAAGTCAAAGATTCGCAGTGCAATTTTCCCACGAGTCAAACTCCATACTCTTTTTTTCTATTGTATTTAATAATCATTTATACCGACTATCTGAATTCATGGAAGAAAATCCTGACAGGGATTTATGAACTTAACTTAGTCCATTCTATCCGGGGAAAGAGCGCTTCAGCAGAATTTATGTTCCGTAAGGGACATCTGAAGGCAACATGCGTCTTTTTGAATAATGGCTTTACGAGAATGCCTTTGGTTATCTTGGGGAGATATACTCGAATAGAAATGGTTTACATACAAACCATTTCGTCCTGAGAGTTGAGTGTTTTGTACGAAATCCCGATTTATCAGGATGATACCGATTACCTTATTTGCGCCACAGGCGCCCCTTCAGAGTAAACCATTTACTGATCGGTATATATTTAATATTGATCACTGGATATTCAGGAGTTTCCCCGTCTTCGTTTGTTAATTTGCCCGCATTTTACTAAATTGTCCCGCCGGAAATGGCGGTTAACTATTCATCTTTTGTTGTCGGGTAACGATGTCTAAAAAACTGTTGCTGATTAATCCGTGGATTTATGATTTTACAGCCTACGATTTGTGGAGCAAACCGTTGGGGCTGTTGTATATGGGCTCGTTTTTGCGTTCTTTTGGTTTTGACATCGCGCTGATAGACTGCCTGGATAAACATGCTCCGGAAAGCGGTCATTCAGTTAAAATAAAAAAATACGGCATCGGCAACTATCGCCGAGAAGTAGTGGAAAAGCCGGCCGTTTTGCAACATATTCCGCGGCGCTACGCTCGTTACGGAATTTCCGAGCAATACTTTATTAATCAATTGAAAAACCATGCCGACGCCGATGCTGTGCTGATAACAAGCATCATGACCTACTGGTATCCCGGTGTGGTTTATGCCGTGAACCTGGTGCGCCAGTATCTGCCCGGCGTGCCGGTGATTTTAGGGGGAATTTACGCCACTTTGCTGCCGCAGCATGCCCGCGAGGTGGTAAAGCCCGATTACATCGTCAGCGGTCCCGGCGAAATCAAAACGTTGCGGTTACTGGGCGAGCTGTTAGATGTGGAACTAAATGAAGAGCCACTGCCAAAGACGCTCGATGATTATCCTTACCCGGCGTTTGATTTAATCAACCATCCCGATTATCTGATTTTGATGACCACACGCGGCTGTCCCTACGATTGTTCTTTTTGCGCGCAAAAAAAGATTGCCATGCCTTATACGCGGCGCCAGCCCCGGCGCGTTGTGCAGGAAGTAGTGGAGCAGTACCGCCGTTTCCAGCTGCGCGATTTTGCTTTTTACGATGACGCCTTGTTTATTGCCAAAGAAAAACACATTCAGGCCATTTTAGAAGAAATCATCAAACGGCGCCTGCCTGTCCGCTTCCATTCGCCCAACGGTTTGTTTGCCCGTTACATCGATTTACCCATGGCCAAATTGATGCATCGCAGCGGATTTAAAACCATCCGCATCAGTTTCGAGACGTCCAACGAACGGCGCCGCAAAGATATGTATTCCAAAGTAAGCAATGAGGATATGATCAAGGCGGTAGAGCATCTGACCAAAGCCGGATACCGCAGTAAGGAACTGGAGGCCTATGTATTAATGGGGCTTCCCGGGCAGGAGTTGGAAGAGGTGATTGCCAGCATCCTGTTTGTGCATCATTTAGGCGTGCAGGTGCGGCTGGCCTCTTTTTCGCCCATTCCCGGCACCAGAGAGTTCGACAAAGCGGTTTCGGCCGGTAAAATTGCGGCGGACATTGATCCCTTGTTAACCAACAAATCCATTTTTCCTTTAAGCGATGAAACATTCACCTACGAAACATTTCGCAAGGTGCGCGTCTTTACGCAAACTCTAAATGACGCTGTCCAGCGGGATTTACGCATGTTTTCCGATCCTTTGCTGGGCAGGCAGGTACGTAACGTAATACAGCAGATGCCATGAGTGAAAAAAAATATCCCGTCTCCCGCGGAAAAGAATATGAATTTGAAATCGAAAAACTAGCCTTTGGCGGCGCCGGTGTGGCCCGCGTGGATAATTATGTGGTGTTTATTAAAAAAGCGCTGCCAGGCGATGTGGTGCGCGCCCGCATTCAAAAGCGCAAACCGGCCTTTGCAGAAGCCCGTCTGTTAGATGTCCTCACGCCGTCCGCTTTGCGTCAGCCGGCGCCGTGTCCCTATTTTGGCTGGTGTGGGGGCTGCACCTGGCAAAATTTATCTTACGAAGATCAGTTGCAGGCCAAACAGGAGATCGTGCGTGAATCGCTGGAGCATCTGGCCGGACTGGAGAACCCGCCGGTGGCTGAGGTGCTGCGCTCCGAAAAGCCGCTGTCTTACCGTAATAAGATGGAATTTTCTTTTTCCGATCGCCGCTGGCTGTTGCCGCAGGAATTAGACGACGAATCCATTAATAAAGGATTTGCTTTGGGGCTGCATGTGCCGGGTACCTTCGATAAAATTTTGCAGATAGATGCCTGCCTGCTGCAATCGGATGAAGCCAACGCCATTTTAAAACACATTTCCGATTATGTGCAAAAAAAGGATTTGCCGCCTTACGGCCTAAAAACGCAGCAGGGCTTTTTACGTTTTTTAGTGCTGCGTCAGAGCAACCACGATAAATCGGTCATGGTAAATATAGTGACCGCGTACGAGCAGACAGATCACCTGCGTCCTCTGGCCGAAGAGTTAGTGCAGCGCTTTCCGCAAGTGGTCAGCGTGGTAAACAATGTCAACACGCGGCTGGCGCAGGTGGCTACGGGCGAAAAGGAAATAGCGCTGGCTGGTAAATATTTTATTCAGGATAAAATCGGGCCGTTTGTCTTTAAAATATCGGCCAATTCTTTTTTTCAGACCAATACGGCGCAAGCGGAAAAACTGTACGGACAGGTCATGCGGTTTGCCGAGATTACGCCTGACAGCATTGTTTGGGATTTATATGCCGGCGCGGGTACCATTACCTTGTTTTTGGCGCAGCAGGCCAGGGAAGTTATCGGTTTTGAATTGGTGGAAAGCGCGGTAACTGACGGCGAACAAAATGCGCGCGAACATGGCGCGGCGAATGTTCGTTTTGTAGGCGGCGATTTACTGCACCGCTTGCAGGATACGCAGCCCAAGCCGGATATTCTGGTCACCGATCCGCCGCGCGCCGGCATGCACGAAAAAGTAGTGCGTTACATCCGCGACATTGCACCGCGGCGCATTGTGTACGTTTCCTGCAATCCGACCACGCTGGCGCGCGATTTGGCCATCCTAAAAGAACGCTACTACATCGATGCGGTTCAGCCGGTGGATATGTTTCCGCAAACCTATCATATCGAAACCGTGGTTAAGCTGACGCTGAAATAAGAGCAGGGAGCAAATGACGAAGAACGCTATCCGTAAATTGACTTTCGAAGAAATTTTTAACCGGCAGCCTAACCTGGATGAATTGCAGCAATTGGAACGGCTGCCCATTTATGCGCTGGTGGAAAATATCCGCAGCATGCACAATGTGGGCAGTATCTTCCGCAGCAGCGATGGTGTGCGCTTAAAAAAATTATTTCTCAGCGGTTACACGGCGCAGCCGCCGCGCCGCGAAATCGACAAAACCGCTCTGGGCGCTACCGACAGCGTACCCTGGGAATATGCTAAAGATGCGTTGCCGGTAATTTGTCGCTTAAAAGAAAAAAAAGTACAAATCGTGGTTGTAGAACACACCAGCAACAGCGTGCCCTACACTCGGGCCCAGTACCGCTTCCCGCTGTGTGTAGTAATGGGCAACGAGGTGGACGGCGTGTCGCAGGAAGTAGTGAAGGAAGCCGATTTGGCGGTCGATTTGCCCATGCTGGGCATCAAGCAATCGCTTAATGTTTCGGTGGCTTACGGCATCGTTTTGTATCATATTTTGTATAAGTATCAAAAAATAAAGTAGTTAAACCTTGACAATACGCCGCCTCATCCCTAAATTTAACTATATTTAATCCGTGGAGGCTGTAAGTGGAAAACCAGCAATCCGAACAAAATATTGTGATCATCGACGCCGACGAAAGCCATGTGGAAGTGTACCATTCCTATGTGGAGTCGGACGGCTACAAACCCCTTATTTTTGAATCCATTTCCTCCTTTTTAGAACAGGCCGAAATTAGCAAGCTTCCTCTGGCCCTAATCAATTACGCTACGCTTTTAAAATCAGACCGTAAGCAGGTGATTCATTTTTTTCAGCAGATGGGGCAAAAAAATATTTTTGTATTCAATGTTCCGCAAAACGCCAATAAACGGCTGGCTTTTTACGAACTGGGCGCTCGCCGCGTGTATGACAGCGCCGTTTCGCTGGAAGAAGTTTATTACAGCATCAGATATTTCATCCGGGCGTTTAGCCAGAGCAAGGATACCGCTACTGTCTATTCTCAGGGGCGCTTAGAAGACGTCAATCTGGCGGTATTGTTCCGTATGCTTGGACGGGAGGCGCGCTCCGGTATACTAAAAATTTATTCCGAAAAAAACAGCGGTAAAATATTTTTTTGGAAAGGCCATGTGGATGAAGCGCAAGTGGGTGTGCACCGCGGACTTAAAGCGATTTTGCACATGTTTTTATGGGAGAAAGGTAGCTTTGTCTTTTCCGTTACCAGCCGCATGCGCAGTCCGGAAATGGTGCCCGTCTCTACTCCGGGTTTATTGATTTTACGCAGGCGTATTTTAAAAGATTTTAACGATCGGCTGCAGCAATTGGCCGCGCCGGGCAGTGTGTTGCGCGTTAAAAATTTGGGCGATTTAAAACAGGCAGCGCTGGATATTGATCCCAGATTTATCTCCTTTATCAGCCAGCCGCGTATGTTAAACGAAGCGCTGGAAAATGCCTTTTACACGAATTGTCAAACCGTAGAGCATTTGCTTCAGTTGAAAAACGGCGGCTTTTTGCAGGTCAATCGCGCTGCCGAGCACATGGTGCACGAAAGCCTGCCCCCGGAAGAAGGCGCGGCTGTGGCGCCAGTGGCTTTTACAGACGATGAGATTACCGCCATTCAGCGGAATATCTTTACATCCGGTGAGGCGCAGGCAAAAGTGATGGTGCTAAGTCCGGATGAAGAAGCGCTGGCCCATTTTTTAAAGCTGCTTAGCGGGCGGCAAAGTACACGCGACAAAAATAAGATGCGTTTAGCCCAGTTGCCTCTTAACGAAAAATCCAGTATTCTTTTGCTGGGTATGAAGATGAGCCATTTAGGCCTGGAATCCCTGGTGGAACTTTCGCAAACGTTAGCCGGTTACGTGTTTTTACTGGACGGCCGCAATGAAGCAAGTTTTGAGTATGCCAATTATCTTATCTCAAAGATATTAACCGTGAAGCTGGCGCCCTGCGTAATTGCCGCAGCCCATGTGGCCGGTGAAGAAGCGCTGCGCCGCCTGCAATCCCGTTTTCATTTGCCGGCAGAGGTAAGTTGGCTGTCGTTTGACGAACGTGTTGTACGCGATATTAAAGATATTATATTACAAGTACAAATGCCTCAATTGCCAAAACAAGAGGCGGAAGAAGATGCTTCTGCAATCAAAGAAGCGCCGAAGGAAGAAGTATGAACACCGTATTTGTAGTCAGTGAAAAACAGGAGCACTTTAATCTGCTGTCCACTAATTACGGACATATGCCGGTGCATTTCACCTGGGCGCGCAATATGGAAGAAACCATTAAGTACGCGGAACTCGAAAATCCGGCCTATCTGTTTTTTATCTCAAATAAATTAGAAGAATTAGCGGGTTGGCTGAGCGGTTACCGCCAGGCGGGTTTGCAGGCTCCCTTTGTCTGTTTTACGGGCGACCTGGATTACACGGACCGCTCGATGCTTTGGCAATCCGGCGCCATTGACCTTATCAAACTGCCTGTTCACCGCAAAGAAATGGAATATATCCTGCGCTCTTTTTTAATGCCTGCTCTAAAGGATGACAAGAAAAGCGCCAACCAGTTGGAAGGCCGGCTGGAAGATTTTTCACTGCTTGATTTGATTCAGACCTTTGAAAATACCGGCAAAAGCGGTATCCTCTTTTTAGAGAGCGGAGCGCAAAAAGGGGAGATTGAGTTTGCCAGGGGAAAAGTAGTAAACGGCGCTCTGGGAAACTGTGACCCTCTGGAAGCCGTAACTATTATGTCCGTCTGGAAACAGGGTAAGTTTTACGGTCGCTTTGATCAGGAGAAGCATAAAGAACGGATTGCCCTGGACAATGCCCAGATTTTATTAGAATGCGAACATTTTGCAGCTGAGCGCAAACGGTTGCTCAAATCATTGCCGGACCCTGATCAGAAAATATTTACCGAGCCGGATTTAGAATTTGAGGAATTCGGCCCCAAAGACCGCCAACTGCTGCTCAAATTTAACAAGGGCTTACGGTTAAACGATTTGCTGGAAGAAAGCAGCGGAAATCTCAACCTGCTTTTAAAGAAGATTAATTTTTGGATAGAACGACGCTGGCTGTTGACGGAGGAAGATTATCAACGGCGTAAAGCGGAACAACAGGCTCAGCAGCGCCACTCCGCTTTTAAACGCTTTGTAAATAAAATATTCAGCCGTTCCGAGAAGGAAATCACACTCATTCAACAAGTAGCGCCGCTGTCGGCAGAAGATGATTTTTTATTGGACATTGCCAGGCAGGATGATCTGTATGAGGATGGCGGACGCCTGAAGCAATTTGCCGATTTATTGGAGAAAATATCCTAATGGATGTTCTGGAAATACCGTTAATCGTTTTGAGCGAACATCAGCTTGAAATCTTACTAAAAGATCGCAAGACAGAAACCTTAGTCGACTGGCCTGATATCCGCTTCTTTACTCTGGAATTGAGCGCTGAAAGAGAAGTATTCATTTATCTGCTCGAAGATCCATCGAAAGCGGATGATTTTACGACCTACAACCTGATTATTCCGCGGGCGCCGTTCAGCCTGATTTTATTCGAACGGGAAAATGTGGAGTTAGAAGCAGCCCTGCGCCAGTACGAAAACCGCTATTATACGCCTTATTTTCTGCTCACGGCTAAAGCGGTGGACGACTCTCTGCAATCTTCCATGCCGCTGCGTGCCGACAGGGACGAAAAGTTGGTGCAATTTGATACACAGAATGATTCCGGGCTGAAGGAGGCGCTGCTCAAAGCCATCAAGCTAAGTTTACTGGAACTGGATGAGAAATAAACACAGGCCGTAGTTCGTTTAAAGCAAAAACAGGACGTGTTTGGTTTTAAATAATCTGCCAAACTCTTACTCTTACTTCTTACTCTCGCTCTTACTCCGATTTTCTTCAGAGCAAGAGAAAAGAGAGCGCGCAAGAGCAAGAATCGAAATATTGTAGTTGCGGGGAGGGGAGCCGTACTCGGCCTGATAAATCCGCAAGTTCAGTTTATTCTGTGATCCATCAAACAAAAAGGGGACAGAAGACGGCAATATCTGTTCAAAAGCAGGCAACGCCTTAAACCTGTAATCTTTTAAGTCGAAACTTAAAGCAGAAACAGGAACTCCGGGGTGATTTGATGTCAAAAAGGATTTTGATTTTTTTCGCTACAGCGCTTGTTCTATGTGCGCCTTACTGGCAGCAGCCCTTAGTGGGCGGAGGCCGACCGCCGCTGGACCAATCGGTGCTATTGTTACGTGCGGATAGTTTGTTTCAACAGGGCGCTTACCAGCAAGCTTTTACAAATTACCTCAAGGCGGAAAATCCCTCCGAGATTCGGCCGGAAGCACTGTTTAGAGTAGCCTATTCGGCTTATAAAGCGCAGCAATATCAATACAGTTTATCCCTCTTTAAAAATCTCTACCAAAAAAGAAATTTTTTAAATCCCTTCAGTCACTATTTTTATATTCGCAGCCTATGGAAATTGCAAAAGGATTCGGGAGCAGCCGTAGCCGGGCATTTTATCCGTAAATATGGCGGCCATCCTCTGGCCGATTCGCTGCTGCTGCCGTTGGCACAGTATTATTATGATAATGGAATCTATGACAAGGCATTACAGTATTTTCGCATGATTAAGTGCGAAAACATGGATTTTCCCGAACAGGCCGAAGTGTGCATCAAAACTGCCTACGCATTGCAGAAAAGCGGTCGGCAACAAAAGGCGCAAAAAGCATTTTTTCAGATCATAAAAAAATATCCCCGGCAAAAAGCTACGCTGTACCTGGTCGGCGCGCTTGAACAAAAACAACCGGAATTTTTTCAGCGTCATTTCTGGGATATTTTGGAAGTTTATATCCAAAACCGCCGTTACGCTCAGGCCGAAAAGCAATTAAAAGATTTTGTGGCTCAGACTACTAAAACGGATTTAAAAGAACGGGCGCGTTTTAATTTGATTCGTTTATACTATATTCGCGGCAAATTTCGTACGGCGCTGTACGGTTTGAAAAATATGCTCAAAAATCTGCATAATAAAAAACTTGAACCGCATATTCGCCTGTACACCGCGCGCTGCTACCGACGGCTGGGTATGCGTACTAAGGCTGTCGAAGTTTATTTAGATTACGCCGACCGTTATCCGCGCCGTCGCCTGGCGGCCGAGGTCGTGTGGAAATCCGCCTGGTTGTACGAACGGATTGGCGATTACGAACAGGCCTTAACATTGTACCGGCTGATAGCCCGGCGCTGGCGGCGCAGTCAGTTTGGCCGCGAGGCCAAATTCCGCGAGGGCTTCACCCTTTATCGTCTGGGGCACACTAAAGACGCTTTGCAAGTGTTTAACGAAATTCGCCGTAAAAAATGGGATAAAACCAGTCTGGATCGCGCACAATATTGGTCGGCCTACTGTTTGGCCGCCTTAGGGCAGGGAGATGAAGCCAAACGGTTGCAAGTGGATTTGGCGGCGAATCTCTGGGATGACTATTACACCTTGCGCAGCTATTTATGGCACAAATCCTATATGGATACGGTGCTGCATCTGGCGCGCGAATTCCGGGAGAGTCCTAATTTACTGGTCGTTAGCGGCAAGGGCTTAAGCCGGCTGATGAGCGATTTTGAGCGCGCTTTTTTAGTGCGCGAACTGTTAGGCGAAACTTATGGGCTTTTGGTTTTAAAGAATATTAAAAGTAAAGTTCACAGCCGAGAAGAGTGGCTGGCTTTGGCGGAAATTTACAAAAAATTTTCCGCCTACGGCGAGGCCTACCGTACCTACGATTGGATTAACCGGCGCTATTTCAGCGATATGTCCTATATCGAAAAAGCCTTCATGCTTAAAGAGCGCTTCCCGTTTTATTATGACGGCATCGTACAAAAATACGCTAAACGTTACGGCCTGGAAAAAGAACTTATTATGGGCCTGATTAAACAGGAAAGCGCGTTCCGATCGCAGGTGGTTTCTCATGCCAATGCCTATGGTCTGATGCAATTAATGCCCTTTACGGCAAAAGATATGGCGCGTTTAGCCGGCGTTACTGTAAAGAACACTAAGCAACTGTTCGATCCGGAAGTAAATATTCATCTTGGCAGTTTGTATTTAAAACAATTAGACCGTCAGTTTGACGGAGAAAAGATGTACATGCTGGCCGCTTATAACGCCGGTCCGCACCGAGTAAAGCGCTGGCGAACATTAATCGGAGCCAATCATCTGGATATATTTATAGAAAATATTGAATTTAGTGAAACGCGGCATTATGTTAAGGCCGTGCTTAAAAATTACTGGGCCTATAAATTACTAAATTCAAATTTCACCATTTCCAATGAGGAATTGCTGAGCGTTAACGACTGGCAGGATTAGATGAGATTTTTCTATCTGCTTCTTTTCTTTTTTATAACCGCAGTTTTTGCAGATAATCCCCAAAAAATATGGCGCCTGAACTGGAGCGATCAGGCCGGGGACGTCGGCAAATTATATTTTCCCGGGGGCGTTTACGGACCGCAAACGTTCTGCGTTGCACACGATACATTGCTGATTTTGGACAATGCGCATGACGCCTTAAAAGTGTTCGTAAAGAACCGGCAGGTAGCGCAAGAGCGTGTTCCTGCTAACGGGCGTGATTTCGTTTATTTTTCAAAGGGAAATTATATTCTGCTGAGCGATAATCAGGTAACCGGTTTTTCGGCAGGCAAAGCGGCCTATCATTACAGCGCGCCACCAGGCGAAGTTATTCGTACGCTAAAAGCGGTTGCGCCGGGGACGGTACGAATCGGTTTTTCCGACGGCAGTGCAAAAGTTAGCAACGCGCAGGGCAGGGCGTTGCACAAAGCGCCGGTCGTCGCAGCGGGCAGAATACGTGTTTTTAAGGAAAACCCTTTCTCTGGCAGAGTCGAATTGTCCGATGCCGGCGGCCATGTGCAAAAATCCATCGCTTTAACATTTTCCGCTTTACCTTTGGCCAGTTTGCAGGCCTTGGGCCGTGACGGGCAGGGCAATATTTATGTGCATACGGAGTTTTTCATTAGTCAGGTCCCTTTAAAAGTTAAGCGGCAGGCGCAGGTGTACAGCGCCGGGGGGATCCATTTGGCAACGATTAATCTTCCGCTGAATAATTATCTGCAAACCTACCGCGATTTATTTGTAGGCGTGGAAGGTTTGTATCAGATGGTAAATACGCCTCAGGGCGTCGACATTCTTAAATGGGATGTAATAAATACCAAATCCGCCAAGAATCCGCGGGTGTTATATTTTCCTGAAGAATATAAAAATATCGAACCGGCCGTTTCACCGTTGCAGGAAGCGGAAGTTCCCGAAGGTGCACATCCCTTACGAAAGATCAGCGACTTCCCGCCGGTAACGCCCAATGAGGCGCTGGACATTGCCGCTAAATATGTGAATTTGTACTGGGATTGTCAGGCAAAGAATCTGACCAATGGAACGATTACCGATCAATACGGCTATCAGGTGGAAACGCCCTACTGGCTTTCCGTGGGACGCATGCGCCGCGTGCCCTACAAATGGGGTGGATTTGAAACGGTTAAGCAGTTTACCGATGAAATTAGCGCGGGGAAGTATGCCGGCGATAAATACACCTCCAAATGCTGCGGTACCGCTTCGGCTGTAGGTGTGGACTGCTCCGGATTTGTTTCGCGCTGCTGGAAGCTGCCCACCCATTATTCCACGCGCATGATGGACGACGATATTACCAAAGCGTATGATAGCTGGGATAAAACCAAACCCGGGGACGCCTGCCATAAGGTGGGACATGTGCGCTTAATTGTAGCGCACCGCGGCGACGGCAGCCTGGATATGGTGGAAGCGGCCGGGTTTAACTGGCGCGTTTCCTATACTAATTATTATTATTACGAAATTACCGCTTACACGCCCCGTTACTATATCAATATGGGCGAGATGGCGCGAGCGCCGCTGCAGCCTAATTTGCAGGAAGTGTGTTACCTGCCGCAGGGGAAATTGCGCTGGACAAGCGGCGGGGACGCGGCCGGGGGATATGTTCTTGAGCTTTCGGCCGACGATCAGAATTGGGATAAGACGGAATCACTGCCGGCTGACTCCACCGAATACCGCTTTGACCTGCAAAATGACCAAGCCTTATATTTTCGCCTGCGCGCTTACTCGGCGGATGATGCTTCCGTTTTAGGCACTATTTCCGATACTTACGGATTATACCGGCGCGACGATTATCCGCGGGCGCTGATTGTGGACGGCTTTGATCGTACGTCGGCCTCGCAAGGCAGTTGGCGTAAAGCCTATCATCCCTTTGCCGCCACTTTAGGCCGCGCCTTGCAATACTGCGGCGTGCCCTTCGAAACCGCGCCCAACGAAGCCCTGACAGACAGCTTAGTCGAACTAAATGATTATGACGCCGTCTTTTGGGTACTGGGCGACGAGAGCACCGTGGACGAGACGTTCAGCGACGCCGAGCAGACATTGGTTAAAAGCTATTTGCAGCAGGGCGGCAAGCTCTTTATCAGCGGCTCCGAAGTGGCCTGGGATTTGGTGAGGCGGGGCAGTGCCAGCGATACAACTTTTTTTCATCAGTTTTTAAAAGCGGATTATCTGCGCGACGACGCCAAATCCCATGCCGTGGTTTCAAATGATTCTTTGTTTGTGAATTTGGCTCTGGATTTTGACGACGGTACGCACGGCGTTTATCCCGAAGATTATCCCGACGTCATTGTTCCGTTAAACGGCAGTCAAAAAGCCTTGATCTACTCCACCGGCGAAACAGCGGCTGTTTGTTACACAGGATTTTTCCCAGGCGGTCAAAAGGCCGGAGCTTTGTTTTACATGGGTTTCCCCTTTGAAACCATCTACGAAGAGGCGCAGCGCGATTCGCTGATGAAACAGGTGGCGCATTATTTCGAACTTGATCAAAAGACGGAACCGCCCGCGCCGCTGCCGCAAACGCTGACTCTGTTAGGCAATTATCCCAATCCCTTTAACGGCCAAACCCATATTCGCTATCAAACGCCGGCGGCGGGCGCGGCGGAGCTGACGGTGTATTCCGTGCGGGGACGCAAAGTGTGTACGTACCGGCAACAGGTAACCGCCGGCGGAACGCATAGTATGGATGTGACTGCCGGCCGTCTTTCCAGCGGGACGTACTTTTATTCCGTTTCCTTTAAATACGGCAGCCTGCGCCAAACGCGCTTCGGCAAGTTTGTGCTGGTAAAGTGAGAGCACGATGGATGATTTAGTTCTCTCTTAGAAAAATCGGGAACCGGGAATATAAAATTAAATTACATGCAACAATTTAGAACGGGTCGTTTTAGGATTGTATTTTTAATCCGTACTCCTTTTTTTCCGTTAGAGATATTCTCGATTACGCGCTTAAAACAAACTTCCAAAGTCGTATTAAATAATCTCCTCCTGCGTCCGTTCTTTAACCATAATGAAGACAGCCAAAATCATATGTTTGGTTTTTGATATTCTTCATTTGTCAATTATAACTTAAAAAGGTATATTTTCCTTTATTGATTGAGGAGAAACGCCATGCCCTTTCGCCAGTACCGTAAATTGTTTCCCATTACCGCCCAAAAAATTTATTTGAATCACGCGGCTATTTCGCCGCTATCCACGCGCGTAACCGACCGTCTCGATGAATTTATTGACGAGCGCAGCTTTGGTTTGATTGATAATTTTAAAGCGGCCGACCAAACGCGTCAGCGTTTGCGTGAAATGTTAGCCAAGATGATCAACGCTCAGGCAAAAGACATCGCTTTTATTCAGAATACGTCGGAGGGGTTTAATCATCTGGTCAACGGCCTGGAATGGCAGGCAGGGGATGAAATCATTTTAACGGAAGTGGAATTTCCCAGCAACATCTATCCCTTTAAAAATCTGGAGCGCTTTGGTGTGGTAATGAAATATGTCCCTCAACGCAACGGCGAAATATTAATCGAAGATATTGAAAGATTGATATCGTCTAAAACACGGTTGCTTTCCATCAGCTTTGTGGAGTTTTCCAACGGCTTTCGCAACGATCTACAAGCTATTGGTGAAATTTGCAAACGCGAGGACATGATTTTTTCCGTTGACTCCATACAGGGACTGGGCGCGCTGCCGTTAGATGTGCAGAAATGTAATATCGACTTTTTATCCAACGGCGGTCATAAATGGCTGATGGGCGTTATGGGCGCCGGATTTATGTACATCGCTCCGCACTTGTTTGAACGGCTGCGGCCGGCTTTTACCGGCTGGCTGGCTGTGGAAGATGCCTGGGATTTTTTTGACTACCGTTTAGACTTGCTGCCGGACGCCCGCCGTTTTGAATACGCCACGGCCAATTTTATGGGCGTCACGGCCTTGGAAGCCTCGGTTGGTTTGCTTTTGGAAGCGGGTATCGAACAGATTGAAAAGCACCTGCTGAGCCTTGGCGAACGGTTAGTGCAAGGATTGGAAGATAGGGGAATGCGCTTTATGGGCAGCCGGAATCGCCGGCGCTGGTCGGGGATTTATTCATTTTCCGGTAAACAAACCGAGAAATTGTACGAGTATCTACAGGAAAAACAAATTATTGTCTCGCTGCGTAATGACATGATTCGCATAGCGCCACATTTTTACAACACAAAAGAAGAGATAGAAGAGCTGATTGCGGCTGTTGCGGAGTTTTATGGATAAGTGGTAAGTAATAAGTATTAAGTATTAAGTGTTAAGTAAGAAGTAGATCGACTCTCCGAGTCGTAAAAAATTTGCGTGTTTCACAGAACGAAAACCAGGAATTGGGAATTGGGAACTGATAGCCGACGCTAAAGACAAATGACAAAAGAAAAATTCTCAGCGTTCTTTGTGAGCACAGTGATAAATTTTAAATAGAAATCAGGAATCAGAAAATAGAAAAGAGATGCAGGTATCAGGAAAGACGTGTAGTGAAAAAGTAAATAAATAGACTATCTAATAATGATGTCATTTCGAATCCCGCTTTAGCGGGGCGAGAAATCTTTGGAGTAGGGTAGGGAAGATTTCTCATTCGCTTGCTGCACTCGCTTATTCGAAACGACAAAGTGGGACGTTAGAGAATTGAATAAAAAATAAGACGAGGGTATCAGGATAGACGCGTGGAAAGAAAGTAAAAATTATTAAATTCTCAGTGTCCTCTGTGACCTCAGTTGTAGTTTAGAAAATAGAAACCGGGAAATCATTAAAAGCTGAAAGCTGAAGGCTGACGCCGAAGGAGCGCCTTTGGCATAGCTGGCAGCTACATTTTTAAAACTAAAATCCGGAGGAACTATGCTCAAAAAGCACGCCTCAAAAATTTTAAGCGGCGCCTTGTTGGGCTTTATCGCCGCCGTGGCGGTTTGGGTGCTGGCCAAATATCTGGCTCCCGAACTGTTTTACACCTACGAAGCTAAAACCTACGACTGGCGCATTAAAAAGAAATTTACGCCGGATATGCCCACCATCGACGACGTCATCATTATTGATATCGACGAGCGCAGCAATCAGCTTTTGGGCAAATTCTCCCAGTGGCCGCGGGAATATCACTCCAAGTTAGTAAAATTTCTGCACGACGCCGGCGCGCTGGCGGTGGGCCTTGATATTTTATACGATCGCGACACCTGGCATCCGGAGCAGGATGTGGAGTTTGTGAACACTGTGCGTCAGGCCGGCAATGTTTACACGGCGCTCTATTTTGCCCAGGCCGATTCCGATAACTGGCGACCGGTGATGACGGAAGAACCGGAGGGCTTTGACGCGGCTAAATTTTATTACAGGCTGCCTCTTTCGCAAATCGAAAAATTTCGCCGGGAGGAACGTTTCGAAAGCGGTTTTTTTGATTTGCTCAACGCCAGCCGCGGCTGCGGTCATGTGAACTTTAGCGCCGATGTGGACGGCGTAGTACGCAGTATCCATCTGTTTACCAACTTCAATAATCACCTATATCCATCGCTGGGCTTTAAGATTTTTATGGACGTTATTGGTACCGATTCCATCTACTTCGACGAGCAGCGCGACGTTCTAGCGCTCTATGGGCAGAATGAACTGCTCAGGGAAATTCCTGTGGACGATCACGGCAATATGCTGATTAACTACGCCGGGCCGTTTAAATCTTTCCGCTATATCAGCTTTTACGATGTGCTGAACGCCAAAGAGCGCAATCTGCCGCCGGAGTTGTTCCAGAATAAAATTATTCTGCTGGGCACGTCGCTGGCCGGGTTGTTCGATTTGCGTAACGTGCCTTTCATGCAGGCCTTTCCCGGAGTGGAAATCCATGCCAATATTATGTACACGCTGTTTCGCCAGAGTTTTATTCACCGGGCAAGCAAGTTAAGCAGCTTTTTGATTATGGCCGCCCTGGGCGTGGTCTTAGGCATTTTGATCAGCTATACCGGCCCGGTGCTCAGTATTATACTAATGCTGCTATTCGGGTTAGGCTATATAATCGGCGCAGCAATGATCTTCCTTTCTAGTAATTTATGGATCGAAATGATCGCACCGCTGTTGACCTTGTTTTTTACCTTCACCTTTGTTTACATGTACCGCTACATGACAGAAGAACGCAGCAAGCGTTTTATCCGTAGTACGTTTTCGCATTTTGTAACTAAAGCGGTGGTGGATGAGTTGCTGGCCAATCCCGAAAAGATTAAGCTGGGCGGCGAAAAGAAGGTCTGCACCGTTTTGTTTTCCGATGTGGCCGGATTTACCACTATTTCGGAGAAACTGGAACCGGAAGAGTTGGTACATTTGCTAAACGAATATTTAACGGAAATGACCAACATCGTCTTCAAATACGACGGCATGTTGGATAAATACGAAGGCGACGCCATTATGGCCGTATTTGGCGCGCCCATCGACATAGGCAACCATGCCTTTAACGCCTGCGCCACGGCGCTGGATATGCAGGAACAGCTCAAAAAGATGCGCTCCGGCTGGCGTAAACTGGGCAAACCGGAATTATCCGCGCGCATCGGCGTCAATACCGGACCGATGGTGGTCGGCAATATGGGGTCGGAGACGCGTTTCGATTATACTGTTATGGGCGATTCGGTGAACCTGGGCGCCCGGCTGGAACCAGCCAACAAGGAATACGGCACGTCAATTATGATTGGGGAAGAGACGGTTAAAAAGGCCGGCGATTTAATCATTGTTCGTCCGCTGGATTTACTGCGCGTTAAAGGCAAAACCGAGCCGGTTAAGGTTTACGAATTGTTAGGCATCACCGAAAAAGGCCTGCCCAATGATATGCTGCGCGTGGTCGAACTGTTCGAAAAGGGCTTTGCTTACTATTTAGAGCAAAACTGGGATTGGGCCATTAATTACTTTCAGCAAGCTTTGTCTATCCGTCAAGAGGATAATCCTTCCAAACGTTATCTGGAACGCTGCCGTGTGTTTAAAGAAACGCCGCCGGGAGATGATTGGGATGGTATGTACACCATGACCACCAAGTAATTACGAATTATGAATTACGAATGGGGCTGGCGGGAGTTGTTCTGATTTTAAATGGGGATTTGCCGGGAAAATATTTTTGGTTGTTTGTTAAGGATGGGGATTCATAGGGATTCAATGCTTGAGTTCACTCTAAAAAGGTCTCTCACTGTCATTTTCCCACCACGAAGCGGTTCCTTTCCCGTAGGGATCACTCCGTGGCGGAAAACGGGACGGCCTTTGCCGCGAGGAGCAAGGCGACGAAAAATCTATTGTTTTTATTGAGGATATAAGGTTTCTCACTGCGTTCGAAATGACAAAAACTGGTTTTTAGAGCAGACTCATGCTTTGAATCCCTATGTCTGAATTTTCCATGAGAATCTTCTGAATTGCCACGAGCTTTAGCTCGCAGACAAAGAGAACGCCTTAATCAAGCGGGCTTCAGCCCAACACAGCGCTCTTTTTTTAAATTCATCTTTCAAACATGTTCTCCATTTTATCCATTTCCCTTATGATTTTTGATTGCCCGCCGAATATCTAAATAAGGAAATCGATTCACACGGAAGTGTATTTCCATCTTAAAATGAGCGGAGTATGCAGTATAAAGTATTAGCGGTAGATGATAATCCCATAAATTTGAAATTACTTTCCCGGGCGCTCATCAATTCCCATTATCAGATTTTTACGGCTGCTTCCGGTAAAGAAGCTTTAAAAACCGCTTTCCAGTCTAAACCGGATATTATTTTACTGGATATCATGATGCCGGACATGGATGGTTATGAAGTGTGCCGCAAGTTGCAGCAGCGGGAGGAAACCCGCTACATTCCGGTGATATTTCTTTCGGCAAAAAACGAATCGGTAGATAAAGCGCGCGGTCTGGCCGTGGGAGCGGTGGATTATCTGACCAAACCGTTCGATCCGATGGAGATCAACGCCCGCGTGCGTACGCATCTGGCCTTGCGGAAAAATATCATTGAAGTTTTGCGCCAAAACGACGAGATGCGTCAACAAATCCGCCACTTAAAAGACAAGCTCAAAACCATTCGTTCCGATACGCGTATTCATCAGTTTTTAGATAGCCTGAACGGAACAATTATAGAGATGAACGAGCCGTCTTTTAGTTTGCGTGCCCTGGTTAAATCATCAAAAGAACCGGTCGTTTCCGGCATCCTTCCCGTATATGCTGACGACGAACGGCTCATTCTTTTACTGGTCAGCTCTTTCGAAAAAAACTATCCCGCCTTAAGCCTGCGGCTGATGCTGCAAAATTATGTAACCGGCTATTTCCGAAATTCCAACTCTGCCGGCCGGCTTGCGCTGGATGTGCTGCGCACGGTGCTGCACGATTTGGTCGACGTGTTCAATCCGCAGAAGTTTGATGTGGCGTTGACTTTTTCTCTGACAGTGGTCGAATTTGCCGGCGGACAATTGTGGTACGGCGGAGTGAATCAGCCGCCGCCGCGCGTCTGGCTGCCGGATGGCTGGGACGATGCCGCGCATACTACGGTGCTGGATGGAGAGTTTCGCTATAGCGGTTTGATTAACGGCCGGCGTATGGATTTACCGCCGGAAAGCAAGGTCTGTTTTTATCGCCGTGGCGCAGAGGAGTTTGACTTTAGTCTGTATAACGCCGTCTTTGCCAAACCGCTAAAGAGCCATCGTACTAATTTTGCCGAGGCCTGGCAGGCTGTCAAAAAAGAAATTCCCGAGGATACTATCGATAATCTG
Source organism: uncultured Calditrichaceae bacterium (assembly GCA_964536685.1). GTDB lineage: Bacteria > Calditrichota > Calditrichia > Calditrichales > Calditrichaceae > CAZIBE01. The sequence continues at coordinate 217 of CAZIBE010000030.1, read as the reverse complement.
GCGGTTGTCTTACAACTTGAGCCTGCCCCGCTTAAACCTTAAATTCAAAATCCTAAAAACCAGATAACGCTAAAGGCGTCGCATTGTGACACATAAGATGAATTTGCGAAAAGCCCAAGTTAATGAACAAAAATGAATATTATTATAAATGAGTTCACTCTAAAAAGGTCTCTCACGGTCATTTTCCCACCACGAAGTGGTTCCTTTCCCGTAGGGA